>NZ_JBEYTS010000028.1:0-98350 GCF_040643155.1 Streptomyces sp. NPDC047453 | reverse complement strand
AGCTTCGACCCCTGCCTCCCCTGCGGCGTCCACATGTACCTCGGCAACGGCAAAACCCTCACCACCACCCACACCCCCACCTACGGAGCCGAACATGCCTGACACGGAGCAGGACGCCCGGTCCGGTCGGCTCGCGGACCCGGACGTCGAGGCGCGGCTCGCCCGGCTCGACGAACTCCTCGCGGGGCTCGAGTCCGCTCCGGGACCGACCGTGCGGTCCGCCCTGGATGCGGTGCGGCTGCTGACCGAGGTCTACGGCGAGGCCCTGGGCCGCGTCCTCGACCGTGCGGACCCCGAACTGACGCTGCGTCTGGCCGAGGACGAGTTGGTGGGCCACCTGCTGGTCCTGCACGAGATCCACCCCGAGCCGCCCGAGCGGCGGGCGGCGCGCGCCGTCGAACGGCTGCGCCCGGCCGTACGGGAGCGCGGCGGCGACGTCGAGTGGATGGGCCTGGAGGAACAGGTGGCCCGGGTGCGGGTGACCACGGGCGGCGGCGGGTGCGGTTCCGGATGCGGCGGCGCCACGGGCGACGTGACCGGCGCCGTCCGTGCGGCCGTGCTCGCCGCCGCTCCGGAACTGGCGGCGGTGGAGGCGGTGCCCGGCGTGTCCGAGCGGCAGGCGGCTCCCGCGTTCGTCCCCCTGGAGACGCTCGCGCGCCGGGGTGCGCCACGGTCGCAGGAGCCACGGTGAGCGGGGACGGAGCGCTGGCCCGCCTCATCCGCTCCTCGGCCGGCCGGGCCTCCGCGGCACCGGGCGAGGTGTGCGATCTGTGCGCCGCGCCGGTGCCCGAGGACCACCGCCACCTCTACGACACCGCCGAGGCCGAGGTGCGGTGCGCCTGCGGCCCCTGCTCGGTGCTCTTCGCCGAGGACGGGGCGGGTGGCGGGCACTACCGGCTCGTCCCTCGGCGCCGGGTGCGGCTTCCGCGCGTCGACACGGCCGCGCTGGGGGTGCCGGTCGGTCTGGTCTTCTTCGTGCCGCGCGCCGACGGCACGGTCACCGCCGAGGGCCCGAGCCCGGCGGGTGCCATGCGGTGGGAGGTGGACGCGGCGGTCTGGCGGCAGTTGACCACCCGGTTCCCCGAACTCGCGTCCATGGAGCCCGACGTGGAGGCGCTGCTCGTCAACACCGTCCAGGGCCTGGACCACCACTGGATCGTGCCCGTCGACGACTGCTTCCGGATGCTGGCCGTGGTCCGCCGCGAGTGGCGGGGCCTGTCCGGCGGGGGCCGGGTGTGGCCCGCCGTCGAGGAGTTCTTCGCGGAGCTGACCGAACAGAACTGACCAAGCAGAACTGACCAAACGGAACTGACCGGACGGAACTGGCCGATCGGAGCTGACCGACATGCACGAGTTGTCGATCGCGACCGCCATCGTGGAGCAGGCCGACGAGGCCGCACGGGCCGAGGGGACGGGCGCCGTGTCGGTGGTGACGGTCCGGGTGGGCGAGTTGGCCGGGGTCGTACCCGACGCGCTGAGCTTCGCCTTCGAGGTCGCCCGGGAGGGCACCGCCCTGGCCGGGGCCCGGCTCGTCGTCGAGCAGGTGACCGCGCACGCCTACTGCGTCCCGTGCGACACGGAGTTCCCGGTCGGCATGCCCCCGTTCTTCTGGTGCCCGCACTGCGACCGTCCGTCGCGGGACCTGCGCAGCGGACGGGAGTTGGAGATCACCGCCATCGAACCCGCCCCGTCGCCCGCGCCTTGACGGGCCCGCCAGGCGGCCGAGAGGCCCCTGCCGGTGCGTCGTGCACCGGCAGGAGCCTCTCGGCTCCAATGGTCAGCAGATGCGCGGCAGTTGCTCCCCCAGTGGCAGGTCGACGACCCGGGTGCCGCCGAGGCCGGTGGCGACGACCACCATGCCGGGATGGTCGGCGACGCACTCGCCGATGAGCACGGCTCCGCCGCCCTGTGGATGGGCACGCATCGCCTCCAGGACGGCCTCCGCCTCGGTGGGCGGCACGAAGGCGACGAGCCGGCCCTCGTTGGCGACGTACAGCGGGTCGAGGCCCAGGAATCCGCAGGCGTTCGCGACCGCCTCGGGGACGGGGATGGCGCGTTCGCGCAGCCGGACCCCGGTGCCGGAGGCGCGGGCGATCTCGTTGAGGGAGGCGCCGAGACCGCCCCGGGTGGGGTCGCGCAGCACGTGGATGTCAGGGGTGACGGCCAGCATGGCGGCCACCAGGTCCCCCAGGGGCGCGGTGTCGCTGGCGACCTCGACGCCGAACTCCAGGCCCTCCCGGACGCTCATGATCGCCACACCGTGCAGGCCGATCGGGCCGCTGACGATGACGGCGTCGCCCGGCCGGGCCCGCTGCGGACGGATGTCCACTCCCTCGGGCACGACACCGACCCCGGCGGTGGTGACGTACACGCCGTCGCCGTGTCCGGCCTCCACCACCTTGGTGTCGCCGGTGGCCACGGTGACGCCCGCGGCTTCGGCGGCCGCACCCATGGCACGTGCGATCCGGTCGACCACGGTCAGTTCCACGCCCTCCTCCAGCACGAAGGCAGCGGAGAGGTAGGCGGGCCGGGCGCCGCTCATCGCCAGGTCGTTGACGGTGCCGTTGACCGCCAGGTCGCCGAGGCTGCCGCCCGGGAAGAACAGCGGCCTGACGACGTAGGAGTCGGTGGAGAACGCCAGCCGGGTGCCGCCGAGGTGGAGCACGGCGGAGTCGCCCATGGCGGCGAGGACCGGGTTGCCGTAGGCCGGGGCGAAGACGTCCCGGATCAGTTCGGCGGACAGCGCGCCGCCTCCGCCGTGGCCCATCACCACGACCGGCTGGTCACGCAGGGGGGCGGGACAGGTCCAGTTCGCCGGGTCGACGGGGGCGTCGGCCGCCGCGGAAGCCAGTTCAGCCAACGGGGTTCATCTCCTCCTGCGGGATGCGGGAGCCCTGCGGCGCCGGGGCGCCCGGCGAGGCCTGTCCGGTCATCCGGCGGTACAGGTAGTAGGCGGCGCAGGCACCCTCGCTGGAGACCATGGTGGCGCCGAGCGGGGTGCGCGGGGTGCAGGCGGTGCCGAACGCGGAGCACTCGGTGGGCTTGATCAGGCCCTGGAGGACCTCGCCCGCGCGGCACACGGCGGGCTCCTCGGTGCGGATGCCCGCGACGTCGAAGCGGTGCTCGGCGTCGTAGGCGCGGTAGGCGTCGGACAGCCGCCAGCCGCTTGCGGGGATGCGTCCGATGCCGCGCCAGGACCGGTCGGCCACCTCGAAGACCTCCTGGAGCATGCTCAGGGCGGCCGGATTGCCCGCCTCGCGCACGGCGCGCGGGTAGGCGTTTTCCACCCGGTGCTCGCCGCGCTCGAGTTGGTGCACGGCCCGGCGGATGCCTTCGAGGATGTCCAGCGGTTCGAAGCCGGTGACCACGATCGGTACCCGGTGCCGCTCGGCCAGGTCCGGGTACTCGGCGGTGCCCATGACGCTGCACACGTGCCCGGCGGCGAGGAAGCCCTGCACCCGGCAGGCCGGGGCCGTCATGATCGCCTCGATGGCCGGTGGCACCCGGACGTGCGAGACCAGCAGGCTGAAGTTGTCCAGGCCCAGGCGGCGGGCCTGGTGCACGGCCATGGCGTTGGCGGGAGCGGTCGTCTCGAAGCCGATGGCGAAGAACACCACCTGCCGGTCCGGGCGCTGCCGGGCGAGCCGGAGGGCGTCCAGCGGCGAGTACACCACCCGTACGTCCCCGCCCTCGCCCTTGACCCGGAACAGGTCCCGGTCGGTGCCCGGCACCCGCAGCATGTCGCCGAACGAGCAGAAGGTCACGTCGGGGCGGGCGGCGATCGCCAGTGCCTTGTCGATGACTTCGAGGGGGGTCACGCACACCGGGCAGCCGGGGCCGTGGATCAGCTCGACCTCCTCGGGCAGCAGTTGGTCGATGCCGTGCCGGATGATCGAGTGGGTCTGGCCGCCGCAGACCTCCATCAGCGCCCACGGCCGGGTGACCGTCGCGCGGATCTCGTCCAGCAGCCGCCGGGCCAGACCGGGGTCATTGAACTCGTCGATGTACTTCATCAGGCCTCACTCCCGCTCTTCTCGCGTTCCTCGGCCCCGGGGACGGGCGGGGCCGGGTCGCCGGCCTGCTCGGCCGCCTGCACCCAGGCGTCACCGAACTCCTCTTCCAGCAGTCCCAGTTGCTCGAACAGCTCCAGGGACGCGCGGGCCGACTCCTCGTCCAGGCGCTGGAGGGCGAACCCGACGTGGACGATCACGTACTCCCCCACCCGCACATCGGGCAGGTATTCCAGACACGCCTGTTTCTGCACCCCGCCGAAGTCGATCAGACCGGTGAGCGGGTCGGCGCGGTGGTCGATGGCCACGACTCTGCCGGGCACTGCCAAACACATGGTCACTCCGTCTCGTCGCTGTCTGTCGTCCGCCGGCCCCGCGGCCCTCGCGCGGGTCCCGGCCCGGTCGGCTCATACGGCGGCGGCTTCCGGACGCCGCCGCTGGTGCCGCTCGTGTGCCGCGACCACGAGCTGTCCGAGGGCCAGTCCGCCGTCGTTCGGGGGGACTTCGCCGTGGCGCAGAACGGTGAAGCCGTCCGCGGTGAGCAGCGCGGCGCACTCGTCCTCCAGCAAGCCGTTGGCGAAGACACCGCCGCTGAGCACGGCGGTGGTCAGGCCGGTGGCCGTGCGGGCGCGGTGGCAGATCTCCGCGACGGCCCGCGCGAGGCCCCGGTGGAAGCGGGCCGCGAGGACCGGTGGCGGGGTGCCGCGCCGCTGGTCGTCGAGGAGCGCCCGCAGCATGGGCGCCGGGTCGCAGCCGAGGGGGCCGGGTCCGTCGGCGATGGCGAAGGGGTACGCCGCACTGTCGGCGTCCCGGGCCAGGGTCGCGGCCGCCTCCAGTTCCAGCGCGGCCTGCGCCTCGTACCCCGCGCGGTGGCACACGCCCGCGAGGGAGGACACGGCGTCGAAGAGCCGGCCCGTGCTGGAGGTCGGCACGCAGGCCAGGTCGCGCTCCAACTGCCGCCGCAGTAGCGACCGTTCGTCGGGTGCGCAGGCGGCGACGCTGGGCAGGCGGGGGTCCCAGGGCAGTCCCGCGGCCCACAGCCGGGCCAGGGCGAGCCGGCAGGGGTTGGCCACGCCCGCGTCGCCGCCGGGCAGCGGGGCGGGGGCCAGCCGGGCGAAGCGGCGGTGGCCGGTGTAGTCGGCGAGCAGGAACTCGCCGCCCCAGACGGTGCCGTCGTCGCCGTATCCGGTGCCGTCGAAGGCGACGCCGATGACGGGCGTGGTGCCGTCGAGGCCGTGCTCGGCCATCGCCGAGGCGATGTGCGCGTGGTGGTGCTGGACCAGTACGGGCTCCGGCTCCAGGAGTTCGGCCGCGCGGCGGCGTGCCCAGCGGGCCGAGTGGTAGCCGGGGTGGCGGTCGGCGGCGACCAGGGCGGGGGTCACTCCGGTCAGGCGCAGCAGGTGCCGTTCCGCCCGCCGGGCGGCCTCCTGGGTGGCGAGGTCCCCCATGTCGCCGATGTGCGGCCCGAACCAGGCCTGCTCGCCGTCGCCGACGCACGGGACGTTCTTCAGGTCGCCGCCCACGGCGAGCGCGGGACGCACCGCGAGCGGCAGGCGCAGCGGGCGGGGCGTGTAGCCGCGGGAGCGGCGCAGCACCTGTTCGGTGCCGTCGGGGCGTACCCGCAGCAGGGAGTCGTCGCAAGGGGAGGCGATGGGCCGGTCGTGGGCGAGCCAGGCGTCGGCCAGCCCGGCGAGCCGGGTCAGCGCCTCCTCGTCGTCGGTGACGATCGGTTCGCCGGAGCGGTTGCCGCTGGTCATCACCAGCACGCGGGGGCCGAGGGGATCGCCGGGCAGCCCGAACAGCAGGGTGTGCACAGGGGTGTAGGGCAGCATCACGCCGACGTGGGGGCTGCCGGGGCACACCTCGTCGGACAGGCGGAGCCCGTCCGGGCGTGCGCGCCGGCGCAGCAGGACGATGGGCCGCGTCGGGCCGCTGAGCGCGGCCCGTTCGCGGTCGGTCGGGTCGGCGATCCGCTCGACGGCGGCGAGGTCGGCGCACATCACGGCGAACGCCTTGCCGCCGCGTTTCTTGCGTGCCCGCAGGGTGGCTACGGCGCGGGTGTCGGTGGCGTCGCAGGCCAGGTGGTAGCCGCCGACACCCTTGACGGCGACGATCCGTCCGGCGGCGAGCAGGGCCCGGGCCGCCGCCAAGGCGTCCGTGTCCCGTGCCGGGCGGAGCCCGCTGTCCGCCGCGGGGACCAGGCGCAGCCGTGGGCCGCAGTCGGGGCAGGCCACGGGCTGGGCGTGGAAGCGCCGGTCGGCGGGGTCGGTGTACTCCCGGGCGCAGGCGGGGCACATCGGGAAGCCGGCCATGGTCGTGACCGCGCGGTCGTACGGCATGGCGGTGGCGATGGTGAAGCGGGGGCCGCAGTGGGTGCAGGTGATGAACGGGTGCCGGTGGCGGCGGTCGCCAGGGTCGGCCAGTTCGCGCAGGCAGTCGGCGCAGGTCGCGGTGTCGGGCGGGAGGTGTGTGCGTCCCGGGGCGTGTTCGCTGGCGCGGATGGCGAACGGGCCGGTTGCGCCGGTGGCGGGAAGGTCCTCCAGGCCGACGCCGGTGACGGCGGCCAGCGGGGGCGGTTGCCGGGCCAGCCGGTCGCAGAACCGGGTGACGTCGTCCGGCGGGCCCTCGATCTCGATCAGCACGCCGGCGGCGGTGTTGCTCACGAAGCCGGCCAGCGCCAGGTCGGCGGCGAGGCGATGCACGTAGGGCCTGAAGCCCACGCCCTGCACGGTGCCGCGCACGGTGAGCCGGCGGCGCACCGGGCCGGTGACGGGTGCGGTCATGAGGCGGGGGTGGTCGCCGGGTGCGGTTGCGTGTGATGGTCGTGGGCCTGTTCCCCGTCGGCGGCGTGCTCGTGGACGTGGGGCCTCGGGGTGAGCGGCGGCCGGTGCAGCGGGGCGCCGTCGCGGGCGACCAGCACCCGGTCCAGGACGGTGTCGACGCCGTCGCCGGTGCGCGCGCAGGTCCGTACGATCTCCACCCCCGGGTTGACCCGCTGCACATGGGCGCGAAAGGCGGTCTCGTCGAAGCCGGCGGCCTCGGCCAGGTCGGTCTTGGTGACCACGACCAGGTGGGCGGAGCCGAACGCGGTGGGGTACTTCAGCGGCTTGTCCTCGCCCTCGGTCACCGCCATCAGCACGATCCGCAGGGTCTCGCCGAGGTCGTACGACGCGGGGCAGACGAGGTTGCCGACGTTCTCCACGAACAGCACCGCCGTTCCCTCGGGCAGCCAGCCCTCCAGCCGGGTACGGACCTGCCGGGCCTCCAGGTGGCAGAGTCCGTCGGTGAGCACCTGCTGCACCGGGGCGCCGGAGCGGGCCAGCCGGCGGGCGTCGTTCTCGGTCGCCAGGTCCGCGGTCAGCGCGGCCACCGGGACGCCCCGTTCGACGGCGCGGGCCAGCACCCGGCCGAGGAGTTCGGTCTTGCCGCTGCCGGGGCTGGACAGCAGGTTGACGACGGCCACGCCCTGCCGGGCCAGGTCGCCGCGCAAAGCGGCGGCGAGGTCGTCGTTCTTGGCGAGGACGGCCTGCTTGACGTCGACGGACCGGCACATGGCGCTGCTCCTCGGGGTCGGCTCGGGGCGGGGAGGATGGTGGAGGGTTTTGCGGGGCCCCTCACCGATCTTCGGCTGCTTCGGTGGCGAGGTGCGGGAGCGCAGCCGTGTGCGCGGGGGCGGATTCCTCCGTGCGGACCAACGGCGGGGTGGCCGCGGGGTCGGCGAGCAGCACCGGGACCATGGTGTGCAGGGCCTCGACGGCCGGGGCGACGGCCTTGCGCACCGGGTCGCTGAGCCCGGCCATGATGTCCTCGTCGCCGCGGGGCCGCACCTGGGGCTCGCAGGCGAGTACGAGGACGCGCGGGAGCGGACCGTCGCCCAGGTGTGCGGCCAGGGCGAGCACCTTGGCCGGGTCCATGCCGTGGGCCTCCGGCGGGGCCGCGGCGCCGGCCTCGGCGTCGGGGAGCTCCGCCTCGATCAGGGACAGGGTGCCGGGCCGGTGGCCGCGCGGCGCCGCGTCGACCAGGACGGCCGTGTCGTAGCCGTCCAGCAGTTCGTAGGCGAGGTCCAGGCCGCGGATGCCGAAGTCCCGCACCCGGACCCCGGCCGGCAGCGGGCGGGAGCCGAGGGCCTGGATCACCTCGGGGCCGAAGGCGTCGTCGGCGAGGAAGATGTTGCCGACGCCGGCGACCAGGAGCCGGGTGCCGGACGGCGGCGTCATCGGGTGCCTCCGGTGAGCGGAGCGACGGCCGCGGACAGGGGGCGGGCGCAGGCGCCGGGGAGCTTGCGGACGAACGCCGAGCGCAGCGCGTGGTAGGGGGCGGCGGGGTCGAAGAAGATGTCGCGCATCCGGGCGAGTTCGGCGCGCCGGTGGTCCGCGAGCGGCCGTAGCGCCTCGTCTCGTGCGCGGACCGCCACCTTGGCGTCGATCCGCCGGCCGAGGTCGGGTGCGTCCGCGAGCCCGGCCGCCATGCGGTCGACCTCGGCGGTGAACTCCCCCGCGGGAACGGGCACGAGACGGTCCACCAGGCCCAGGCCGTGCGCGGTGGCGGCGCTCACCGGCAGGGCCTCGGTGGTCAGCCTCTCGGCCGTCCCGGTGCCGGTCCGGCGCGGCAGGGTGTACGTCCAGAACTCCGAGCCGTACAGGCCCATCCTGCGGTAGTGCGGGTTGAGTACGGCGCCGGTGCGGCACCACACCTCGTCGGCGGCGAGGGCGAGCATGACGCCGCCCGCGGCGGCGTTGCCGCCGAGCGCGGCGACCACCAGCCGGTCGGTGGTGTGCAGCACCGCCTCGACCAGGTCGTCCATGGCGTTGAGGTTGGCCCACGACTCGGCGGCCGGGTCGTCGGACGCCTCGATGACGTTCAGGTGGATGCCGTTGGAGAAGAAGTCGCGGGCGCCGCCGAGGACGAGTACCGGGGTGGAGCGGGTGAGCGCGTGGCGGTAGGCGGCGAGCAGCCTGCGGCAGTGGCCGGTGCTCATCGCGCCGCCGGGGAAGGAGAAGGCGACGAAGCCGACGTCGCCGCGCTGCCGGTAGCGGATGTCGGTCCAGGTGCGCCGCCCCGGGGGCAGTTCGAGCGGTACGGCCGCCTCCGGGAGACCGGTCGAGCCGAGGACCGAGGCAGCCGGGCGTTTGAAGGGGGCCGGGTCGCCGGAGTTCTTGCGCGGCCTGAGTTCCGGGATCCACACGGCGCCGTCCCGGGTGGCGCGGCACACCGCTCCCGCCCGTGTGGCGAGCAGTTCTCCGGGGCGGCCGCGCAGTTGGTCCTCCGGGTGGCCGCCGTGCAGGAACAGTTCACGGCCGAGGAGTTCGTCGAGGACTCCGGGCTGCGAGTCGGCGCCCCTCAGCTTGTTCAGCACGGTCGCGGTGCTGTCGTTCTCCCAGTCGACGCGGCGCCGCTCCTGGCGCAGGAAGCCGCGCCAGACGACGCGGGTGGCGGGGTCGCTCTGCGGCAGCGGCTTGAAGGAGCCCTCGGCGTAGCGCCGTACGGCCAGCAGTACGGCGGCCACGGCGGCGTCGGAGACCTCGTTGCGGTACAGGTCGCTCTTGCCGACGGGCGCCGTCGGGAACGGCATGGCCGCCCAGATGTCCCCGGCGTCCATCGCCGCCTCGGCCTGAAGGACCGTCACGCCCCAGTCGGGTGCCTGGTCGGCGATCGCCCAGTCCAGCGCGGAGGGGCCCCGGTCGCCCGGTGGGCCGGGGTGCACGATGAGGCAGGTGTGCTCCCGCCACACGTCCTCGGGCAGCGCGGTCTTGAGCATCGGCGCGATGACGAGTTCCGGGTTCGTCTCGGCGACGGCGGTGCGGACGGCGTCGGGGCCCGGTGTGGCGAGTACGACGTCGACGTGGTGGCCGTGGTCCGCCAGTTCGGCGTAGACGCGCTGCGACAGGCTGTTGAACGCGCTGACGACGAGCAGAATGTCCATGACGGGGCATGGTGTCCGGTTCGTGAGGCTCCGGGAAGGACCCCGGCGGGGCGTTCGTCCGTCTGCGTCAGACCGCGTCCGCCGTCCGCGTCAGGCCCCCCATCCGGATCGCGTTGCACGGACCCTCGAGGGCGAAGCCACTGACTCGCCGGCCGTCAGCACCTCGACGGTCAGGTACCCGGCGCGTCGATTCACTACTTTCTGATCATATGATGTAACAGTCTGCATATGATCTGTCAGCAGAATATCGACAGGGCCCCCGGCCGCCACCCTCGCCGTCGCGCGCTGCGCGGAACCCTGCTGGTCGCGGCGACCACCGCGGCACTGGCCGGCGGACCCCAGGCGACGGCGCTCCCGGCCGTCGGTCTCAGCCCCGACTGGGACGCCATCGCCGCGTGCGAGTCCAGCGGCAACTGGAGGGCGAACACCGGCAACGGATACTACGGCGGACTCCAGTTCCGCCAGTCCAGTTGGATCGCCGCGGGAGGGCTGAAGTATGCGCGCCGAGCGGACCTGGCCTCGCGCAGAGAGCAGATCAGGGTGGCCGGGCGACTGGCCGTCCTCCAGGGGATGTCGGCGTGGGGCTGCTCCTGACATCACTTCGATCGCCCAAGTGTCTCTCTCTGCCCGCCAGTTGAGCCGTTGGGTGGTCAGCAGAGCACGGCGAGCGCGCCGGGCAGCACGCGGGCCGTGACGGGCAGGACCGCCTCGACCTCGCCGTCGGCCCCGTAGGGCACCTCGCGGTCGGCGGCGACACGGATCCGTCTGCCCCGCAGGATCCGCACCTCGGGGCGCTCGACGTGCGCGCCCGACTTCAGCTCGTTCATCAGCGCGAAGAAGAGCCGGCGCGGTGCCTCGCGGATCATCACCACGTCGAGCAGGCCGTCGTCGACGCGGGCACCGGGCGCGATCATGCGACCGGAGCCGTAGTAGGCGGAGTTGGCGGCCACCACGGTGTAGCCGCGGTGGGTGTGCTCCTCGCCGTCGACGGTGACGTGGTAGGTCGCCGCCCGCCAGGTGGCCACGGCGCGCAGCCCGCCCGCGTAGTAGGAGGCGGCGCCGCGCAGCAGCCGGGAGTTGTTCGCGTGCCGATTGGCGAGCGCGTCGACGCCCGCGTACACACTGCCGAGGACGACGGTGCGCGGGTGCGCGGCCGACTCCACCTCGATGGTGTCGACGCGGCGCGGGGTGCCGTGGAGCAGGATCCGGGCCAACTCCGCCGGTTCGGCGGGCAGTTCCAGCGCGCGGGCGAAGTCGTTGCCGCGGCCCGCAGGGACCAGGCCCAAGAGGGTGCCGGTGCCGCTGAGAGCTCCGCCGACGCCGCCCGCGATGCCGTCGCCGCCCACAGCGAGCACGACGCGGTCGCGCTCCCCGGCCAGGCTGGCGAGTTCCTGGGCGTGGGCGAGACTGCGGCTGTACTCGGTCTCCACGCCCGCGCCGGCCTCCCGGAGCAGCCTGGCCACCCGCAGCAGCGCCGCGGCCCCGGCGGATCCGCCCGCGGTCGGGTTGACGATGGCGGTGAACTGTCGCATCGGTGGGGCCTCCGGGACGGAAAGGGGGCGGTCGCGGACGGTGCCGGGCCGGGGTCGGCCGAGGGGCAGCCTGGGTCAGTCGAGAGGCAGCAGAACGCCCGGGTTCAGCAGGCCGTCGGGGTCCAGTCTGCGCTTGACGGCCCGCAGGGCCTCGATGGCCAGCGGTCCGGCCTCCCGGACGTACCCGTCGCGGTGGTCGGTGCCCACGCCGTGATGGTGGCTGATGGTGCCGCCCGCGGCGAGGATGGCCTCGTTCGCGGCCCGCTTGGCGGGCGCCCAGTGCGCCACCGGGTCGTCGCCCTGGGCGCTGACCACGGTGAAGTACAGCGAGGCGCCGTTCTCGTAGACGTGCGAGATGTGGCACATCACCAGGGGCGGGGTGCCCGATTCGGTGAGCGTGGCGGTCAGCGCCGCGCGGACGGAGGCGTACAGCCCGGGGATGCGGGACCAGAAGGCGGCGGTCTCCAGCGTCTCGGCGAACGCGCCCGCGTCCAGCAGGGAGTCGCGCAGGTAGGGCGCCGAGTAGCGGCCGTGGGCCCAGCGCTCCCCCGGCTCCTCGCCCAGGTAGGTGCCGCCGCACTCGCTCAGCACGGCCGCCGCACGCCGCCTGCGGTGCGCGGTGTCCTCCGCGGTGCCCTCGTAGCCCGCGATCGCCTGACAGCCGGCACCCTGCCGGACGTCCAGGGCTCCGATGGCGTCGGGCTGGGCGAGGCCGATCAGGGTCTCGGTCTCGTCGGACAGGCGCAGCACTGTCGGGCGCGGCCCGTCCTGGGCGAGCCGGCGCAGGGCGGTGGCGCCCTCCTCGAAGGAGGCGAAGCGCCAGCCCTCGTGGACGCGGGTCTGCGGGAGGGGGCGCAGGCGCACGGTCACCGAGGTGATGACACCGAAAGCGCCCTCGGAGCCGAGGACGAGCTGGCGCAGGTCGGGTCCGGCCGCCGAGCGTGGGGCGCGGCCCGCCTCGACGGTGCCCTCGGGGGTGGCGAGGGTGAGTCCGAGCACCATGTCGTCGAAGCGGCCGTAGCCGGCCGAGGCCTGCCCGCTGGAGCGGGCGGCGGCGAACCCGCCGAGGGTGGCCCACTCGTAGGACTGGGGGAAGTGGCCGAGGGTGAAGCCGTGTTCGGCCAGCAGTGCCTCCGCGTGCGGGGCCCGCAGGCCCGTTTGCAGGGTGGCGGTGCGGGAGACCGGGTCCAGGGCGAGCAGCCGGTTCATACGGCGCAGGTCCAGGGCGACGAAGGGGCGGCGGCGCTCGGGGGCGAGACCGCCGACGACCGAGGTGCCGCCGCCGAACGGGACCAGGGCCAGGCCGTGGGCGGCGCAGGCGCGCAGCACGGCGAGTACGTCGTCGTGGTCCGCGGGGAGCACCACGGCCGCCGGGACGTCCGTGACGTCGCCGTCTCTGATGCGCAGCAGGTCCGGGGTGGACTTGCCGCGGGTGTGGCGGATCCGGGACCCGGCGTCGGTGCGGACGTGTGCCTCGTCGCCCACGGCCTCGCCCAGGGCGCGGAGCGTGTCCGCGGTCAGCGGTGAGGCGGGGACGCGGATCTCCTCCAGGGCGACCGGTCCGGTCTCGCGGGGCTTGACGCCGAGCAGGTCGCGCAGGAGTCCGGTCACCGGCTCGGGCAGCGGTGTGGCCCTGGCCGGGTCGCCCCAGCCGCTCCACAGCATGTCCATGGGGTGTTCCTCACCGGTCGGGTCGAAGGAGGGGGGCCTTGTTCCTAGTGCCGTGTTCTGGGCGGCTGTTCTGAGTGCCGTGTCTCGCGGAGCGCCGCGACGCGACCGCAGGGCGTTACACTGTGACACATGACGCCTATTCGTCACAACGGTTCGGACCCGCCGGACCGCTCGGATCGTTCGGACAGTGATCCCGTACTCGACGCCGTGCGCGACTGCGTCCTGGCTGTCGGCGTCCGGCGTACGACCCTGACGGACGTGGCGCGCCGCGCGGGCGTGTCCCGGATGACGCTCTACCGCCGCTGGCCCGATGTGCGGTCCCTCGTCGGCGATCTGATGACGCGGGAGTGGATCGCCGTGGCCGTCGGGGCGATGCCGGAGCGCAGGCCCGGGACGAACGCGCGCACGCTGATCGTCGACGGGCTCGTGGCCGGGGTGAGGGCGTTCCGCACACACCCGCTCTTCCTCAAGATCGTCGACGTGGACCCCGAACTGCTCCTCCCCTATGTGCTGGACCGCCGGGGAGCCAGCCAGGAGGCCCTGCTCTCCCTGCTCGCCGACCACTTGCGCGAGGGCCACGCCGACGGGTCGGTGCGCGCCGGCCACACCGAGCGGCAAGCGCGGTCCCTGCTGCTGGTCGTGCAGTCCTTCACGCTGTCGCTGCGCACCATGACCGAGGAGGACGACCCCGAACTGGACAGCGAGGCCTTCCTCGCGGAACTGCGGACCATCCTGGAGAGGACCCTGATGCCATGAGCTTCGGCAACGACCCGGCCGTCCCCGCGCACACGGCTCCGGGCACCTCGCTCACCGCCGCCCGCCGCGCCCGCGAACTGGCCCGGACCGTGGGCGGTCGGGCCGTGGACGTCCTGGTCGTCGGTCTCGGCGCGACCGGCGCCGGGGCCGCGCTGGACGCCGCGGCGCGCGGGCTGAGCGTCGCCGCGATCGACGCCCACGACCTGGCCTTCGGCACCTCCCGCTGGAGTTCGAAACTCGTCCACGGCGGACTGCGCTACCTCGCCTCCGCCCAGTTCGACGTCGCCCACGAGAGCGCGGTCGAACGCGGTGTGCTGATGGCACGCACCGCTCCCCATCTGGTCGGCGCCCAGCCGTTCGTCCTGCCCCTCACGCCACTGGTCTCGCGTGGCCAGGCCGCCCTGGCCTGGGCCGGCTTCCGCGCGGGCGACGGGCTGCGGCTGGCGGCACGTACCGCCCGCGCCACCTTGCCGGTACCGCGCAGGCTGTCCGCCGTGGAGACCCGCCACCTCGCGCCCGCCGTGCGCGGCACCGGGCTGCGCGGCGGTCTGCTGTCCTGGGACGGGCGACTCACCGACGACGCCCGCCTGGTGACCGCGCTCGCCCGTACGGCGGCGGGTCGCGGCGCCCGCGTCCTGACCCGGGTCCGGGCCCTGGAACTCACCGGTTCCGGAGCCCGGGTACGTGACGAACTGACCGGCGAGGAGGGCGAGATCCGGGCCCGCGCCGTGATCAACGCCTCCGGAGTGTGGGCGGGCGGCCTGGTGGACGGCATCCGGATCCGGCCCTCCCGGGGCACCCACCTCGTGCTGCGCTCCGGCCTGCTCGGTCCCGTGCCCGCCGGACTGCACATCCCGGTCCCCGGGGAGACCAACCGCTTCGTCCTGGTCCTGCCGCAGGACGACGGCCGGGTCTACGTCGGGCTCACCGACGAGCCCGTCGAGGGCGGCGTCCCGGACGTGCCGGAGGTTCCCGAGTCCGACGTCGGCTTCCTGCTCGACGTGCTGGCCTCCGCCCTCGACGTGCCCATACGCCGCGACGACGTGGCCGGCGCCTTCGCGGGTCTGCGTCCCCTGCTGGACACCACGCCGGCGACCGGGTCCGCCTCGGCGCCCCGGACCGCGGACATCTCCCGCAGGCACGCGGTGCTCACCTCGCCGGACGGCGTGATCACCGTGGTGGGCGGCAAGCTCACCACCTACCGGCGCATGGCCGAGGACGCCGTCGACACCACCGTCGCCGCGCACGGACTCGGCGCGGGCCCCTCCCCCACGGCCGCCCTCCCCCTCGTCGGCGCCGCGTCACCGCGGATCCTCGCCGCGCTCCGGGCCCCGCACCGCCTGGTCCGGCGCTACGGCACGGAGGCGCCGGCCGTCCACGCCCTGGGCGCCCGGGACCCACGCCTGCGCGAACCGGTGCTGGAGGGCCGCCACCCCGTCACCCGTGCCGAACTCCTGTGGGCCGTACGCCAGGAGGGCGCCCTCGACGAGTCCGACCTCCTGGACCGCCGCACCCGAATCGGCCTCGTACCGTCCGACCGCACGACAGCACTGGAGGCCGCGCGCGAGGTGCTGGGCGAGACACTGGGCTCCCGGTGAACCGGCGGCCGATGCTCGGTGCCCGGCGAACGGGCCGCGTCGCTCTCGGAGTCGAGGTGCTCGGCCCGCCGGCCGGGAGCCGGTGAGGGCGGCCGAGCCCTGAGCGGGCGGGACACACGATGTCGGGGGCGGCGGGGGGCACCGGCCCGGAGGCCGGGCCAGGCACCCCGCCCTTACACCCAATGACGGCCGAGCCGCTGGCCGGCCCGCGTCCACACCAGAGCCACGCCCACCGACGCGGGTGGCACACCGGTCGGCTCCAGGGCCATGCGGGTCAGCACCGGCTACGCCCTGCAATGTCAGAGCCGCGCCCATGAGCACCGGGGCCGCGCCCGCCAATGCCGGCACCGCAGGTCGGCGCCACGGCCGCGCCAGCCGCCGCAAAAACGAAACGAGTTGGCGTCAGGGCCCCGCTCGTCAGCGGCGGGAGGACGCCCACGAGCGCCCGAACCCGAGATCGGCACCATGGAGGCCAACGCCGCGCTCGTCGGCGTCAGCGAGGCCTTCGCCATCAGGACCACGCCCGTCCGTGACAGGCACGCCAGTTGGCGCGGGGCAGGTCAGTGCCAGGGATGCCCTGCCTCGCCAGGGGCCGCGTCGGTTGGCGTCAGGGGTGCGGCGGGGTCGGATCCCCCAGGTCGGTGCCGGGGCCGTGTCGGCTCAGGCCGCGAAGGCTTCGCCCTGTTCCTCGAGGCGGGCGAGGAGTTGGGGGTGGTGGAGGGTGGAGACCGGGGCGAGGAGGTCGGGGTGACGGAGCAGAGCCGCTGCCCGCCGGTCGCCGTCGTCGGGGGCGACCAGGCGGCGGAACTCCGGGGGCGTGGACGCCGGTTCGGTCGCCCCGGTGACCGCGTCCACCGCGCGCCCGGCCAGTTCGGGGTCGATGAGCAGGCAGGCGGCCCAACTCAGCACGACCTCGTCCACCCAGGTGCGCCAGGCGTACGCGTCCGGGTCGTCGGTGTCGACGCCGTCCGCGCCGACGATCCAGTCCAGACGGACCGAGCCTCCGGGGCCGGCCATCATCACCAACGCGGCGTCCATCGGTGTCGGGTAGCGCAACCGGGCCGCGACCGTCACCGCCTGGCGCGCCTGCACCTCGCACAGGGCGGAGGCCAGCGCGCCGCCGGACGCCGGGTACGCGCTGGTCAGCCAGTGGGTGGTCGCCGCGATGAGCGGGGAGAGATCTTCGTGCACTGCCGGGCCGTTCGAGCCGTTCACGGACAAAAAGGACTGCGTGAAACGGTAGCCCGCGCCCCGGGCCGAGCAGTATGACCCAGACCGCCTCCGGGGCGTGGCTTCCGCCACATTCGCCTGCGGCGATGAGCGGTGGTGCCCGACCGGAGACGGCCCGGAGGCGGCCCGGAGGCCGTTGCCCGTACGTACCGGTGCCGGTCAGGCCCCGGCGGGGAAGCATTCCCAGACGCGGTGGGCGCCCAGAAGAGAGATGATCTCCTCCAGCATGGCGGGACCACCGGCGCCGAGGATCACGCCGGGGGCGTCGACGGACACACCGGCCGCTTCGAGCGCGGCCTCGGCTCCCTGCCACGCGCCGATCGCCTTGCCATGGCGGAAGGCCTCGGACAGCAGCAGGCCGACCCGCGGGTCGTGGGTCGCCTGCTGGGCCGCGGTCAGGCCGGCCTTGGCCTCGCGGGCACCGTGGGCGTCGGGCCGTTCCTCCGCTCGTCGGCCGTTCCGCTGTAGACCGCGGTCGCGTGCTGTCGGGGTACTGGTGGTCGCCCGCCGTGGGTCGCCGCCGAGCGCGTACCACCCGCGCCATGGGCACCGTCAGGGCCTCCGGGCCGCAACGGGCCCGGGCCGCCGCCGATTACAGTGACGCATCGGCAAAAAGGGGAGAGAGCGGTGCGGGTTCGGGCGGGGACGGCGTGGCGGGGTTCGGCCACTGTGGTGATACTGCTGCTGGCCGGGGCGCTGACGGCGTGTTCGGGGGCGCCGCGGGAGGGTGCGTCCACCGTGCGGGCGACGGGCGCGACGGGCACGGCCGTCCGCAGCGGGGGCACGATCGGCGCCCGGGGCTCGGTGTGCGAGCTTCCCGTCACCTTCGACATCGCCGAGGACTGGAAGGCCGAGGCGGTGGATCCGGCGGCGGCCGGCGACTCCCCCACCGGCAAGGAGGTCGCGGACGCGCTGCTGCGCCAGGGCCCGGTGACCGCCGTGTGCGAGGTCGACGCCAAGCCCGCGGGGAACATCGGCTTCCTCCGCGTGTTCACCGGCTCCCCGGGCGCGGGGGACGCGAGCACGGCGCTGCGGGCCTTCGTGGCCGCCGAGGAGGGCGTGAGCGGGGAGACGTACCGCTCGTTCACGACGGGCGGACTCGAAGGCGTCGAAGTCGAGTACCTGCGTACGAGCGAGCTCCTGGACGAGTCGAAGAAGGAACGTGCCCTGGCCGTCGGCACGGCCCAGGGCCCCGTGGTCCTGCACCTCGGCGGCATGGACACGGAGGAACACGAACAGATGCTCCCCGCCTATGAGCTCGCCAGGCGGACTCTGCGCGGCGTCTGAGCCTCCCGCGCGGGGCGACGGGTCCGGCCGGCCGGTCTCCGGAGTGCGGCGTCCCGTCGGCGGCTTTGGGAGGGGCCCGTACTCTGGGGGCCGTGCACATCTGTTTCGTCTGCAGCGGGAACATCTGCCGGTCGCCGTCCGCGGCGCTGGTGTTCGCCGAGCGGTTGCGCCGGGCGGGGCTCACGGACGCGGTCCGGGTCAGCAGCGCCGGCATCGGCCCGTGGCACGCCGGGGAGGCCATCGACGAGCGGGCCGGTGAGGTGCTGGTCCGGCACGGCTACCCGGTCCGGCACGTCGCCGCCCAGGTGGGCGCCGAGCACCTGGACGCCGACCTGCTCCTGGCCATGGACCGCGGTCACGAGAAGGCGCTGCGCCGGCTCGTCGACGATCCGTCCCGGGTGCGGCTGCTGCGCTCCTTCGACCCGGACGCGACCGGGGACCTGGACGTGCCCGACCCGTACTACGGCGGCGCGGAGGGGTTCGAGGAGGTGCTGGCCATGATCGAGGCCGCGACCCCGGGCCTGCTCGACTGGGTGCGCGAGCGCCTGCCCGCGTGACCGAGCGACCGCCCTCCGGCTCCGGCTCCGGCTCCGGCTCCGGCTCCGGCTCCGGCTCCGGCGAGGATCCCGCTGCCGCGGCCGCCCGGCTGACCGGGCGTGCGGCGGTCGGCCGCAGCCCGTCGGCGGCGAACCCCACCGAGGTGACCCTCGACGACGGCGCGGTGGTCGTGGTCAAGCGCGGTGAGGATCCGCAGGCGGTGCGTGCCGAGGCCGCGGGGCTGCGCTGGCTCGCCGAGGCGGGCGCGGTACGGGTCCCCGCCGTGCACGGCCACGACCGCCGCTGGCTGGTCACCGACCGGGTTCCACCCGGCCGGCCGAGTCCAGGGGCGGCGGCGCGGTTCGGCCGTGACCTCGCCGCCCTGCACGCCGCCGGGGCGCCCGCGTTCGGTGCCGCTCCGCCCGGCGGGCCGCGGGAGGCGTACATCGGACTCGCGCCGATGCGCAACGTTCCCGGCAGCGACTGGCCGGGCTGGTACGCCGAGCACCGGGTGCTCCCCTATCTGCGCCGCGCGGTCGACGACGGCACCCTGCGCCCCGCAGAGGCGGCCGTGCTCGAACGCGTACTGGAACGGCTGCCCGAACTGGCCGGCCCCGCCGAACCGCCCGCGCGACTCCACGGCGACCTGTGGAACGGCAACGTGCTGTGGGGCGCGGACGGCGAGGTCTGGCTGATCGACCCGGCCGCGCACGGCGGGCACCGGGAGACCGACCTGGCGATGCTGCATCTGTTCGGCTGCCCGCACCTGGACCGCGTACTGGACGGATACCAGGAGGTCGCGCCGCTCGCCGACGGCTGGGCCGGCCGCGTCGGGCTGCACCAGCTCTTCCCGCTGCTGGTGCACACGGTGCTCTTCGGGCGCGGCTACGCCGGACAGGCGGTCGCCGCGGCCCGCGGCGCCGGCCGGTGACCCTACCCGTCGCCCTCCACCAGCCGGGCGAGGTTGTCCAGGGCCATGCGCGTCCCCAGCTCGTTGTCCGCGCGCGGCACCTCGTCGGGGACGTCCTCGTGCACGATCACGACCTCCGTCCCGCCGTCCACCTCGGCCAGTGACGTGGTCATCGTCATCGTGCCGTGCAGGGCGTCCTCGTCGGTCTCGAACGCGAGCACCTCGACCACCAGCCGATCGGGCACGAGCCGGGCGAAGTGCCCCCGGTAGGTGTCCGTGCGGGCACCCGACTTGCCCCGGGCGCCCGGCTCGTCGTACGAGAGGGACACCCGGAACGTGCCGCCCTCACGGGCGTCGAACGCGTGGACATGAGCGGTCATGCCGTCGGGGACGCGCCATCCCGCGACCGCGTCCGGGTCGGTGAGGGCCCGGTAGACGGCGGCGGGAGACGCCTGCACCCGCCGTGAAACCCGTGTGGCATACATGGCAGCAACGTACACACACGGCGCCCGGAGCCGGGACCGAACCGTACGACACCGGACGGACGGTGCCTCACGATTGTCCCGGTTCTGTCACCAAGTAGCCCTGGAGTCCCAGGTGTTGCTCCCGCACATTCACCGCGTGCTAAGAAATACGGCGTCACAGTGGCGCGTAGCGTCCCACGGGGACGCCGCACGCCATGTCGGTCCGGTCCGTGAGGGCCGTAGGGGGAAGGTCACCTTAGTGAACCGCATGCGCACGACCGTCGCGGCGCTGGCCGCGGCCGGTGTCGTCACCGCCGCACAGCTGGGCTTCGCCGGGGCCGCTTCCGCGGCGACCGCCGCACCGCAGAGCTCCGGTTGCCCGATCAACATCGTCTACCCGTCCCGTTTCTACGTGGACCACAACGGGTGGGTGACCAATGGCGGCCTGTACTTCGGCATCAAGAGCAAGACCACGAAGCAGTTCAAGAACGTCACGTTCACGGTCACCAACGTCAAGAACATCCGCTTCGGCACGGCGACGCCGAAGGGCGGCAAGATCAGCCACAGGACCTCGCAGACCGTGTCGGTCCGCACCACGACCTTCAAGGGGAAGGCGAGCCTCGGCTTCAAGGTCCGGACGCACCTGCTGAACACCAGGAGCTACAAGGTGAAGTTCACCCTGCACGGCTCCGGCTGGAACTGCGCCGTCAACCAGGGCACCTGGGGCGCCTGACCTCGCGGGCACCGGACGGCCGGCGACCGTTTCGGTCCCCCGCCACCCCGCGTGCCGATGCCCCGGCCCCTGCGGCCGGGGCACCGGCACGCGGGCGAAGACGCGGGAGTGCGCGGGACCGTGACGTGCCGGGACCATGATCGGTGCGGCCCGGATAGGCACGCGGGGTACGCTGCGAATGCCGGCCGGTTACGGGCGATGGCATGTGCGCACCGGTGCGCACGGCGGGAAGAAGGGCGGGTGCGGATGGACTGGCGCGAGTTCGCCGAGCAGATGGCCCAGCTGGCCCGGCGCCTGCTGGCCCAGGACTCCGCGCAGGAGACGCTCGACGAGATCGTCCGGGCGGCCGTCGAGCTGATCGACGGGTGCGAGGCCTCCGGGATCCTGGCCCTGCGCAAGGGGCGCGCCGTGACGCTGGCCGCCTGCGGGGACATGGTCGAGGAGTCCGACCGGTTGCAGGGCGAGGTCGGCGAGGGCCCCTGCTTCGACGCGGCCCGCCGCGTCGACGGGGACCGCCTCTTCCGCATCGCCGACCTCACGCAGCCTCAGCCGGCGTGGCCGCGGTACGCGCCGGCCGCCCGCGACCTGGGCATCGGCAGCATGATGGGTTTCCTGCTGTACACCCACGACCAGGACTTCGGCGCGCTGAACCTCTACTCCAGCCGTCCCGGCTCCTTCACCAAGGACAGCGAGACCGCCGGCTGGCTGTTCGCCTCGCACGCCGCCGTCGCCGTGGCGGGTGCCAGAACCGTCGACCAGCTCGAACACGCGTTGGAGACCCGGCACGCCATCGGTGAGGCCATGGGCATCCTGCGGGAGCGCCACGGCCTGAGCGAGGAGGACGCCTTCGCCGTCCTGCGCCGCATCTCCCAGCACCACAACGTCAAGATCCGCGACGTCGCGCAGACCATCCGTACCGACGCCTCCAAGCAGAGCTGACACGGGCCGAGCGGGCCGGGGCTCCCCCGCGCCGTCCCCCGGCTGCTGAGCGGCCGGGGGATGGTGCCGCGGTCATATTCGGGGGCAGGACCGCCCGTTCGGGTGGCACCGCCCGCGCGGCCGCCCTCCGCCCGCCCTCGTGACCGAGGAGGTGACTGCCTCTCGCCTCACGCGGCGCGGCAGTGTAGACATGGCTCATGGTCCGACTCCCGGGTCGTACCGGCCCCCGGTCGGCCCGCCGTCCCAACGGACGGCGTCTCCAGCTCGCGTCCGGCCCAGCCCGGCGGGCGCGCGAGCTGGCCGGGCATGGCCGATCGGGCCGGAGCAGACCGTCCGGGCTGCGGTCGCTCGACGGGCGCAGCGTCGCCGGGCAGGTGTTCCTGCTCCAGGTCGCCATCGTGGTGCTGCTGGTCGCGGCGGCCGTGGTGGCGCTGGTGCTTCAGGTGCGGCACGACAGCGGCCAGGAGGCCCGCAACCGCTCGCTCGCCGTCGCCGAGACGTTCGCCAACGCCCCGGGCGTCCGGGAGGCGCTCGCCGCCCCGGACCCGACGGCGGTGCTGCAACCGCGGGCCGAGGCGGCCCGCAAGGAGGCGCACGTCGACTTCCTCGTCGTGATGAACACCAAGGGGATCCGCTACACCCACCCCGAGCCGGACCGCATCGGCAAGAAGTTCGTCGGCACCCTCCAGCCCGCGCTGGCCGGCGGCACGGTCGTCGAGCAGGTCGACGGGACGCTCGGGCCACTGGTGCAGGCTGTGGTGCCGGTCCAGGCGCCGGACGGCAAGGTGGTGGGCCTGGTGTCGGCCGGCATCACCACCAGGAACGCCGGCGGCCTCGTGGACCGGCAGCTGCCGGTCGTCCTGGGCGCCGCGGCCGTGGCCCTGGCCCTGGCCACGGCGGGGACCGCGCTGGTCACCCGCCGGCTGCTGCGCCAGACCCACGGGCTCGGCCCCCGGGAGATGACCCGGATGTACGAGCACCACGACGCGGTGCTGCACTCCGTCCGGGAAGGCGTGACCATCGTCGGCGACGACGGGAGGCTGCTGCTGGCCAACGACGAGGCGCACCGCCTGCTCTGCCTGCCCGAGGACGCCGAGGGCCGGCATGTGCTCGACCTCGGACTCGCCCCCGAGACCGCCGACCTGCTGGCCTCCGGCCGGATCGCCACCGACGAGGTGCACCTGGTCGGCGACAGGCTGCTGGCGATCAACCAGCGGCCCACGGACATGGCGGGCGGCCCGTCGGGCACCGTGGCCACGCTGCGCGACTCCACGGAGCTGCGCGCCCTGTCCGGCCGGGCGGAGCAGGCGCGGGAACGCCTCAGCCTGCTCTACGACGCCGGGGTGGGCGTCGGCACGACCCTGGACGTGACCCGGACCGCCGAGGAACTCGTCCGGGTCGCCGTTCCCCGATTCGCGGACTACGCCACCGTGGACCTGTACGACGCCGTGCTGGACGGCGAGGACCCGGATCCGGGGGCCGCGCTGCGCCGTACGGCCTGCGCCGGGATCCGCGAGAACACACCGCTCTATCCACTGGGGCAGGAGATCCGCTTCATCCCCTCCACCCCGCAGGCGCTCGGTCTCAAGACCCGCCGGCCGGTCCTCGAGCCCCGGCTGGAGGCGGCCCCGGGCTGGCAGGCCCAGGACGCCGAACGCACCGAGCGGGTGCTGGCGTTCGGCATCCACTCCCTGATCACCGTGCCCGTGCGGGCGGGCAATCTGGTGCTGGGCCTGGTCAGCTTCTGGCGGTCGGAGAAGGACGAGCCCTTCGACTCCGAGGAGCTGGCCCTCGCCGAGGAGCTGGTCGCCCGGGCCGCCGTCTCCATCGACAACGCCCGCCGCTACACCCGCGAGCACGGGCTGGCGGTCACCCTTCAGCGCAGCCTGCTGCCGCGCAGCCTGCCCGAGCAGAACGCGCTGGACGTCGCCTACCGCTATCTGCCCGCGCAGGCGGGCGTGGGCGGGGACTGGTTCGACGTGCTGCCGCTGTCCGGGGCGCGGGTCGCACTCGTCGTCGGGGACGTGGTCGGCCACGGGCTGCACGCCGCGGCCACGATGGGGCGGCTGCGGACCGCGGTCAGCAACTTCTCCGCCCTGGACCTGCCGCCCGAGGAGCTGCTCGGGCTGCTGGACGAGCTGGTCGGCCGTATCGACCAGGACGAGACGGCCGACAGTGCCGGCGCGCCCATCACCGGCGCGACCTGCCTGTACGCGATCTACGATCCGGTGTCCCGCCGGTGCGCGGTCGCCCGCGCGGGGCATCCGCCGCCCGCCGTGATCGGGCCCGACGGGGACGTGACGTTCCCCGACGTGCCCGCCGGTCCCCCGCTCGGGCTGGGCGGGCTGCCGTTCGAGACGGCGGAGCTGGAGCTGGCGGAGGGCAGCAGGCTGGTCCTGTACACGGACGGGCTCGTGATGGACCGGGAGCGGGACATCGACACGGGCCTCGAGGAGCTGCGCACCGCTCTCGCCTCCGCCGGCGAGTCGCCGGAGGACACGTGCCGGGCCGTCCTGGACGTCCGGCGGCCGTTCCGGCCGGTGGACGACATCGCGCTGCTCGTGGCCCGCACCCGCGCCCTGGGGCCCGGGCAGGTCGCCGAGTGGGACGTGCCCGGGGAGGCGGCGGCCGTCGGGGACGTGCGCGCGGCGGTGAGCCGGCGGCTGGCCGAGTGGGGACTGGAGGAGCTGACGTTCACCACCGAGCTGATCCTGAGCGAGCTGGTCACGAACGCAATCCGGTACGGCGCCGAGCCCATCCGGGTCCGGGTGCTGCGTGACCGCGCCCTGATATGCGAGGTCTTCGACAGCAGCAACACCTCCCCGCACCTGCGCTATGCGGCGAGCACGGACGAGGGAGGCCGCGGACTGTTCCTCGTCGCGCAGCTCTCCGAGCGGTGGGGCACCCGCTACACGCCCACCGGCAAGGCCATCTGGGCCGAGCAGCCACTGCCCTGAGACGCTTCTCCCACCATCGAGTCTCTTGGAGCCCTTTTCGTGCACGACACCCCCGGCACGACCGCGCCGCAGGGCGCGGCCCGCCGCAGCGTCCTCGCCCTGATCGGCGGCTCGCTCGTCGCCCTCCCCCTGCTCGGCGCCCGGGGCGCCGCCGCGGCCCCGGGCCTGGACGACCCGGCGAAGAAGGAGATCGCCATGAAGCTGGTGTCGAGTGCGGAGAACTCCACGCTCGACTGGAAGGCCCAGTACGCGTACATCGAGGACCTCGGCGACAGGCGCGGCTACACGGCCGGCATCGTCGGCTTCTGCTCCGGCACCGGCGACATGCTCGGCCTGGTGCGGCACTACACCGACCGCAGGCCGCGCAACGTACTGGCCGGGTACCTCCCGGCGCTGCGCCAGGTCGAGGGCACCGACTCGCACCGGGGACTGGACCCCGGCTTCCCCGAGGACTGGCGCAGGGCGGCGCGGGACACCGCGTTCCAGCGGGCCCAGAACGACGAGCGCGACCGCGTCTACTTCGACCCGGCCGTCGCCCAGGGCAAGGCGGACGGGCTGCGCGCCCTCGGCCAGTTCGCCTACTACGACGCGATCGTGATGCACGGCGGCGGTGGCCTGACCGGCTTCCGCGGCATCCGCGAGCGGGCCTTGCGCACGGCCCGCCCCCCGGCCCGGGGCGGCGACGAGGTGACGTATCTGAACGCGTTCCTCGACGCACGCCTGTGGGCCATGCGGCAGGAGCCGGCCCACCGCGAGACCAGCAGGGTCGACACCGGGCAGCGGGTCTTCCTGCGCCAGGGCAACCTCGATCTGGAACCGCCGCTGGACTGGAAGGTGTACGGGGACGGCTACCACCTCGGCTGACGCCGCGGCGGGCCGGGGCCCCGCGTTCGGCGTCAGCCCAGGGCGCGGTCGAGATTGTAGGCCGCGCTGATCAGGGACAGGTGCGTGAAGGCCTGGGGGAAGTTGCCCTGCTGCTCGCCGGTGGGGCCGATCTCCTCGGCGTACAGGCCGAGGTGGTTGGCGTAGGTGAGCATCTTCTCGAAGGCGAGTCGGGCCTCGTCGAGGCGGCCGGCCCGGGTGAGGGCCTCGACGTACCAGAACGAGCAGATGGAGAACGTGCCCTCGTCGCCGCGCACCCCGTCGGGGCTGGCCTGCGGGTCGTACCGGTAGACGAGCGAGTCGGAGACCAGGTCGCCGGTTAGCGCGTCGAGGGTGGACAGCCACTTGGGGTCGGTCGGCGCGATGAACTTCGCCAGCGGCATCATCAGCATGGCCGCGTCCAGTACGTCGCCGTCCTCGTACTGGACGAAGGCCTGCCGCTCGGCGGACCAGCCGCGGTCCATGATGCGGCGGTAGATGGCGTCCCGGCTCTGCCGCCAGTGGGGCAGGTCGGCGGGCAGGCCGCGGCGGTTGGCCAGCCGCATGGCGCGTTCGACGGCCACCCAGCACATCAGCCGCGAGTACAGGAAGTTCTTCCTGCCGCCCCGGGTCTCCCACACCCCCTCGTCGGGCTGGTCCCAGTTCTCGCACACCCATTCCACCAGCGCGGACACGTCGTCCCACTGAGCGCTGGAGATGGGCTGGGCCCACTTGTCGAAGAGGTAGATCGAGTCGATCAGGGCGCCGTAGATGTCGAGCTGGAGCTGGTCGGCGGCGGCGTTGCCGACCCGCACGGGCGCGGAGCCCCGGTGCCCCTCCAGGTGGCAGAGTTCGCGTTCGGGCAGCTCGCTGCGCCCGTCGATGCCGTACATGATCTGCAGCGGGCCGGTCGCCTTGCCGTCGCCGGGGCTGATGTGCCGGGTCAGGAAGCGCATGAACGCCTCGGCCTCGCCGGCGAAGCCGAGCCGCAGCAGTGCGTAGACGGCGAACGCGGCGTCGCGCACCCAGACGTAGCGGTAGTCCCAGTTGCGCTCACCGCCGACCCGCTCGGGCAGGCTCGTGGTGGGCGCGGCGACGATGGCGCCGGTCGGGGCGTAGGTGAGCAGTTTCAGGGTGAGGGCGGAGCGGTGGACCATCTCGCGCCAGCGGCCGCGGTAGCGGGACTGCGCGAGCCAGTGGCGCCAGTAGGCGACCGTGGCGCAGAACTGTTCCTCGGCCTCGGCGTGGGCGCACCGCCGTGGGGCCACCTCGCCGCCGACCTGGTCCAGCGCGAAGACGGCCGACTCGCCCTCGGCGAGCTTGAAGTCCGCGCGCAGGTCCGTGCCGTCGCTCTCCAGGGGCACGGTGGACGTCAGGGCGAGGGACAGGGTCTCCGACTCGAACAGGGCCGTGCAGCCCTCCAACCGGACCGTGTGCGGGTCGGCGCCGTAGTTGAAGCGGGGAGCCACCCGGGCCCGGAACGGCAGGGTGCCGCGTACGCAGAGCACGCGCCGGATGAGCCGGTGCCGTTCGGTCTCGGCGGATCCCAGCCGGTCTCCGGACACCGGCATGAAGTCCTGCACCTCGCCGACGCCGTCCTCGGTGAAGAACCGGGTGATCAGCACATTGGTGTCGGGGAAGTAGAACTGCTTGGTGCGCACCGCCTCGGCCGCGGCGAGTTCGAAGCTGCCACCGCGCTCGGCGTCCAGGATCGCGGCGAAGACGCTCGGGGCGTCGAAGGCGGGGCAGCAGTACCAGTCGATCGTGCCGTCGGTGCCGACGAGGGCGACACTGCGCAGGTCGCCGATCAGGCCGTGGTCGGCGATCGGAACGTAGCGGGGTGTGCCCGTCTCGGGCCCTCGGCTTCGGGTGTCGGCCATCGCGGCTTCCTCCTGTCCCCCTCGCATTTCCCCTCGCACGGACCGGTACTCGCGGATCCCGCGATTCCTCCAGCTTAGGAGCGGTCTTCCGGATGCAGGGTGCCGTCCGACGGGCAATCGTGGGAGGAGGTCCCGCTCCCGCTGCACGAGGGCCGCACTCCGGACCCGGGCGGGGACCCAGCCGGACCCGAGGAGGTCACATGTCGACGTCACAACCCGATGCATCCCGCGAGCCCGGGGAGCGCTGCACCCCGGACGACGTGCTCCACGCCCGTACCGGCACCGACGTCTCGCCCGAGGACGTGGTGCTGGCCGCGGGCCGCGACATCACCCCGCGCAACCTGGAGTGGGCCAAGCGCAAGATCGAGACGGAGGGGCCGGCCGCCCTGGACAAGCTGCTGCCTTAGGGTCTTTCGTTTGGATCAGGCCGGATCAGGGAGCGGGGTCGGTGCCAGGGCCCGCGAGCCCGGCCTGATCCAAACGAGAGGCCGTAGGTACCCCGGGCCGTGTGCGAGAGGGATCGGAGCCCTCTCGTTCCGGTCCCTTTCGTTCGTCCCTTTCGCCGGCGGGCGTCGCTCTGCGAGACTCCGGGGCGTGCCCGACTTCGACATGATCGTCATAGGATCCGGACCGGGCGGCCAGAAGGCCGCCATCGCCGCGGCCAAGCTGGGCCGCCGGGTCGCTGTCGTCGACAGACCCGACATGGTCGGCGGGGTCTCGATCCATACCGGAACCATTCCCTCCAAGACCCTGCGCGAGGCGGTGGTCTACCTCACCGGACTCACCCAGCGCGATCTCTACGGTCAGAGCTACCGGCTGAAGGAGGACATCACCGTCGCCGACCTGACCGCACGCACCCAGCACGTGGTGGGCCTCGAGGTCGACGTCATCCGCAGCCAGCTCTCCCGCAACCATGTGGCCCTGCTCGCCGGGACCGGCCGCTTCGTCGACGAGCACACCGTCGCGCTGCGCGAAGTGAACGGCGAGGAAAGGCTGTTGACCGCCGAACACATCGTCATCGCGACCGGTACGCGGCCGGCCCGTCCGGACAGCGTGGAGTTCGACGGACGCACCATCATGGACTCCGACAACGTGCTCACACTGGAGCGGGTGCCGCGGTCGATGGTCATCGTCGGCGCGGGGGTCATCGGGATGGAGTACGCCTCCATGTTCGCCGCGCTCGGCAGCAGGGTGACCGTCGTCGAACGGCGGCCGGGCATGCTCGACATGTGCGACGTCGAGATCGTGGAGTCGCTCCGCTACCACCTGCGGGACCTCGCCGTCACCTTTCGCTTCGGGGAGACGGTGGCCGCCGTGGAGCGGCACGAGAACGGCACGCTCACCGTGCTGGAGAGCGGCAAGAAGATACCGGCCGACGCGGTGATGTACTCGGCGGGCCGGCAGGGCCTCACCGACGGACTCGACCTGGAGAAGGCCGGGTTGAGCGCCGACGCACGCGGCCGGATCGCGGTCGACGAGCACTACCGCACGCAGGTGCCGCACATCTACGCGGTCGGCGACGTGATCGGCTTCCCCGCGCTCGCGGCGACCTCGATGGAACAGGGCCGGGCGGCGGCGTACCACGCCTGCGGGGAGCCGGTCGGCAGGATGAGCGGCCTTCAGCCGATCGGCATTTATACAATCCCGGAGATCAGCTTCGTCGGGCGGACCGAGGACCAGCTCACCGAGGACCGGGTGCCGTTCGAGGTCGGCGTCTCCCGTTACCGGGAGTTGGCCCGCGGGCAGATCATCGGTGACTCGCACGGCATGCTGAAGCTGCTGGTCTCGCCGGAGGACCGCACGCTGCTCGGGGTGCACTGCTTCGGCGCCGGGGCCACCGAACTCATCCACATCGGGCAGACGGTGATGGGCTGTGGCGGCACCGTGGACTACCTCGTCGACGCGGTGTTCAACTACCCGACGCTCGCGGAGTCGTACAAGGTGGCCGCCCTGGACACGACGAACAAGCTGCGGCAGATCGACCGGATCGGGGGCTGACCCCGGGGCCGGGTCAGGGCTGGGTGCCGTCGTCCGGCAGCGTGTCGTCGTGGACGATGTGGACGGCGGCCTCCTCGGCTCCGGCGGCTCCCGCGTCGATGCCCATGTCGGCGGCGACCTCCTCCTTGGTGGTGTCGCCGCGGACACCCTCGTCCGGGGCGACGAGGCGGCCGGCGCGGTCCCCGCCCGCCTCGGGGTCGACCGGTTCGCCCTCACCGCCGGGCAGGTCGCCCACCCCGTCGCCCTCGGGCCCGCCCTCGTCGGGCCGCTCCTGCGCCAGCCGCTGGTCGAGGCTCTCGCCCTCGCGCTGTTCGGCGGCCGTCGTGCCGTACTTGGTGACGCCCAGCGGCTTCTCCGGCGGGGAGTAGCCCTCGTCGAGGACGTCGTCGTAGGTCCGCTCCCCCACCGCGTTCTCCATGTCCAGCGGCGCGGCGTCTCCCTGTTCCTCGTTGTCCCCGGTGGGCTGGTAGACGTCGTCTGCCATCGGATCGGTGCTCACGGGTTCCTCCCTGGCGGGCCTTGCGGCGTGTCGTGATCCGCGTTTCCCGCAGGGCCCGTCCCAATCACCCCGGTGGCAATGAGGGGATGGTCCCGCGTCCGTCAGGCGGACAGCAGTCCGCGGCCGAGCCAGTCGGAGGAGTCGCGGACGCCGGGCAGGGCGAAGAAGTAGCCGCCGCCGGTCGGGGAGATGTAGTCGACGAGGGGTTCGTCGATCAGCCGGGTCTGGGTGGCCTCGAACTGGCGGACGACGTCCTGCTGGTAGCAGCAGAAGACCAGGCCCATGTCGAGGTTGCCGACGCTGTCGACGCCGCGGTCGTAGTTGTAGCCGCGGCGCAGGATGCGGGAGGTGTCGGTGGCGGCGGTGCGCGGGTTGGCCAGCCGGATGTGGGAGTCCAGCGGGATCGCCGTGCCCTTGGGGTCCTTGGCGTACTGGGGGACGTCGGTCTCCTTGGCGCCGTCCAGCGGGGCGCCCGTGTCCTTGCGGCGGCCGAACATCTTCTCCTGCTCGGTCAGCGACACCCGGTCCCAGAACTCCACCAGCATGCGGATGATCCGGATCACCTGGTAGCTGCCGCCGGCCGCCCAGGTCGGCTCGCCCTGCCCGCCGCCCACCCAGACCAGGCGGTTCGTCTCCCGGGCGGAGGCGACGTCCGGGTTGGCGATGCCGTCCTTGAAGCCGAGCAGGTTGCGCTGGGCGCCGGTGGGGCGCGGGCCGCTCTGGAAGCCGTCGACGCGCCACTTGATCTGCAGGGCGCCCCGGGTGTGCCGGGCGATGTCGCGCAGTGCGTGCAGCACCGTGTCCTGGCGGTCGGCGCAGATCTGCAGGGACAGGTCGCCGTGGCACTCGGCGGGGTTCAGGTGGTCGTTGGGGAAGGTCCGCATGGGGGTGAGCCGCCGCGGTATCGCCTTGGCCAGCCCGAAGCGGTCGTCGAAGAGGGAGGCGCCGACGCCGACGGTGACGGTGAGGGAGTCGGCGGGGATCTCGGGACCGAGGATGCCGTTGTCGGACGGCGGGGCACCGACGCCCAGGTCGGTGGGGGTGCCGCCGGCGGTGAGGAAGCGGGCCCGCTCGGTGATGGTCCGCAGCAGTGCGGCGAGTTCCTCGCGGTCCTCGGCGATGACGTCGAAGGAGACGAAGGCGGCGGCCGCGGGGGCGGGCGTGAGGACGCCTGCCTGGTGGACGCCGTGGAACGGGACCGCGGCCCCGGCGGTGCCATCCGCGGCGTGCGCCTGGCCCGCGCCGCTCCGGGCGAGGGCGAAGCCGCCGCCGGCCAGGACCGCGCCGGCGGCACCGGCGCCCAGGGCCGTCTTGACGAAGGTGCGGCGCCCGTGGCCGGCGGGGCAGCCGCCCTCGGGTGCGGACGTTTCGGCGGACGGCATGGAGCGGTTCCCTTCGGTGCGTACGGTCTCGGGTGTCACGGCGCGCGGTGCGGTCATCAGGCGGACTTCCGGATCTCCAGCAGGTCCGGTACGGGGGCGAGGTCCTCCAGGAGTTGTCCGGTGGCCCCGTCGAGGCGGGCCCGGGTGATCGCGTCGAGCCGGTTCACGGGGGTCCAGGCGTTCCCGTGGTGGGCCGCCTCGAGCAGCTTTCGCAGCCGGGCGGTGTCCGCGTCGAGCGTGGGCAGCAGGTGTGGGGCGCGGGAGGTCAGCAGCGGCTTGAGCACGGTGAGCAGTTCGCTGGTGCCGGCGAGGTTGGCGTCGGCCGTGGCCAGCCCGGTGCCGCTGCCCTGGTCGGTCTGGCCGGTGAGCTCGAACTGGAGGGTGTTCTCGAGGATCTCGTGGGCTCGCAGCGGCAGGTCACCGGGGTCGAACGCCTGCGTGGGGAAGGCCTTGCGCAGGCCGGCGGCGGCGTCGGCGAGCTGCTGGGCGGGGGCCTTCAGGCGGTCCGCGCTCCGGCCGTGCCACAGGCCGTACTCGATGCGGTGGAAGCCGGTGAAGTCCTTGTCGTCCACTCCCCCGGGCAGCCCGTCGGGCCGGCCGTTGATCTTCTTGTCGAAGTCCTCGAAGGTGCCGTAGGCGGCGCCGAGGGAGGAGTAGGTGCGGTGGGCGGTCAGCCAGTCGGCGCGGGCCGCGTCGAGGTCGCCGCCCTGGATGTCGGCGTTCAGCCGGCCGGTCTGGGCGACGAGCGTGGCCAGACCGCGTTCGACGTACTGCCTGTACTCCTTGAGCGGGGTGGCGAGGTCCTGCTCGGACACCGGGACGACCGCCGTGGCCCCTGACCCGCCGCCGACCCGGACGGCCTTGGAGGTGACGGCCGTGCCGCCGGTGGGCACGCAGCGCCAGGCGTAGCTGCCGCCCGCGACGGTGGCGACCAGGTCGCGGGTGGTGCCGGGGGCCAGGCCCTCGATCTCGCCGTAGACCGCGTTGGTGGCCGGGTCGATCAGGTACACCTCGGACGTCTTCGACCCGGTGTTCTGCATCTGGAACGTCTGGCGCCCCGGCTGGGGCGCGGTGAAGCCCTTGCCGCACTCGGTCTCCGAGACGGCGACGGTCTGGGCTCCGGCGGGCTTGGGCCGTCCCAGGGCGACCACGAACCCGGCGACGACGGCGGGCACCGCGACGACGGCCACGGGCACGACCCAGGCGGGACGCCTCCGGCGGGCGACGGCCGCCTGCGCGTGCGGTTCGGCCGGTGTCTCGCGGACGCCGCGGTCCGGCCTCCGCGCCGGGTCAGCCCCCTCGGCCCGCACCCCACCGGCGCCGTCACGACCGGACGGGCCGTCGGCCCCGGAGGCTGCGGGGGTCCCGGCGTGGGCGGCGGCAGGCGTCTCGGCCCGGGAAACGGCGGGCGTCCCGGCTCGGGAAACCGCGGGCGTCCCGGCCCGGGAGGCGGCGGGCGTCCCGCTGGCCGCCGCTGTCGTCGCCGCAGTGGCGGCACCCGCGTGCGGCCCGGCGGCTCGGTCCCCGCCCTCAGCCGCCGCCGCGGCCGCCGGCCCGGCCTCGGCGGCCGCCCCGGCAGGGCTGCCGTCCGGCGTCTCGGCAGCGGCACGCGGCCCGCTCGCGGCGGCTGCCCGAGGCCCGCTCTCGGCACCGGCGCCCCGCGCGGCCTCCGGCAAAGCAGCGGCCGTCGTGCCGGTCGGCGCCGTGACGGGCACCGGCTTCGTGGCGGGCACCGGCTTCGTGACGCGTACGCCCCGGACGAACAGGGTCATCACCACGGCGAGGTAGCCGGCGTAGCCGAGGACCTGGAGCCAGGTCATCGTCGGGGTGAGGTTGAAGACGCCCTGGACGAGGGTGCTGTACCAGGAGCCCGCGTCGACGGTGCCGCCGAGGTCGACGGCGTACGCCGCCTTGCCGGGGAGGACTCCGCCCTCCTGGAGGTCGCGCAGGCCGTAGCCGAGGACGCCGGCCGCGATCACGATCAGTACGGCGCCGGTGGCGGTGAAGAACTTGGTGAGGTTGATCTTCAGCACCCGCCGGTACAGGCCCCAGCACAGGCCGGCCGCAAGGACCAGACCGATCCCGGCGCCCGTCAGCGGTCCCGCGGACTCGCCGGCCGCGCGGGCGGTGGTCCACAGGAACAGGGCCGTCTCCAGGCCCTCTCGGCCCACCGCGAGGAAGGAGGTGAGGATCAGCACGCCGGCGCCCATGCCGAGCGCGCCGGCCACCTTCTCCTTGATCTCACCGGAGAGGCTGCGGGCCGAGCGGCGCATCCAGAACACCATGGCGGTGACGAACGCGACGGCCACGACGCTGAGGGCACCGCCGAACGCCTCCTGCGCGGTCGCGGACAGCGAGGCCGCCGTGAAGGTGAGCACCGCGCCGAAGCTCATCGCGAGCGCGATGGCCGCGAGGACGCCGGTCCACACCTGCGGCAGCCGGGACTTGGCTCCGGCCCGGACCAGGGTGGCAACGAGGATGGAGACGATCAGTCCGCCTTCGAGTCCCTCTCGCAGCCCGATCAGGAAACTCGGAAACGCGTCGTCCCACATGCCGTACGGCCCCTCCCTGGCACACCGCCCCGGCCGCCCTGGGACCGGGTTAGCGAAGGCATGCCTAACTTCGTGATCCATCATGACTACACGCGTGTAGCCGGCTGGTCATGAAGCGGCAATAGGCCGGTAAAGGTCGGCGTGCGCACAGGAGTCCTCGGTCACAACCGATCTCGCCGCGCCGGCGACGTGTGCGGGTCCGGCCGAGCGATCTGTTTCACTCGTTCGGGCGATCACGGGAACGCCCGGAGGGCCTCCGTCGTCTACAGTGACGTAGACGGTCTACAGATTTGTAGTCACTCGGCCGGTGCCCTCAGCCTCGCGCCCGCCGACCCGACGGAAAGGGCCCGCGACGATGATCGCACCCCCGCACCTGTCGTCGCAGCTCGCTGTCAATGTGCTGGACGCCCAGTCGCTGCTGGCCGCCTTCGGCGTGCTCGGCGTCGGCGTGGTGATGTTCGCCGAGACGGGGCTCCTGATCGGCTTCTTCCTGCCCGGCGACTCGCTGCTGTTCACCGCGGGCCTGCTGTGCACCGGCACGGCCGACCGGGGTGTGCGGCTGTCGCTGGCCCCGTTGCTGGTCGCGGCCGTCGTCGGCGCGCTCGCAGGCTCGCAGTGCGGCTTCCTGCTGGGGCGCAGGGCCGGCGGCGCCCTGCTCGCCCGCAGCCGCTCCCCGCGCCTGCACGAGGGAGCCGGTCGCGCCGAGGAACTCCTGGAGCGGTACGGGTTCGCGAAGGCGATCGTCCTGGCCCGTTTCGTGCCGGTGGTGCGTACGGTGCTCAACCCGATGGCCGGCGCCCTGGGCGTGCCGACCCGCACGTTCACCCTGTGGCAGGTCGTCGGCGGTCTCGTCTGGAGCGTCGGCCTCACCCTCGCGGGGTACGCGCTCGGCTCCTCCGTCCCGAACATCGACAAATACCTGCTCCCGGTGATCGGACTTATTGTGATCGTGTCGCTGATCCCGCTCGTCCCGGAGGTCCTGCGCTCGCGCCGGGCCGCGAAGGCCAAGGAGGCGCGCGGATGATCCTCGCCCTGTCGGGCTCGTCCATCGACGGCCCCCTGTACTCGGACGTGGTGGACCTGGCCCGCCGCTCCCCCGCGTGGTGGGACGACATGGTGACGGTGTGGTCGGCCTACGGCCTGGCCGTGTTCGCCGTGCTGATGCTCGCGGTCTGGTGGCGCTCCCGCCGGGTGGACGCCGGGACGGCGGTCACGGCCCTGGTGGTGCCACTCGTCGTGGTGCTCGCCTACGCCGTCAACTCGCTGGTGAAGCTGCTCGTGCACGAGGTGCGCCCGTGCCGCACGCTGCACGTGGTCACCCTGGAGGCCTGTCCGGCCCGCACCGACTGGTCCTTCCCCAGCAACCACGCGGCGATCGCCGCCGCGGCCGCGGTGGCGCTGCTCCTCGTCTCGCGCCGGCTCGGCGCGATCGCCTGCGTGGCCGCCGTCGCGATGGCCGCCTCCCGGGTCTGGGTCGGCGCCCACTATCCGCACGACGTGGCAGCCGGGCTCCTGACCGGCGCCCTGGTGGCCTACGTCGCGATGAAGGCGCTGCTGCGCCGGCCGGAGATACTCGCCCGGCGCCTGGCCGCGACGCGGCTGCGGCCGTTGCTGGTGTCATGAGGCCCCGGGACAGCGCCGACCTCGCGGGCAGTGCGGGGCTCGGCGCCTGGGCCGCGTTCGCCGTGCTCGGACTGGTCGTCGGCGGCCATGGCGCCCCCCTGTCCGTGGACGACACCCTGCTCTCCTGGTCCCTCGACCACCGCCCGGCGGTGGCGGTGGCGGTGGCCCGCGGGCTCACCGCCACGGGGACGGGGGTCGTCCCGTACCTGCTCGTCGCGCTGGCCGGCCTCGCCGTCGGCCGCACGGCCCGGCAGCGTGCGGTCGCGGCCGCTCTCGGCCTCGGCTGCCTGGGGGCGGGCCAGGCCCTGCGCTACGGCGTGATGGAGCTGATCGCCCGGCCGCGTCCGCCGCGGCAGGACTGGGCGGCCCACGCCTCGGCCTGGTCGTTCCCGTCCGGGCACACCACCACGTCCGCGCTGACCGCCGGGCTGGTGATCCTGGCGATAGTCGTGCGTGCCCCGCGCGGCCGTGGGGCGGTCTGCCTCGTCGTCGGCTGCTGGGGCGCGCTGGTGGGGCTGACCCGGGTGTATCTCGGGGTCCACTGGTTCACCGACGTGATCGGCGGCTGGCTGTTCGCCGCGGGCTGGCTCGGGGTGTGCCTGTGCGCGGCGGCCTGGTGGCTGCCATCCGGCTTCGTGTCCGAGCTGACGACGAGATCCGGAGGGCCGGTGGAGGAACATGCGGACCAGGGTTCCGGCGGCCGAGGACGGTCACGCCCTGCGTGACGCCCCGGCGCCGCGGCCTGCACGACGAAAACTTCGACCCACCCTCGACGCGAACCCACGGCCGCGACCGGCCGACGACGGACGCCGGGGGCGCCAGGTGGGCGAACCGCGCGGCCACGAGCCGCTCACCGGGCAGCGACTCGGCCACACCGGCGCGGGGCCCCGAACAACTGGTCTACGAGACCGCGCCGGTCGGATCCTCGCCGAACAGACCGGCCGAGGACGTTCTCGTCGGCGACAGGGGGTATCCCGCCGGCCGGTTCGGCGCGGGAGTGTGCGCGGCGGCCGCACGGCGCTGCACGCCTCGCCGGGCCAGGGCCGGGCCCGCCCGGGTGGCGAGCGAGACCGTGGCGGCGAAGACGCGGCACGCCGACCGGCCCGTGGTCGCGGACCAGGAAGGCCCGCAGGACCCGGTCGCGATCGCTTGACAGACGTACCCTGCCAGCGGCTCGGCCGCCGCGCCCCGCCGGCCCGCCCGGGTGGCGAGCGAGACCGTGGCGGCGAAGACGCGGCACGCCGACCGGCCCGTGGCCGCGGACCAGGAAGGCCCGCAGGACCCGGTCGCGATCGCTTGACAGACGCACCCTGCCAGCCGCCACGAGCCGTCCACCGGGCAACGGCTCGGCCACCGCGCCCCCCCGGGCGAGGGCCGGGCCTGCCCGGGTGGCGAGCGAAACCGTGGCGGCAAGGACCCTGCACTCCGACCGGCCCATGGTCGCGGGCCGGGAGGGCCCGCAGGACCGCGGCGCCGGCCGTCCTGCCCGGGAGACACACCGCTGTCGCGGGCCCTTGCCCCAGTCGTGCCACCAGGCCCGCGGGCGCGGCGGGTTGGTGACGGGCGGGCGGATCCGGGCGTCAGGGGCCGGTGGCCTCGCGCGGCTGGGGCGCGACGTACAGGCGCAGGTCGCCGAAGCGGTGGGAGGGCCAGGTGCGGGCGTACTCGGGCGGGGTGCCGTCGGCGGTGGTGAGGGCGGCGACCGGCAGGCGCCGCGCGGCCTGATCGATGGCCGCCGGGGTGCTGTTGGTGTTGGGGCCCGAGGTCGCGGCCGAACCGCAGCCGGTGTAGAAGGCGATCGGGATGGCCTCCTCACCCGTGAGCAGACAGGGCGGGCGAACTCCGAGGCGGTGCAGCGTGGTGGCGGTGCCGGACCAGGCGCGGCGGTCGACGGTGGTGCGGTGGACGGTGTGGGCGAGGACGGCGTACTGCACCGCCAGATGCCCGGCGAGGCCAACGGCGGCCAGGGACACGGCAAGCGGCCGCCACCTGCCGCTCGGCGCTCTGAGAAGGTGGACGAGGGCGTCGGCGGCCGGGATCGCGAGCAGGGCGTAGGCGGGCAGCAGGAAGCGGGGCGCCGCGTATCCGATCATGAACAGGTACGGGAAGGCGGCCGTGGCCGCGCAGGCCAGCGCGACCAGCGTGGGCGGGCTCCGCCGGGCGCGCACGGCAAGGGCGAGGCCCAGCAGGGCGAGCAGCGGCAGGACGTACCACCAGGCGGTGACGGCCGGGTTCGGCTGCGCGCCGGTGCAGGGCCGGCACAGGGCGCGCCCGCCCAGGCTGCGCAGTTGGTCGGCCACGGCGAAGTGCCAGCCCAGGCCGCCCTGTATGGCGGAGCCGTCGGACAGCCGCTGGAACAGGCCTCCGTAGGCGACGTACGCCTCGATCACCCATTCGGCGGACCCGGCGACCAGTCCGGCGAGCAGCGCGGCGAGCGGCTTCCAGCGCCGCTCCAGCAGGGTGAGACCGAGCAGGGGCAGGACCACCCAGACGGCGTCCATGGGGCGCATCAACGCCATGAGGGCGGCGCCGCCGGCCAGGCCCCACAATGCGGTGAGGTCGCGCCGGGCGGTCCGGACCCGCAGACAGCAGCCCGCACAGGCGAGGGCGCCGATGGCGACCCAGTAGTTGGGCATGGCCTGCGGACCGTAGAACAGGGTCACCCACAGGGAGGCGAATAAGGCGCCGGCCAGGGCCAGGACACCGGAGCGGAACGCATGCCGCCACACGCGCAGGGCCAAGTACAGGGCGAGCCCGGAGAGCACCGCGAGGTAGACGCGCAGCAGCGTGGTGGACGACGACCAGGAGGCGACCGGCGCGACGAGCAGCGAGACGCCGCGGGCGCGCGGGGCGCTGAAGTAGGCGGCCGGTGCGTGTCCGCTGACCTGGCTGACGTAGATGGACTCGTCCCAGCCGAGGCCCATGCCGGGGCGGACGAGGAGGAGTTGGGCGAGGGTGAAGGCGGCGGCCACCGCTGCCACGAGGACGTCGCCGCGGGCCCGGCGGGCGCGGGCGGAGCCGGACCCCGGCCCCGCTCGCCGCGTCCCGGCGAGTATGGCGTGCGTACTGTCGGCCATCTCCACCCCTCACCCCCGCACCGCGGGGTTTCGGACTTCCCGCGTTCCGCGCCGCCGGCGCAGGAACCAGGTAAGCAGGAACCAGGTAGGACGTCAGAGAAACAAGTAACACGTCAGGGAAAACAGGTACGACGTCAGGGAAAACACGGACAAACTAACCCGCGCCGCGCCCACGTGCCGGGCGGGACGCCGCCGGACGCCTGACCCCCTACGCGCTGTAAGGTTGAGGGCATGGCTGGAAGAGGGCCTCACGGCAGGGTGGAACGGCGCAGTTCGGGCGAGTTGGAGAGCGAGGTCCTCGCGGCCTTGTGGTCCACGGAGCACCCGCTCACCCCCGCCGAGATCCAGCTGGAGATCGGCGGCGGTCTGGCCTACAACACCGTGCACACCATCCTCAAGCGCCTGTACGACAAGGGCCTGGTGCTGCGCGAGGTGGACGGGCGGCGGGGCGCCTACCGGCCGGCCAAGAACGCGGCCGAGCTGACCGCCCAGGCGATGCACGACGCCCTGGACCGCGGCCCCGATCCGATCGCCGCCCTCCAGCAGTTCGTGACCGGGCTGCGCCCAGAGGAGGAGCGTGCCCTCCGTGAACTGCTCACCGGAGGCGCCGCGTGACGGTCGACGTCTACACCCCGCTGGCGCTGTCCGCGCTGCTCGCCGCGATCAGTCCCGCGGTCGGCCGGCGGGTGGCCCCCGCCCTGGCCGCGCGCGTGCTGACCGCCGCTGCCGCGGTGACGGCCGCCGCCACCGTGTGGTCCCTCGTCCTGCTGGCCGCCACCCTCCTCAACGACGCCCCGCCGGTCGTCGCCGAGGCCCGGGAGGCCGGCCACGTAATCCCGGACCCGGTGCCCGAGGCGATCGGGATCGCCGCCTGTCCGGCCCTGGCGCTGATCGCCCACCGGCTGTGGCGGACCATCCGCGCCGAGTACGCCACGCGCCGTGCGCTGCGGCGGCTGTGCGAGGGGCAGCCGGGGGACACCGAACTCATCGTCGCCGCCTCACCCGTGCCGCGGGCGTTCGCCATCCCCGGCTCACCGGGCCGGATCCTGGTCACCGCGGCGATGCTCGGCGCGCTGGAGCCGGTCGAGCGCCGGGTGCTGCTCGCCCACGAACGCGCCCATCTGGCGCACCGGCACGCGCTGCTGGTGACCACGGCCAGGCTGGCCTGCGCGGCCAACCCGCTGCTCGGGCCGGTCCGCGACCAGGTGGCCTTCCTCGTCGAGCGCTGGGCGGACGAGCGGGCCGCCGCGGAGGTCGGCGACCGCACCACCACCGCCCGCGCACTCGCCCGCGCGGCGCTCACGGCCGGGCGGGCGGAGCCTTCGTGCGCGCTGGGCTTCACCGATCGCGCCGTCACCCGCCGTATCGCGGCGCTCCAGTCCGCCCCGCCGCCGTATCTGCGCTCGGTCGCGGCGGCCGTCCTCGCCCTCGGTGCGCTGCCCGCCCTGGGCGCCGCCGACGCCACGGGCGACCTGCTGCGCCTGCTGGTGCACATCGTCCCGTAGGCCGACGGCGTCCCGTACGGCGAGGAGCGCGCGTCAGCGGGCATTGGGCTTGCGGTGCGGGGGCTGCTCCGGGGCCGGCAGGTGCTTCGGCGGTGGGACCGGGCGGGCCGTGGCGGCTCCCGGGCGGAGCGTGACCGGGGTGTCGTGGTGACGGATCGTCATGGTCGGCCCGTCGAGCAGCGAGTACGTGGCGCTCTGCTGGGTGACCTCCACGCGCAGCCGGCGCCCGCGGAACTGGAGTGTGAAGGCGAGGCGGCTGAACTTCTCCGGCAGCCGCGGCGAGAACCACAGCTCCTCACCGGCCCGGCGGGTGCCGCCGAACCCGACCACCAGCGCCTGCCAGGTACCGGCCAGGGAGGCGATGTGCAGCCCGTCGCGGGTGTTGTGCTCCAGGTCCTCAAGGTCCATGAGGGCGGCCTCGGCCGCGTAGTCGTAGGCCAGGCGCAGATGTCCCGCCTGGGCGGCGATGACCGCCTGCACGCAGGCCGACAGCGAGGAGTCCCGTACGGTCAGCGGCTCGTAGTAGGCGAAGTTGCGGGCGATGTGCTCCTCGTCGAACTCGCTGCCGCAGGTGTACATCGCGAGGACCAGGTCGGCCTGCTTGATCACCTGCTTGCGGTACAGGTCGAAGTAGGGGAAGTGCAGCAGCAGCGGGTACTGGTCGGCGCGGGTGCCGGCGAAGTCCCAGCGCTGGTAGCGGGTGAAGCCGGCGTGCTGCTCGTGCACGCCCAGCTCGGCGTTGTACGGGATGTTCATCGCCTCGGCCGCGTCCCGCCAGGTGGCGCTCTCCTCGTCGTCGGCGCCGAACCGTTCCGCCTCGTTCGGATGACGTTCGACGACGTTGGCCGCGGCCAGCAGGTTCGCCCGGGCCATCAGGTTGGTGTACGTGTTGTCGTCGGCGATCGCGCTGTACTCGTCGGGGCCGGTGACACCGTCGATGTGGAAGGTGCCGTGGTGGTCGTGGTGCCCCAGCGAGCGCCACAGCCTGGCCGTCTCCACCAGCAGTTCCACTCCGGTGTCGCGTTCGAAGTCCTCGTCGCCCGTCGTCGCGACGTAGCGCACCACGGCGTGCGCGATGGCGGCGTTCACATGGAAGGCGGCGGTGCCGGCCGGCCAGTACGCCGACCCCTCCTGGCCCTCGATGGTCCGCCAGGGGAACGCGGCGCCGCGCAGGCCCAGCTGGGCGGCGCGCTCCCGGGCGGCGGGCAGGGTGTTCTGCCGCCAGCGCAGCGCCTCGGTCACGGCGTCGGGCGCGGTGTAGGTGAGCAGGGGCAGCACGAACATCTCGGTGTCCCAGAAGGCGTGCCCGTCGTAGCCGGAGCCGGTCAGTCCCTTGGCCGCGATCGCCCGCTCCTCGGCGCGGGCGCCGGCCTGAAGGACGTGGAAGAGGGCGAAGCGGACGGCCTGCTGGATCTCCTCGTCGCCGTCCACCTCGACGTCGGCACGGGACCAGAAGTCGTCGAGGTACGCCCGCTGTTCCTCGACCAGGCCGGTCCAGCCGCCGTGCGCGGCGGCCGCCAGGGCCGCGTCGACCTGGTCGCTCATCGCCGGCAGGGAGCGGGCGCCGGACCAGCCGTGCGCGACGAACTTCTCCACCCGCAGCCGCTCTCCCGGCTGGAGGACGGAGGCGACCGTCAGCCGGGCCAGGTGGGGATGGCTCTCACTGTCGGTCCTGGTGTGCTCGGGCCCGGAGACGACGTGGTCGGCGGCCACGGCCACCCGAAGGCCGCTGCGCCGGGTGCGGTGGACCAGCCGCAGCCGTTTGCCGGAGACGAAGTCGTCCTCCGGCTCCAGCGGGGACTCCAGGGCCATCGCCGCGCGGGGGTCTCCGTTGGACTGCGGCATCTGCTCGTTGGCCACCAGCTCCGACTGGATGACCACGCGGGCCTGGGAGCCGACGGGCTCCACCTCGTAGGCGACCGCGGCGATCGACCGCTGGGTGAGGGAGACCAGGCGGGTGGAGCGCACCCGGACCGTCGTGCCGGCCGGGGAGATCCACTCGCAGGTCCGCTCCATCACCCCGCGGCGCAGGTCGACAGTGCGCTCGTGGGAGACCAGCCGGCCGTAGCGCAGGTCGAACGGCTCGTCGTCGACGAGCAGCCGCAGCACCTTGCCGTTGGTGATGTTGATGAGCGTCTGGCCCGACTCGGGGTAGCCGTAGCCGGCCTCCGCGTACGGCAGCGGGTGCACCTCGTACACGCCGTTGAGGTAGGAGCCGGGCAGTCCGTGCGGTTCGCCCTCGTCGAGGTTGCCGCGCCAGCCGATGTGCCCGTTGGACAGCGCGAAGACGGACTCGCTCTGGGCGAGGACGTCGAGGCTGAGTTCCGTCTCGCGCACGGTCCACGGCTCGACGGCGTACGAACGGTGGGTGATCACGAGGTTCCTCCTCCCGCGCCGAGAAGTTCGGCGAGGTCCTTGACGACCACGTCGGCGCCGTGCGCGTACAGCGCGTCGCGCTGGCCCACGCGGTCGACACCGACGACGTATCCGAAGCGGCCCGAGCGGCCCGCCTCCATGCCGGCCAGCGCGTCCTCGAAGACCGCGGCCCGCCCGGCGTCGACGCCCAGGTCGCGGGCGGCGGCCAGGAAGGTGTCGGGCCGGGGCTTGCCGGGCAGCGCGCGTTCGCGGGCGACCACTCCGTCGATGCGGACGTCGAAGAGGTGTTCGGCGTCGATGGAGTGCAGGACGTCCCGGGTGTTGGCGCTGGAGGAGACGATCGCGGTCCGCAGGCCCTCGGCCCGGACGGCCCCGATGTAGCGCAGGGTGCCCTCGTACGCCTCCACACCCTCGGTACGGATCTTCCCCAGGAGGAGTTCGTTCTTGCGGTTGCCGACCCCGTTGACCGTCGGGGCGTCCGGCGGGTCGTCGGGGCTTCCCTCGGGCAGTTCGATGCCGCGGGAGGCGAGGAAGGTGCGCACCCCGTCGGCGCGGGGGCGGCCGTCGACGTACTCGTCGTAGTCGGCGACCTGGTCGAAGGGCCGGAAGCCGGCGCCCTCCCGCTCGCGCAGGAAGGCGTCGAACGTCTCCTTCCAGGCGGCCGCGTGCACCACGGCCGTCTTGGTGACCACCCCGTCGAGGTCGAAGAGGCAGACGGTGATGTCTTCGGGCAGACCGAGCTGTGTCATAAAGGCACCTTTCCCCGCATCGCGGCTTCGAGAGGGTGTCGAGTGCCACATCCGGCCGATCCGTATCTGACGTTCAGTCGGGGCGAACGGTCGTCAGTCCCGCGGCCATCGTGCTCCCGGCGGCGGGCGTACGCCGGTTGTGCCGGCGCGTCCTCCCCGCGGCGCCGGGATCCGTCCCCGCCGACCGGGTGACACACTGTGCCGTGTGCCGCCGACCTTCGACGACCTCCTCGCCCGTGCCCGAGCCCTCCCCCGTGCCCGGCACCGGGCGATCCTCGGGGTCGCGGGCAGCCCTGGCGCGGGCAAGTCGACCCTGGCCGAGCACCTGGTGCGGGCACTGAACGCGGACGGGGACGGGGAGCCGTGGGTGGCGTACGTCCCGATGGACGGCTTCCACCTCGCCGACGTCGAACTCGACCGGCTCGGCCGCCGGGACCGCAAGGGCGCGCCGGACACCTTCGACGCGGCGGGGTACGCGGCGCTGCTGCGCCGGCTGCGCGAGGAGCCGGACGAGACGGTGTACGCGCCCGACTTCGACCGCGTCCTGGAGCAGCCCGTGGCCGGTACCGTCCCGGTTCCGCCGTCGGCCCGGCTGGTGGTGACGGAGGGCAACTACCTGCTGCTGGACACCGGACTCTGGGCGCGGGTGCGGCCCCGGCTGGACGAGGTGTGGTTCTGCGAACTCGACGAGCCGGAGCGCGTACGCCGCCTGGTCGCCCGCCACGAGGAGTTCGGCAAGTCGCACCAGGAGGCGGTGGCCTGGGTCCTGGGCACCGACCAGCGCAACGCGGACCTGGTTGCGGCGACCCGGTCCCGCGCGGACCTGATCGTGCCGCGGTCGGCCCTGCCGCCCTGCACACGCGCGGCCTGAGCCCACCCGGCCCCGGTCGTCCGGCGCGACGGGCGCCCCGCCGCGTTGGACTATGTTGGGCCTCTGTGGGAGACAAAGGAGGCGTCTCGGTGTCATCGCCGCAGCAGGCGCGCGCACAGGCGTCCGCGATCACCTCGGGAAAGACGGTTGCGCGGGCGGAGGCCGCCCCTACGTCCCAGCTCAGAACGATCTTCGACGGGCCCCATCTGTCTCCCGGGCAGCGCCGCATCGCCCAGTACCTGATCGAGAACATCACCGAGGCGGCGTTCTTGTCGATCACGGAGCTCGCCGACCGGGTCGGCGTCAGCCAGCCGTCGGTGACGCGGTTCGCCGCGGCGGTCGGCTTCAGCGGCTACCCGGCGCTGCGCGAGAGGCTCCAGTCCATCGCGCTGCGGACGCTGGCGGGCGGGCCGGGCACGTCCGTGCAGGACCGGAGCAACGAACTCCAGGCGGCCGTCGACGCGGAGATCGGGAACCTGGAGAACCTGCGCCGGGACTTCGCCGACCCCGGCCTCGTGATCGACACCGGCCGCGCGTTGTCGCGCTCGACCCCACTGACCGTGCTCGGCCTGCGCATCTCGGGGTCGCTCGCCGAGTACTTCGCCTACGCGGCGCGGCGCATCCATCCGGACGTGCGGCTGGTGACCCGCGGCGGCAGCGTCGCCTACGACGCGCTGTTGCAGGCCCGGGAGGCCGGCGGCACCTGGGTGCTGGCCTTCTCCATGCCCCGGCACGCCCACGAGACCCTGGCGGCCGTCCGGGTCGCCCGCGACGCCGGGCTCAAGGTGGCCGTGATCACCGACCTGGCGCTCGGTCCGGTGGCCGACGAGGCCGACGTCACCTTCGCCACCGGGACCGGGTCCCGCCTGGTCTTCGACTCCTACGCCGCGCCCGGCGTGATGTGCGCGGCCCTGCTCCAGGCCATGACCGACGCCGACCCGGAACGGACCCACGCCCGGCTGGAGGAGTACGAGCAGATCGCCGACCAGCACCACTTCTTCCTCCGGGACTGACCGGCTCACCACCGGTCTGCCACGGTCGGCGCGGCGTGGGAAGATCGCCGTCTCCGGGCCAGCAATGCAAGCGGGCGTGAATGTTTACTTACTCCTTGCCAACCGAACCGCATATATAAATACTGCTCACGGATCACGCCCCGGACCAACCCCGGAACGTGCCACACCCTGCACGGGCACCCCGAGCCGCCGTCTCCCACCGGCGCCGGCACACGGGGTGCCGGGTCGGGCATCGCCTGCGCGAACGCCCGCGGCGGCCCCGGTCATCCCCTAGGCCGGGGCCGTTCACCTCGTCGTACCACCCCTCCACGACGCCGCACACCCGGAAGCGATGACCATGCCCCCGACAACCACGCACCTCAGCCCGGACTGGCCCCGCCAGGTCAAGACCCCCGGCAGCTACGACTGGGAACGCTCCGCGGCCAAGTGGCTGCGCGAACTGGTCCCGGCGCGCTACGGCAGCTACCCGGCGCTGATCCGCCACCCCGTGCTGCTCGCCCGCCATGCGCGGATACAGGTCGAGCAGGAACTCCGGGTGGCCCGCACCGCCCTCCAGACCGCGCGCACCGAACTGCCCCGGTTGGGCATGCCCGAGTCGGTCATCGAGCACACGATCAAGCTGTACGCCGCCGAACTGCTGCAACTCCAGCACATCGCCCGCAGCGTCCGCGCGGTGACGGAGGCACTCGTGGAGCGCGCCGGACACCGCTGAGACGTCCCGGCCGCGCTCGCCCAGCGCCGGGTCGCGCGTGAATCCGGGCCGGCAATCCGGTGATCGGACCGGCCGGTATGTGCGATGCTCGACGCGTGACCAGCGAACCCGCCGTTCCCGCGGAGTCCGGCACCGTCCCCGACATGGCGGCGCTGGCCAAGGTGGTGGCAAGGCAGCGGGCCGAGCTCGACCGGCTCCAGGACCAGGCGGCGATCTCGGCCGTTCTGGAGCGGGCCAAGGGAGCGCTGATGGCGCTGACCGGCTGCGCCGCCGAGGCCGCGTACGAGGAGCTGCTGGCGCGGTCCAAGGCCGCGAACCGCACGCTCATGGAGGAGTGCTGGATCACGCTCGGCGCCCTTCGGTCCCGGCCGGACCACGCCGACGCCGAGCCGGCCAACCCATCCCCCGCACCCGCGGGCCCCGCACCCTCCTCCGCACGTCCCGCTCCCGCCGGGACCGGGACGGACGTCCCAGAGGGGAGCGGCGGCTCGGACGTGCTCGCCGTGCTCGGCCGGGCCCTGGTCCGGGTCGGCACCCCGCGGGACCTCGCCCGGTGCCTGCTGGACCACCTCGCCGTGCCTGTGGGGGCCGCCGCGGTGATGATCTACCGGCGGCTGCCCGCCGGAGGGCTGGAGCTGATCGGCCACTCCGGCATCGACGACGTGTGCGCCGACCTGTGGCGGCACGTGCCCCCGGTCAGCGGGGTGGCCGCACGCGACGCCCTCGACACCCGCGAGGAACTGTGGCTGGAGGACCTCGACGCGGACAGCAAGCGGTACCTGCCGATCGGAGGCCCGGCCGGCCCGTGGCTCACCCGGGCCTGGCTGCCCGTGCTCAACGGGGACGCGGCGGACGCCGTCATCGGTGTGCTGCGCGACCGCCCCGGCCCGTTCCTCCCGGACGTCCGGGAGCTGTTGCGCGGGGTGACCCGGCTGTGCGCGGGCCGGCTGCGCGCCTTCGCCGCCCGGCCGGAGCCCGCGGTGGCGGGCGCCGCGGACGGTGCCGAGGCGGTGGTCCACGCCCTGTTCGACGCGCTGCCCGGCACCACACTGCTGCTCACCCCACTGCGGTCACCGTCGGGGGAGGTCGAGGACTACCGCATAGACGCCGCGACGGCGCAGACCGTCGACACGGTCGGCCGCGGCGGACGCAAACTGGTCGGCCGGCGGCTCCTCGAGTGCTGGCCTGCCATCGCCCGGGAGCCGTTGTGGCAGGGCTGGCTGGACACGCTGACCGACGGGGAACCCTACGAGGGCGAGCCGTTCGCGCGGCAGGAACTGGTGGCGGGCGGCCAGGAGTTGTCCACGTACTCGGTGCGCGCCGCCCGCCTGGGCGACGGCCTGGTGGTCACCTGGCTGCGGCACGAGTCCTCCGACCGGCAGGAGCAGCGCCTGGCGGACATCCAGCGGCTGGGCCGCCTCGGCTGGGCCACCTGGAACCTGGTCACCCAGGAGGCGTTCTGGTCGTACCAGGTCTACGAGTTGTGCGGCCGCGACCCCGGCGACGGACCGGTCCGCCTGGCCGAGCTGCCGGAGCTCGCCCTGCCCGAGGACGCGCCCGGGCTGGCCCGGGTGGTGCGCGAACTGCTCACCGGGGGCAAGCCGTTCGACGTGCCGTTCCGGATCAGGACGGCGGGCGAGGTGCGGCATCTGCGGCTCGTCGCGGAGGCCGTCCCGGACGCCGAGGGCACACCGGTCCAGGTGCACGGCTTCGTACAGGACCTCACCGCGCAGCGCAGCGCCGAACTCGCCCTCGTCGAGAGCGAACGGGCGATCCTGGAACAGCACGGGATCCTCCAGGCCGAGCGGACGCTGGCGGGCCGGCTCCAGCACGCGCTGCTGCCGCTGCCGCGGCGGCCCGTGCGGCTGGCCGGGCTGCGGGTCGACGTGGTCTATCTGCCCGCTCAGTCCGGGATCCACGTCGGTGGTGACTGGTTCAGTGCGATCGAACTGCCGGGTGGCGACGCGCTGTTCGTGATCGGCGATGTCGCCGGGCACGGCATCGACGCGGTGGCCACCATGGCCCAGCTCCGGTTCACGGCCAAGGGCATGATCTTCACCGGTTCGGCGCTGACGGACGCGCTGCTCGGGCTGAACACCCTGCTGCTCCACTCCCGGGACACCAGTCGCACGGCCACCATGGTGCTGGCCCGCTACAAGCCGGCCGAGCGCCGTCTGCTGTGGGCCCAGGCGGGACACCTGCCGCCGCTGCTGCTGCGCCGGGGCGAGCCCCGCTACCTCGACCGTCCGCGCGGTGTCCTGCTCGGGGCGACCGGAACCCCGGTGTTCGAGGAGGCGGAGTGCCGACTGGAGCCGGGAGACCGGCTGCTGCTGTACACCGACGGCCTGGTCGAGCGGCCCGGGGAGGGCATCCAGGAGGGCCTGGAGCGACTCGCCGCGGCGGCCGCGGCCGGCCGCGGCGAGCCGGCCGGTGCGCTGGGGCCGCTGCTGGCCTCGATGCTGGAGAGCGAACGCCGCGACGACGTCTGCGTCCTGGACCTCCGGGTACCCGCACAGCCGGTGTAGGCCCCGCTCGCCGCGGCCGTCACCGCACGCCTCCTCGCACCGTCCGCCCGGTTCATCCGCCGTCGGCCGTCGTACGGGACTCCAGGGCGCGGCGGGTGTCGTCGCCGTAGACGCCGGTCTCGTCGCCGCTGATCCCGTACCAGAGCTGGAAGCGGGCCACGGCCGCCCTCAGTTCGCCGTCGTAGCGGCCGCCGGTGGAGCCGTCGCGGTAGACGTCCGGGACATGCAGGAGGCGTTCTTGCAGTTCGGTGACGTCCGGGCCGCTGTCGCCCTCGCGCAGGGTGCCGGGACCGTCCGGGTCGGCCGACGGGGTGGCGGTGGGGGTCTCGGCCTGGGTGGGCGTGGCGGCGGCGCTCGCGGACGGCCGCGGTGGGGCCGCCGCCGCGCCGGCGGCCTCGCCCCGGGCGGGCAGCAGGAGGGCGCAGCCGAAACCGAGCAGCGCGGCCGCGGCCACGGCGACCGCGACGGCGGCCCCGCGCAGTGAGCGCCCCGCCGCATCCGGCGCCCTGACGGGCGCCCGGCGGGGTGCGGGGCCCCGAGGCACGGGGCCCCGGGGTGCGGAACTCCCGGCTGGTGCGGCCGGGAGTTCCTCGGTCGCCGCGTCCTCCACGGATCCGACGGGCGGCCCCGGCGGATCCTCATCGCCGCCGGTGTCCCGTTGGTACTCCCTGAACTCCCTCATGAGTTCGGCGAGGGCGTCGGTCCGTCTGGGTCGGATGACGCGTACCGGCTCCAGGGGCGCCCCGCCGTGCGGCTGTTGGTGTCCGGGCGGTGTCGACACACTGCACTCCTCACGCTCTGCGTCCGGGCCCATCCCGAGGAGTGATACGCGGCCGCCGTCCGGCCGGTTCAGCGCCGCCCGCGGTGCGGCGGGCGGTGGCGGCTCACCCGGTGGCGGCGAGAAAGCGGTGCAGGGAGGACTTCATCGCGGCGACGAAGGCGTCCCGGCGTGTGTCGTCGACGGCGTCCAGGGACAAGTACGGGTTGAGGTCCTCCAGTTCGACCAGCAGCAGTTCGCCGCTCGGGGCGCGGCAGGCGTCGACCCGCTGGATGCCGTGGGCGAGGGTGTTCCATTCGACGAAGCTCCGGGCGAACTCCAGGTCCTCGCGGGAGGGTTCGTAGGGGCTCAGCTCCCAGCGCCGTTCCGGGTCCGGGGCGTGGAGGGCGTACTGGAAGTCGTGGTCGACGAAGTAGAACGAGACCTCGTAGGCGAAGTCGATGTGCGGCTGGACGAGGAGAGTGCCGTCGGCCAGGGCGGGCAGTTCCCCGGCGGGCACGATGCGCAGGCCTATGGAGTCGGCGCCCAGCTTGGGCTTGACCACGTAGCGGTCGGCCGCGGGCAGCCGGTGCAGGTCCTCGGGGCGGTCGACGGTGGGGATGACCGGGCGGCCGGCGGCGCTGAGATCGAGGAGGTACTGCTTGCCGGCCATGTCCGCGCGCCCGGTGAGCGGGTTGTAGACCGGTGTCTTCCGGTCCAGGGCCCGGGTCCGGAAGTCGTCGTAGGCCGCCTGGTACTCCAGGACGGGTCCGCTGTTGCGGACGACGACGGCGTCGAAGGCGTCCATCAGCGCGGCGGCGTCCCGGGGGTTGCACAGGGCCAGGTCGAAGTCCTCGCGCAGGCGCGAGGTGAGCCGGATGTCCTCGTCGCAGTAGCGGCGCCCACGGGCCGGGTACGCCAGGTCGGTGACGTAGAGCAGACGGGAACGAACGGGCGGCATGGGCGTCTCCTGGAACGTGGTGTCCGCTGGGGCGGACGGGGAGCGGGAGAAGGTGGGGAAAGGTTACTGCGCAAACCGCCCGATGCTCCCCCTTGCACTCGGTTCCCCCATCAGGCTGCACTGAGTGCCGTCTACGCCCGTCCAGATGCTACGTTCCCGTCCATGAGCTCCAGCAGCGCCGCGTCCCGCCGCGGTGAGAAGGCGCGGACGACGGCCGGGCGGACGCCCATGCGGGAGGCCCTCGTGGCGGCGGCGTTCCGGCTGTTCCTGGAGCGCGGCTACGAACAGACCACCGTCGACGACATCGTGGCGCTCGCCGGGGTCGGACGGCGGTCGTTCTTCCGCTACTTCCCCTCCAAGGAGGACGTGGTCTTCCCCGACCACGAGCGGTACCTGGCCGATATGACGGCCTTCCTCGCCGCCGGTGGTGAGGAGGACGAACCCGTGCGGCGGGCCTGCGACGCGGCCCGCCTGGTCCTGCGGATGTACACCGAGGACCCGGCGTTCTCCGTCCAGCGCTACCGGATCACCAAGCGCGTACCGGGGCTGCGGGCGTACGAGTTGTCGGTGGTGTGGCGCTACGAGCGCGCGCTCGCCGGGTATCTGCGGACCCGGTTCGCACAGCGGCGCGACGGGACGCTGCGGGCGGACGTGATCGCGGCGGCGGTGGTGGCGGCGCACAACAACGCCCTGCGCTCGTGGCTGCGTTCGGACGGACAGGGCGACGCGGGTGCGGCGGTGGACCACGCGCTGAACCATGTGCAGGCCGCCTTCTGCGACCCGGCCGCCCCCCGCGCCGAGCGGCGGCCCGGGGCGGCCCGGGAGGACGTGGTCGTCGTGGTCGCGCGGCGCGGAGCGCCCCTGTGGCGGGTGGTGCGGGAGGTCGAGACGGCGCTCGCGGAGGGCCGGCAGCCCCCGAACTGAGGGCAATTGAGGGTACGCAGTGCCTTTACGGGTGACACCCAGTGCCATACGCTGTGGTCGTGCACGTGGCGCGACCACCGTGCACGCGCGTGCCCGGGTGCGCCGCGCACGAGGGATTCCGGCCGAGCGCAGGGAGTTGACCAGCGTGTACTACCACTCAGGAAACACCGTTCTTCCGGCAGCCGGCGCCACGACCGGCCTTCTCGAGCCCGCGGCCCGCGATTCGCGGGCCCTGTACTTCCAGCGCTGCACCTGGTGCGGGACGGCCGTGTACCACCGGCTGCTGTGCCCGGTGTGCCGGGGCAGCGACCTGCGCACCGAGCGCAGCGCGGGTACGGGCACGGTCCGCCACTCCACGGTGGTGAACCGCAACTCCCCCGCCGCGCGCAATGTGTCGCTGGTCGAGATGAGCGAGGGCTTCGTCGTACGGGGCCGGGTCATGGGGCCGCCCATCGGCATCCACGGCGGCGACCGGGTCCGGCTGACCACGGCCAAGGACCCGGTGCGCGGCGAGCCGGTCTTCCAGCTGGTCGACGAGCCGTACGGCGCCTGGAGCTGACCGGCGGTCAACCGCCCACGCCGGTGACCGGCCGTCAACCGCCCGCGACGTCCGAGCGATCCCGCTCCGGCGCGCTGTCGGGCGCGAGGACCGGCCGGTCGTGCCCCGTGGGTCGGAGCGCCACGGCGGCGAGCGTCAGCACGGCGCACCCGGCGTAGACGCAGCCGGGCCAGGCGAGCAGCGCCGGATAGGCACCGGGGTGGACCAGATGGTCCTCGGCGCCGATCAGGAAGGGCACCACGCGGGCGACGGCGACCACGGCCCACAACGCGAGCGCGACGCGGCTGAGCAGGCGGCCGCGCAGGGGTCCGTGGGTCAGCCAGATCATGGCGGGCAGGCACCAGATCCAGTGGTGGCTCCACGAGACGGGGCTCACCAGCAGCCCGTACAGCTCCACGGCGACCAGGACGCCGAGCAGGTCGTGCCGCCGCACGGCGGAGCGCAGGGCACAGACCAGCGCCACGGTCACCAGAGCGAGCACGCACCAGAGGACCACGGCGGCGGTGATGTCCTGACCGAGCAGTCTGGCGACGGCACCGCGCAACGACTGGTTGCGCACCGACCAGACCGGGCCGACCCTGCTGGTGTCCGTGACGAGCGTGGACCAGTAGCGGGCGGACTCGCGCGGGGCGACGCCCCAGGCGAGCGCCGTCGCCAAGGCGGCGGTCGCGACCGCCCACGCGGCGGCCCGCCACTGCCGGGTCGCCAGCAGGTACAACCCCCCGACGGCCGGGGTCAGCTTCACCGCCGCCGCCAGGCCCACCCCCGCTCCCCTGCCCGACGCCGCACGCGGCACGGCCAGGCCCCACAGGACCACGGCGCCGAGCAGCAGATTGACCTGGCCCTGGTCGAGGGTGTGGCGCACGGGTTCCAGCCACAGCCCGGCGGCGGCCCAGAGCAGGGCGCGCTGCCGGACCCCGCCGCCGGGACGCGGGCCCAGCAGCCGCACCGCGCACACGGCGACGACGACCAGGGCCGCCACGGACAGCGACTGCCAGAGCGCGACCAGCGCCCCCCAGGGAAGCCGCGCCAGCGGCAGGAACACCAGTGCGGCGAAGGGCGGGTAGGTGAACGGCAGCCGCGGGATGGGCGGGGTGGTGCGCAGCGCGTAGTCGTACAGGCCGCCGGAGAGCACGTGCGGCGCGGCCTCGCGGTAGACACGCAGGTCCAGCGGGTGTGTGGGGTGGGTGACGACGGCTAGGACGTGCACCGCCAGGGAGACGGCCAGGCACCAGCCGGCATGGCCGGTGAGCCACTGTCCGATCCCCCGGCTCCTGGCCCAGATCCCTTGCACCGCACCAGCCCCGTCGTCTCGCAGCGCCCCGCACACTAGCCCAGCGGGTACCGCGTGCGGCGGCTGCCACGCGGTCAGAGGGTCACGCGGATTCCGACGGTTCCTCCGAGGCCTCGGCGCAGCCTGCTGCCCAGCAGGGTGAGTCGGCCGATCAGCCCGTACTTGCGGGCGATCAGCCCCCGGTAGCGGGCGGTGGTGTCCGCGTCACAGATCTCCGCCCGTGCCTCCACCTGTTCCCCGGTCGGATGTCCGCGCAGGTCGCAGGGGCCGACCAGGACGTCGGCGCGGTTGCGGATCCGCTTGACCTTCCAGGAGTCGGCGGTCGTCCACACACCGAGCGCGTCGCCGTCGCGCACCACCCAGACCGGGGTGGCGACCGGGGTGCCGTTCCTGCGATAGCTGGTGACGAGCAGGTACTTCCCCGCTCCGAGCCGCTCCACCAGGGTGTCGTCCATGCGCCGCAGTCTAGGCCCGGCGCGAGGCGACGCGGCGGTGGAAGACTCGGGCTGTGGTCCGGGACGACGAGGACGGGGGCAGGACGAATGGTGCGGGACGGGGTACGGGAGGTCGCCTGCGACGAGTCGGGGTCGGACGGTGAGAACCTCACCGACGGCAACACCGACGTCTTCGCGCACGCCAGCGTGCTGCTGCCGGTGGAGTCCGCCGCCGGGTGCGTGCGGGAGATACGGAACCGGATCCGCTCGCCCGCGGAGGAGTACAAGGCCGGCCATCTGCTGCGGGAGAAGCACCGGGCGGTGCTGGAGTGGGTGCTCTCCCCTGCCGGGCCGCTGCACGGGCACGCCCGGGTGGACCTCACCGAGAAGGTGTTCTTCGTGGTGGACCGGGCCCTGGACCTGCTGCTCGGGGACGCGGCCGGCGCGGACGCCCTGTACGGCGCGGGGCGGGAGGCCTTCGGCGCCGACGGATGGCGGCGGTTCCTGCGGGCGGCCAACCGGCTGCTGCGGGCCAGGAGCGACGCGGAGCCCGTGGATCCGGTGGACGTCTTCCTCGCCGCTGTCGAGGAGTTGCGGCGTGCGGAGGTTCCCGAACCGGCCGCGGCGGTTCTGGAGCGGCTGGCCGGCAGCCGTGGGCGCGCCGAGGCCTACCGGGCCCGGATCGCCGCCGGCCCGCCCCTGATCCCCGCGCTCAACCCGCTGCTGCCCGCGATCCTGCGCACGGCCGCGCTGTGGAGCGCGCCGCGAACCGCCGTGCGGCTCGTGCACGACCGGCAGAACATGCTCACTCCCGACCGCGTCGACTGGCTCCTGCGGACGGCCCGGCAGCGAGGTGTGACCCTGGACGGCGTGGAACTCGTCCACTCGCGGCTGGATCCGCGGGTGCAGCTGGCCGACTTCCTCGCCGGCGTCGCCCGCAAGCTCGCCTCCGACGAGCTGAACGGCTACGGCGACCCGGTGCTCACCACCCTGCTGCGCCCCTACGTCGGTGCGGCCTCCGTCTGGGGAGACACCCCGAGCTGGGCCCGCCTCGGCCCGATCCCGGACGGCTCAGGCCGGGAGACGCGGGCCGGCTCGGGGGCGCGGCTCCCTGTTGAGCGGGCGCGCCCGAAGGAGATCATCCGAGCGCTGAACGCGGCCGTGCCGTGCGACGTATGGAAGAAGGGCGCTCAACGACCGTAGCGCACCGCGGTGTTGAGACCGCGCGTTCGGGTTCGGGAGCCATGCATGGGGCACGCACGACGACGGGTCGTCCGGCGGGTGACACGGCTGACGGCCGTCGCGGGACTCCTCCTGGGAGGAGCGATGGTCGCGCAGGCGGCGATGGCGAGCGAGCCTCCCGGCGCCTCCGCCGCGCGCGGCTCCGCGGGGCCGGCCGGCACACCCGGCACGTCCGGCGCCGACCTGATGGCCCGGCTCGGCACCTCGCGCACGGCGGGCAACTGGATCGGTTCCGACGGGCGCCCGGTGGTCGCCGTGACCGACGAGCGGGCGGCCGCGGAGGTACGGCGGGCGGGCGCCGAGGCGAAGGTCGTGCGGCACAGCATGAACGAGCTGAAGGCGGCCACCGCGACACTACGCGCGGCGCCCCGGGTGGCCGGCACGGCCTGGATGATGGACTACCGCGCCAACCGGGTGACGGTCGAGGGCGACAGCACGGTCTCCGCCGCCGACTGGGCCCGGATGGCCGAGGTCGCCGGCAAGATCGGCGACTTTGTGCGCATGGAGCGCACCGAGGGCGCCTTCACCACCCGTCTCAACGGGGCGCAGCCCATCCTGTCGACCGGCGGGCGCTGCTCGGCGGGCTTCAACGTGACCGACGGGCGGACCGACTTCATCCTCACCGCGGGCCACTGCGGGCCCACCGGTTCCCTCTGGTTCGCCGACGGCCAGGGCGACCAACAGCTCGGCAGGACGGTCGCCGGCTCCTTCCCGGGCGGCGACTTCTCGCTGGTGCGGTACGACTCCGGCAGCGCGGGCCAGGGCGCCGACGTGGTGGCGATCGGCGGCGGCAACGGCGTACGGATCACGGGGGCGGGCGATCCGGCCGTGGGACAGCGGGTGTTCCGCAGCGGCAGCACGAGCGGGCTGCGCGACGGCGAGGTGACCGGCCTGGACGCGACCGTGAACTACCCCGAGGGCACCGTCACCGGTCTCATCCGGACCACGGTGTGCGCCGAGCCGGGTGACAGCGGCGGTCCGCTGTTCTCCGAGGGGATCGCCCTGGGGGTGACCTCGGGCGGCAGCGGCGACTGCACAAGGGGCGGTACGACGTTCTTCCAGCCGGTCACCAAGGCGCTGTCCGCGCTCGACGTGCGGCTGATCGTGACCGACGCGCGGCAGGGCACCGGGCAGAGCGCGGAGCCGTCCGCCCCGGCCACCCACAGCGCCATCACCCCCGGCGCGGCCTCCCCCGGCTCCGCGGCGCCGGTGACCGGCAGCGCCGACGGGACCGCGGTGCTCTCCCGGCTCTCCGACCCCGGAAACGTCGGCCCGGGTCTTCTGATCATGGGGGGCAGTCTGATCGCCCTGGTGGCCACCCGCTGGATCCGTGCGGAACGGGACCGCAAGGCCTACCGGAGGTACTACTCGGCGACATGGAGCTGACGGAAAGCACGGATGGCGAAGGCCGGACCGACGGCGGAGGGCAGAGGTCGAAGCCGGCTCAGGCCGCCTTGTCGGAGTGCGGGGCGGCCGTGGCCCACTCCATCACCAGGCGCTGGTACTCCTCGCGCTGCTCGGTGGTCAGTATCCCGCCCGACCTGAGCCACAACGCCCGGATCTCCTCGTTGACCTCCGCGGCCGATCGCTCGGAGACGGGTTCAACACTGGTGGACATGCCGTGAAGCATATGCCGCCGGACGTGAAGGCGCTGTGAATAAGTACGAGCGATGCGGACATATCGGACCGTGTCGCTCATCACGTCAATTCGGCAGGTCACCGGCGCGAGTTCACACTCGGCCGACGGCTCGCGGCGTCGGCCGTGCCCGTGCCCATGCCCATACCGTCAGGTGCCCGGCTTGCGCCCGTAGACGAACACGTCGTCGCCCTTCTTCAGCAGCGACCAGTACTTCTTGGCGTCCTTCGGCGTCATGTTGACGCAGCCGTGCGAGCCCGGCGGGTTCCACATGCTCAGACCGACGGAGTGGAAGGCCTGGCCGCCGTCGAAGAACTGACTGTAGGGCATCGGCACGTTGTAGAGGGTCGAGACGTGATCGATGTCCCGCCAGTAGATTTTCTTCAGGCCGGTGCGGGTCGTGTAGCCCTTGCGTCCCGTGCGCACCGGCACCGGCCCGTAGACGAGCCGGCTGCCGTCCTGTATCCAGCTGAGCTGGAGAGTGAGGTCGACACAGGCTATGCGGCCCTTGTTCACCGGGCACTTGCCGCTCTTGTTGGGCTTCTTGCCGACGGCCTTCTGCTTGTTCATGAGGTTCATCACGCCCCAGGTGACGGAACCCGCGTAGCCGATGTTCGGCGTGATGCCGTGCTTGTTCTGAAAGGCCCGGATGGCCTTGCAGTCGGCGGCCGACTGCCGTCCGTCGACCGGCCGCCCGAGGAACTTCTCCACCTGCTTCTGGTACGGCCCCGCCTGCGTCGTGCAACTCGCCGCCTGCGCCGGTGCGGTACCGAGCGCGAGCGTGAGCGGCGCCACCAGTCCCGTGACGCCCAGTACGACCGCTCCCCGCCTGCCGATTTCCTTCATAACGGCCTTGCCCCCTAGGTGCGTTCCGGCACTTCCCGACACCTAGACCCGTGGCGGGGCACATCGGTTGCAAGGGGGCGCGTGCCGAGACGAAACGGTGACACGCTCCCCGGCGGACGCGGCCGGAGCCGGGACCGCTCAGGTGTCCCCCTCTTCCCGCTCCTCCTGAACGGCCGCGCGGAAAGCGGTGTTGACCGCGGTGAGGCCGCCGTCGACGGTCAGGGTGGTGCCGGTGATCCAGGCCGCGTCGCGGGAGGCGAGGAAGGCCACCGCGGCGGCGATGTCCTCCGGTTCGCCGATCCGGCCCAGCGGGTACAGGCCGCGGACCCGGTCGAGTTCGGCCTCCCGTCCCTCCCAGGCCGAGGTGCGGACCGTGCCCGGCACCACCAGGTTGACGCGGACGCCGCGGGAGGCGGCGTGTCCGGCGAGGGTGCGGGTGAGCGACGCCAGCCCCGCCTTCGCCGCGCTGTAGCCGTGGTTGCCGAAGTCCTGGACGCCGTTGACCGAGCCGATGCTGACGATCGCTCCCCTGCCGCCCGCCGCCAGGTGGGGCAGGGCGGCGCGGCAGCAGCGGTAGGCACCGGTGAGGGTGATGTCGAGGTCGCGGGCCCACACCGCTTCCGGGTCGTCCTCGAACAGCGGGGTGTCGGGCGTGCAGTGGGCCGCGCAGTTGACCAGGACGTCGAGGGATCCGAAGGCCTGGACGGCCAGGTCCACGGCCGCCTGGACCGCGTCCCGGTCCGCGACGTCCAACGCGTGTGCCCGCGCCGTGAGTCCGCGCTCGCGCAGCGCCGCCGCCGTGTGCTCCGCCACGTCCCCGTCCAGGTCGGTGACCAAAACCCCGGCCCCCTCCTCGGCCAGCCTGCGCGCGGTGGCCGCGCCGATGCCCCGGCCCGCGCCGGTGATGAGAACCCCGTGTCCGTCGAACCGCCCACTGTCCGTCATGCGCCGAACCTACTTCCACGAAGGGCGTCTCGGGCAGTCAGCGCGCGGTATGTCCTCGCTCCCGCGACTTCCGCAACTCCCGGCTCGTGTCGGCGACGTGGCCGGTGGACCGGGAGGAGCGGCGGTTCGGCGGGGCCCGGTCAGCGGTAACCGGTCGGTTCGGCGGGGCCGGTCAGCGGTAGCCGGTCGGGTCGGCCGGCAGGCCCGCGTCCTGGACCTCGACGAGGTAGCGCCAGGCGTCGGGGCGGCTGCCGTCCAGGTCGGTGAAGCCGTAGTCCTGGGCGAGGCCGCCGCTGGAGAGGGAACGGCCGTTCCAGCGGGCCACGTCCGGGTCCGTGGCCAGGGCGGCGACGGCGCGGCCCACATAGCGCGGGGTCTCGGAGATGGCGAAGTGCGGGACGCTGTCCAGGGCTTCGCGCCAGTTGTCCTCACGGACGCCGAAGTGGTCGAGCATCAGCTCCGAGCGCAGCCAGCCGGGGGTGAGGGCCACCGCCGTGGCGCCGCGCGGGCCGAGTTCGTGGCCGAGTGCGAAGGCCATGCGCAGGACGGACGCCTTGGCGAGGTCGTAGAAGAAGTTGACGCGGTAGGTGTCCCGGTTGTACTCGGCGGTGCCGTCGGTCATCTCCACCACCAGGCCGCCGGGGTGACGCAACAGCAGCGGCAGAGCATGGTGGCTGGTGATCGCGTGCGTCTCCACCGCGAGCCGGAGCAACCGCAGTCCGTTGCCGAGGTCGTGCTCCCACACCGGGGTGTCCCACGCGAAGAGGTGCTCCGCGCCCCAGATGTCGTTGACGAGGACGTCGAGACGGTCCTGCTCGCGCGCGATGCGGTCCACGAGGGCGCGGACCTGGTCGGGCTCGAGATGGTCGACCGGTACGGCGATGCCGTGGCCGCCCGCCTCGGTGACCAGGTCGGCGGTGTCCTCGATGGTCTCGGGGCGGTCGTACTCCGAGCGGCGGGCGCGGGTCGTGCGTCCGGTGACGTAGACGGTGGCGCCGGCCGCGCCGAGCTCCACCGCGATTCCCCTGCCCGCTCCCCGTGTCGCCCCCGCGACCAGCGCGACCTTGCCTTCCAGTGGGCCCGGCATGTCCGACCTCCCGATGTGTCTTCCGTCGATGCCGTCATCGAGGGTGCCGGGGAAACCGGACACCTTCTGTCGCCTTTCGGCGCGGGAAACGGTGAAACGCGGGCGGGCCGCACGAGCGCCTTCCGGTCTCGTGCGGCCCGCCACCCGGGCTCCGGGCTCGGTTCTCCTGCCTCAGTGCCCGCGGGCGATCCACTCCTGGAGGTGCGGGGCCTCGGCGCCGATGGTGGTCGGGTCGCCGTGGCCGGTGAGGACCTTCGTCTCGGGCGGCAGCGTCAGCAGGCGGTCGCGGATCGAGTCGATGATCGTCGGGAAGTGGGAGTAGGAACGACCGGTGGCGCCGGGACCGCCCTGGAACAGCGTGTCGCCGGTGAAGACCACGCCGAGTCCGGGGTCGTACAGGCAGATCGCGCCCGGGGCGTGGCCGGGCGTGTGCATGACCTTCAGATCAGCGCCGGCCGCCTCGATGACCTGCCCGTCGACCAGGTGCTCGTCGGGGTCCCGGTTCGGGTGGGTCATCTTCCACAGCGGCAGGTCGTCGGGGTGCAGCCAGATCGTCGCGCCGGTGAGGTCGGCGAGCGCCGGGGCCGCGTCGATGTGGTCGTTGTGGGCGTGGGTGCACACGATGGCGGTCAGCCGGCGGTCGCCGACCGCCGCGGCGATGGCCTCGGCGTCGTGGGCGGCGTCGATGACGACGGCCTCATGGTCGTCGCCGACGATCCACACGTTGTTGTCGACGTCCCAGGTGCCTCCGTCGAGCGTGAACTGCCCGGAGGTGACGAGGCGTTCGATGCGGGCGGCCATCAGAGCACCACCACCGAGCGCAGCACGTCGCCGTGGTGCATCCGCTCGAACGCCTTCTCCACCTCGTGCAGTTGGATGGTCTCGGTGACGAACTTGTCCAGCGGCAGGCGTCCTTGCAGGTGCAGGTCGATGAGCATCGGGAAGTCCCGGGAGGGCAGGCAGTCGCCGTACCAGCTCGACTTCAGCGCCCCGCCGCGTCCGAAGACGTCCAGCAGCGGCAGTTCCAGCTTCATCTCCGGGGTCGGCACGCCGACCAGGACGACCGTGCCGGCCAGGTCACGGGCGTAGAAGGCCTGCCGGTACGTCTCGGGGCGGCCGACCGCCTCGATGACGACGTCGGCGCCGAAGCCGCCGGTCAGCTCGCGGATGGCCTCGACCGGGTCGTTCTCCTTGGAGTTGACCGTGTGCGTGGCGCCCATGGTGCGGGCGGTCTCCAGCTTGCGGTCGTCGATGTCGACGGCGATGACCTTCGCCGCGCCCGCCAGGAACGCCCCGGCGATCGCCGCGTCGCCGACACCGCCGCAGCCGATGACGGCGACCGAGTCGCCGCGGCCGACGTTGCCGGTGTTGATCGCCGCGCCGATGCCGGCCATCACGCCGCAGCCCAGCAGCCCGGCCACCGCCGGGGAGACCGACGGGTCGACCTTGGTGCACTGACCGGCCGCCACCAGGGTCTTCTCGGCGAACGCGCCGATTCCGAGCGCCGGGGAGAGTTCGGTGCCGTCGGTCAGGGTCATCCGCTGCCGCGCGTTGTGGGTGTCGAAGCAGTACCAGGGCCGCCCGCGCAGACAGGCGCGGCACTTGCCGCACACGGCCCGCCAGTTGAGGATGACGAAGTCGCCGGGCGCGACGTCGGTGACGTCGTCGCCGACCGACTCCACGACGCCGGCGGCCTCGTGGCCGAGCAGGAACGGGAACTCGTCGTTGATTCCGCCCTGCTTGTAGTGCAGGTCGGTGTGGCAGACGCCGCAGGCCTGGATCCGTACGACGGCCTCTCCCGGCCCCGGGTCCGGCACGACGATCGTCTCGACCCGCACCGGTTCGTTCTTGCCGGGTGCGATCACGCCGCGCACTTCCTGCGCCATGGTGGTGGTCCCTTCCGTCGAGCGGTGTACGTCCCCCGACCCTACGTCCGACTGATCGGTAAGGGCACCGAGGGGGCCTCTGATCTGCGGGGACGGGCGGGCGAGGCACCGGCGCCCGGCCCGCGGGGCGGAAGGTCAGTGCTGGACGGCGGGAACCAGCAGACGGAGGGGCTGGAGCCCGCCGACGGACGGGGCGCCCGCGGCGCTCGCGGGCAGCGCGGTCAGGCCCGTGACCGAGACGGCGAGTCCGACGGCGGCGACGATGCGTCGAGTGCAGATCATGCCCTCGGCAACTCCCTCCGGGCCCGCCCGGACACGGGCCCGCGGCCGCGCTCACCCGTCAGGCGCAGCGCCCGGACCGCGCTTGCCGCGCCCGCCGGGGCGGAGGAGTCTCGAACCGTGAGGCCCGCCGCGGCCCGCTCCTCGCCGGGCCGCGGCCCTTGTAGGAAGTCGTCATGTCCACCTCGGCAAGCCCCGCCCTCGACACCGACACGCTCCGCCGCGGCATCGTGCAGGGCGTCCGTGCCGCGTGCGTGGAGTCCTGCCGGTACGCGGACGGCGGCCGGGTCCTCGCGGAGTCCATGGTCTTGCTGCGGGACGGCCGGATCGCCGAGCAGATACTGATCCAGGCATGGGACGCATAAGCGGAAGAGCCGCAAGGTTCCAGGTCAGCTCCTGCCTGACCCGGACCTTCTCGGCCCGCGCCGGCCTGAGCCGGTCCCGCTCCACGCGGTCGCGCCCGCCGGGCCCGGCACGCGCGGTGTCCCACCTGGCGTCCGCCGCGCTGGTCCGCTCGCTGCTGCGGGGGGCGAGGCCGCGTCCGGGCCGTACGGCAGTGCGCGGCCTTCGGCCGCGGCGGGCCGTGTCGGTTAGGGTGAGGCGGGGCCGTGACTGGCGCTGAGGTGGAGCACCACCGGGGAGCGGCCCACGCAGAGTCGTGAGCCGCGCGCCTGGGCAATTCCCCGAACGCCCAGGAGTGGACCATGTCCCAGGCCCGTCCGATGGACGGCACCGCGCTCGCCCGCCGTGTCGTCGAGGAGACCGCGCGGAAGGCCACCGCACTCACCGAGCGCACCGGTACGGCGCCCTGTCTGGCGACAGTGCTGGTCGGTGAGGACCCCGCCTCCGTCACCTACGTACGGATGAAGCAGAACCGCTGCCGCAAGGCCGGCATCGAATCCCGCCATGTGGCACTGCCGGCCGCGACCACCACCGAGGAACTGGTCGACACGCTGCGGTCGCTGTCCAAGGATCCCGCCGTGCACGGCATCCTGCTCCAGCACCCCGTCGGCGAGCACGTCGACGAGCGGGCCGCGTTCGAGGCGATCGTGCCCGAGAAGGACGTCGACGGGGTCACCTGCGCCTCGTTCGCGGCGATGAGCTTCGGTCTGCCGGGGTTCCTGTCCTGCACACCCGGCGGCATCCTGCGGCTGCTGGACGCGTACGACGTCGAACTGCGCGGCCGGCGCGCCGTCGTGGTGGGCCGCAGCGCGATCCTCGGCAAGCCCGTGGGGATGCTGCTGCTCGCGCGGGACGCGACGGTGACGTACTGCCACTCACGGACCGCGGACCTGCCGGCCGCCGTGCGCGAGGCGGACATCGTGGTCGCCGCGGTGGGCCGGCCCCGGCTCATCCGCGGCGAGGACCTCAAGCCCGGCGCCGTGGTGATCGACGCGGGCTACAACCCGGGCAACGTCGGCGACGTCGACTTCGACTCCGCCGTGGAGCGGGCCTCGCTGATCACTCCGGTGCCCGGTGGGGTGGGCCCGATGACGATCGCCACGCTGCTGGAGCAGACCGTGACGGCCGCCGCCCGGCAGCTCGGGGTGTGAGCGGCGCACCGGGGCCGGAGCAGGAGTGAAGGCACCGACACCCCTCGGGTCGTTCACCGGCGGCGGGCGGCCTCGCGGCCATACTGGCCGTCGTGCGCGTAGCGATCATGACGGCGGGATCCCGGGGCGACGTCGCCCCCTTCACCGGACTGGGGCACGGCCTGGCTCTCGCGGGTCACGAGGTCACCCTGGTCACGCACGGATGCTTCGAACCGCTGGTCGCGGGCTCGGGCCTCGGCTTCCACCCACTGCCGGTGGACCCGCGGGCCGAGTTGGAGTCCTCGCGTGGCCGGGGACTCCACCGCAGCGCCTCCGGCACGGGCAAGGTGGTGCGGGCCGTGGGGCTGGTGCGGGCGGCCATCGCCCGGATGACGGACGATCTGATCGCGGCGGCCGAGAAGAGCGACGTACTGCTGCTCGCCGGCTCGCTCGGGCCGGTCGGGCACGCCATCGCCGAGGCGATGAACCTGCCCAGTATTGGCGCCCACCTGCAACCCCTCTCCCCCACAAGGGAGTTCGCTCCTCCACTGCTGGGCGGCGGACACTGGGGCGGAGCTGCGAACCGCCTCGCCGGACATGGAGTGAACCTGGCCGTGGAGCGGGTCTTCTCGGCGGCCGTCCCCGCCGTGCGGACCCGGCTGGGGCTGCCGCCCGCCCGCGCGGGCACCGGCCGCCGCATCCGCCGGGGGCAGCGCCGGCCGGTGTACCACGGCTTCAGCCCGCTCGTGGTGCCCAGGCCCCATGACTGGCGCAGTGGGCTCCAGGTGTGCGGGTACTGGTGGCCGTACGACCGTTACACCCAACTCCCCGACAGCCTGTGGGACTTCCTCGACGGGGGCCCTCCGCCGGTCTACGTGGGGCTGGGCAGCGCCACCGTGCCCGACCCCGGGCGGCTCAGCGACACCATCGTGCGCGCGTTGCGCCGGGCCGGACTGCGCGGTGTGGTCCAGCGGGGCTGGGCCGGGCTGGAGGCGTCCGGCGAGGACATGCTGACCATCGGCGAGGTCCCGCACTCGGCCCTGTTCCCGCGGCTGGCGGGCGTGGTGCACCACGCCGGTGCGGGCACGACCGCGGCCGGGCTGCGGGCCGGCGTCCCCGCGGTGCCCGTGCCCGTGCAGTTCGACGAGGGTTTCTGGGCCGATCGTCTCGTCGGCCTCGGCGTGGCACCCTGCTCGGTCCCGCTGCGCAGCCTCACCGCGGACAACCTCGCCGCGGCCCTGGTCCGCGCCACCCGTGGCCACGGACATCGTGAACGGGCACGGGCCCTGGGCGCCCGGATCCGCGAGGAAAACGGCCTCGCCCCGGTACTGAACGCGGTCGAACAGCTCGCACGCTAGGGCTGTGACCGGAAAGGTTTGCCGGAAGGCTCGCGGCGTCCGGTGCTGCGGGTACCTCCCACGCCGTTCAGGCTGTGGGGGAGCATCGCAAGGCGGAGCGTCACCCGCGTACTGGATGTACTCGGGTGAAGCGACAACGCGGCGTGGGAGTACCCCCTGCTCGAAGAGCTTGGGGGAGCCGTGCCGGACGTCGCGAGCCGGTGAACCTTTCCGGTCGCAGCACTAAACTAGGGCCGCCGGGTTGCGGCGGCCCCTGGTCGAGGAACGGTCCGCATCGCCGGCCGCGAGGCGTCCGGTGCGCTCCGGAGCGGGCGAAGGACGACCCCGGCGAGCGGGCGCAAGGGCGTGGGCAACCACGGGCGGGCCGGCGTCATCGCCCCGCCCGTTGTGTCAGGTTGAGGAAGTACTGCTTGCGGTCCAGTGGGTTGTGGTCGGTGCGTGGGCGTTCGGGGACCGTGTCGCCCGTGACCGGTGCGTAGTGGTCGAAGGCGCTCTCCAGGTCCCCCTCGCCGCGGGTCAGCCCCGGCAGCCGCTGCTCCAGTGCGTGCACCCGGGCGGCCGGGACGCCGCCCTCCAGGAGGCACACGGATCCGTGGCTGACGGTCGTCCGCGGCACGGCCCGCAGTGCGGACAGCACCGGCAGCAGGGCGCCGAGCGTGTCCGCCGGGGCCTCGACGCGGAAGCGGTGCACCGGCTCGTGGACCAACGTGCCCGCGCGGCGCAGCGCCTCGATCAGCACCAGCGGGGTCAGGCCTCGGAAGTCGGCCCCGGTGCTGGACATGCTCTTGTCGAAGCCCTGGTGGGCGTGGCTCTGCCGGGGGCAGTAGCCGCAGTGGGTCAGGGTGATCGTGCAGTCGGTGACCTGCCAGCCGTGCAGCCCCTGCCCGAGGGCCACGCGCACGGTGTCCTCCACCGCCTTGAAGAAGGCGTACGGCATCGAGCCCAGCTCGACCTCCAGCCGGAAGTCCACCCCGGAGCCCGCCGGCGCGGGGTCGACGCGCAGCCCGACGGTGGCCAGGAAGGGGTTGCCGTCCTTCTTGATGAACTCCGCGGCCGCACCCGTGCCCACCGGCCGCTCGACGCACAGCGGGGTGGTCTCCCGGAAGGTGACACGCAGCCCGAACTCGTCGGCGAGCGTCGCCTGGAGGACCTCCTTCTGCACCTCCCCGTACAGGGACACGGAGGTCTCCTGCCGCCCCTCGTCGTGGCGCAGCCCGATCAGCGGGTCCTGCTCGGCCAGCCGGGTGAGCGCGAGGTGCAGGGCCCCGCCGCCCACGCCGGGGCCCGGTACGACGACGGTCTCCAGGGTCGGCGGCGCGAAGAAGTGCTCGTGGGCCCTGCCGGGTTCGCCGACCGTGTCGCCGATCCGGATGTCGGCCAGGCCCCACAGTCTGGCGATGCGGCCCGCGGACACGGCGTCGGCACGGACGTCGGTGCCGTGGTCGAACACGCCGATCGCGGTGACCCTGTCCTCCGTGCGGGCGCCGCCGTAGGGCACGCGGTCCCGTACCCGGAGGGTGCCGGAGAACATCCGCGCATAGGCCACCTTCTCCCCCGCGAGGCCTCGCTCGACCTTGAACACGGTGGCCGAGACGGGCCCGTCGGGGTCGCCGCCCGCGGCGGGCAGCAGTTCCTTGACGCCGCGGACCAGCGCGTCCACTCCGGCACCGGTGATCGCGGAGCCGAAGTACACCGGGTGCACGAGCGCCTGCCGGGTCTGGGCGGCGAGGGCGGCGCGCAGGCGAACGCCGCGGAGGGTGCCGTCGACGTACGCGGCCAGCAGGTCGTCGTCGTGCTCGGCGAGGACGTCCGGCGCGGACGGGCCGAGGCCGGGCACGAAGCGGGCCTCGCGGGCGCCGATTCCCGTCACCCGCCCCATGGGCACGACGGCCGGTGTCAGCCGCCGGGCGACGGTACTCAGCAGTTCCTCCTGCCGGGCGCCCCGCCGGTCGATCTTGTTGACGAAGAGCAGGGTCGGGATGCGCAGCCGCCGCAGGGTGCGCATCAGGACGCGGGTCTGCGCCTGGACGCCCTCGACGGCGGAGACCACGAGTACCGCGCCGTCGAGCACGCCCAGTACCCGCTCCACCTCGGCGATGAAGTCGGGGTGGCCGGGAGTGTCGATGAGGTTGACGGTCACGTCGTCGACCGGGAAGGAGACGACGGCGGACTTGATGGTGATACCGCGCTGCCGCTCCAGCGCGAGGGTGTCGGTCCGCGTACTGCCGGCGTCGACGCTGCCGAGCGCGTCGATCACCCCCGCGGAGTGCAGCAGCCGTTCGGTCAGACTGGTCTTACCCGCGTCGACGTGCGCGAGAATGCCGAGGTTGAGCAAGTGCACCGGGCGTCATGTCCTTCTTGATGGCGGGGATTCCTTCCGGGGTGGACATGGACGCTGTGCGCATGGATGCTCCTCGTTCGGTGACGGCGTGGTGACGTGCAGTGCAGCAGAGCCGGAACGCCGGGGCAATGGATTAACGGTCAACAAAGCCTGTCGCAGCACTCGCCGCCACCTCGACACGGCCATAGAGTGACGTACACCACACGGTCGACGACATTTCCCCCACCCACGCCCATATGGCCCCCGGAGGGAACATGACCCACATCTCGGTCACGGTGGACGGCACGGCCTACGAGGACGAGGTGGAACCCCGTCTGCTCCTGGTCCACTATCTGCGCGACCGCCTCGGACTGACCGGTACCCCGATCGGCTGCGACACGTCGAACTGCGGAGCCTGCACGGTCGAGTTGGACGGCGCGAGCGTCAAGAGCTGCACGGTGCTGGCCGTCCAGGCGGACGGCGGCGAGGTGACCACGGTCCAGGGACTGGCCAGGGACGGCGAGTGGACGGAGCTGCAGCGCGCGTTCCACGAGCGGCACGCGCTGCAGTGCGGCTACTGCACCCCCGGGATGATCATGGCCGCGCGCGATCTGCTGCGCGAGAACCCCCACCCCGACTCCGACGAGGTGCGCAAGGCGCTGGAGGGCAACCTGTGCCGGTGCACCGGCTACCAGAACATCGTCCGCGCGGTGCTCGCCGTCGCCGAGGGGGAGACGGCCTCCGGTGAGCGGACCGGGTCCGCCCAGGAGGTGACGGCATGACCGACCAGGCCGTCGAACGCGAGGTCGGCAGGGCCCGGCTCCGCAAGGAGGACGCCCGGCTGATCACCGGGCAGACCAACTGGACCGACAACATCACCGTCACCGGACTGCTGCACCTGGCCATCCTGCGCAGCCCCATGGCGCACGCCCGCATCGAACGGATCGACGTCTCCCCCGCCCTCGAACGCCCCGGCGTCGTCGCCGCCTTCAGCGGTCGCGACCTCGCCGGAGGACTGGGGTCGCTGCCCTGCGCCTGGCCGGTCACCGAGGACATGGTGCTGCCGGACCATCCGCCGGTCGCGGTCGACGAGGTGCGCCACGCCGGTGACCCGGTGGCGGTCGTCGTGGCCCGCGACCGGTACGCGGCGGCCGACGCGCTGGAGGCGATCGAGGTCGACTACGAGCCCCTGTCGCCGGTCCTGGACCTGGAGGAGGCGCTCGCCGAGGACGCCCCGCTGGTCCACGCCGACAAGGGCACCAACCGCGCCTATGTGTGGCCGCTGAGGACCGGCGAGGACTTCGAGGCGGTCGGGCAGCGCGCCGACGTCGTCCTCAAGCGCCGCTACCGGCAGCAGCGCCTCATCCCCAACGCCATGGAGCCGCGCGCGGTCGTCGTCACTCCGCTGGCCGCCTCCGGGGAGTTCACGGTGTACTCGTCGACGCAGATCCCGCACATCCTGCGGATCATGCTCTCGGTGGTCACCGGCGTACCCGAGCACAAGCTGCGGGTGATCGCCCCCGACGTGGGCGGCGGCTTCGGCTCCAAGCTCCAGGTGTACGGCGAGGAGGCCGTCGCGGTCGAGGTCGCGCGCAGGCTGGGACGGCCGGTGAAGTGGACCGAGTCCCGCTCCGAAGGCTATCTGGCCACCCACCACGGCCGCGGCATGATCCAGGACATCGAGATCGCCGCGACCCGCGAGGGCCGGCTGCTCGGTCTCAAGGTCGACCTGATCGCCGACATGGGCGCCTATCTGATGCTGGTCACTCCCGGCACCCCGCTCCTGGGCGCCTTCATGTACCCGGGGATCTACAAGATGGACTCCTACGAGTTCAGCTGCACCGGAGTGTTCACCACCCGCACCCCGACCGACGCCTACCGCGGCGCCGGGCGCCCGGAGGCCACGTACGCCATCGAGCGGGCCATGGACGAACTCGCCGCCGAGGTCGGTCTCGACCCGGTGGAGGTGCGGCGGCGGAACTGGATCCGGCACGAGGAGTTCCCGTACTCCTCCATCGCGGGACTGACCTACGACAGCGGGAACTACGAGGCGGCCACCGACAAGGCGCTCGCCCTGTTCGGCTACGACGACCTGCGCGCCGAGCAGCGCAAGCGCAACGAGCGCGGGGACGGCGTGCGCCTGGGCATCGGCGTGTCGACGTACACGGAGATGTGCGGGCTGGCACCGAGCCGGGTGCTGCGGGACCTCAGGTACTCGGCCGGCGGCTGGGAGGCGGCGAGCATCCGCATGCTGCCCACCGGCAAGGTCGAGGTGGTCACCGGCACCAGCCCGCACGGGCAGGGGCACGTGACCTGCTGGAGCCAGATCGCCGCGGACGTGCTGGGCGTGCCGTTCGAGGACGTCGAGGTGCTGCACGGCGACACCCAGACGGCCCCGCAGGGCATGGACACCTACGGCTCGCGCTCGCTGGTCGTGGGCGGGTCGGCGGTGCACCGCGCCGCAGAGAAGGTGGTGGACAAGGCGCGGAAGGTCGCGGCGCACCTGCTGGAGGCCAGTGAGGACGATCTGGAGTTCAAGGGCGGCGTGTTCTCGGTGAAGGGCTCGCCGGAGGCGCGCAGGACCATCCAGGAGATCGCCTTCGAGACGTTCACCTCGCACGACGTGCCCGACGGCATGGAACCCACCCTCAACTCCGAGTACCTGCTCGACCCGGAGAACTTCTCCTACCCGCACGGCACCCATCTGTGCGCGGTCGAGGTCGACACCGAGACCGGACAGACCCGTATCCGCTCCTACGTCTGCGTGGACGACGTGGGCCGGGTGATCAACCCGGTGATCGTCGAGGGGCAGGTGCACGGCGGACTGGCCCAGGGCATCGCGCAGGCGCTGTACGAGGAGGCCGTGTACGACACGGAGGGCAACCTGGTCTCCGGCACGATGGCCGACTACCTCGTGCCGTCGGCGGCGGACCTGCCCGAGTTCGTGACCGACCGGACCGAGACGCCCGCGGTCTCCAACCCGCTCGGCGCCAAGGGCGTCGGCGAGGCGGGCACGATCGCCTCGACGCCCGCCGTCGTCAACGCGATCGTGGACGCGCTGCGCCCGCTGGGCGTGCACGACGTGCGGATGCCGTGCACCCCCGAGCGGGTCTGGGAGGCCGTACGGTCCGCCCCGCCGGCGCGGTCGGCGCAGAAGGAGGGCTCGGCATGATTCCCCCCGCGTTCGACTACGCCCGCCCGACCAGCGTCGACGAGGCCGTGCGCACCCTCGCCGACGCGGGCGAGGACGCGAAGGTGCTGGCCGGCGGGCAGAGCCTGCTGCCGCTGCTGCGGCTGCGGCTGGCCTTTCCCGAACTCGTCGTCGACATCGGGCGGATCCCCGAGCTGCGCGGGGTCCGCGAGGACGGCGGCACGCTCGCCATCGGCGCGCTGACCACGCACCACGACGTCGTCCACGACCCGCTGGTGCGGCGGCACGCGGGCCTGCTGGCCGAGGCCACCGAGACGGTCGCCGATCCCGCCGTACGGCACCGGGGCACCCTCGGCGGCTCGCTCGCGCACGCCGACCCGGCCGGGGACCTGCCCGCGGTGGCGCTGGTCCTGGACGCCGAACTGGTCGCCGAGGGGCCCGGCGGGCGGCGCACGATCCCGGCGCGGGAGTTCTTCGCCGACTATCTGCAGACCGCGCTGGCCCCCGACGAGCTCCTGGTGGAGGTGCGGGTGCCCAAGCGGGAGGGCTGGGGATACCGGTACGAGAAGTTCCACCGGGTGGCGCAGTCCTGGGCCATGGTCGGTGTGGCCGCGCTGGTGCGGCGCGACGACGGGCGCATCGCGGAGACGCGGATCGGGCTGACCAACATGGGCGCGACCCCGCTGCGGGCCGCTGCGGCGGAGGAGGCGCTGGCCGGTGCCGGGGACGCCGACGCGGTGGCGCGGGCGGCCCAGTCCGCGGCCGAGGGCACCCGGCCCTCGCGGGACGCGTCGGCCTCACCCGAGTACCGGGCGCACCTCGCGCGGGTGCTGACCAAGCGGGCGGTCCTGGCCGCCGCCGGGATGGGGTGAGCGCCGATCACTTCCATGGACAGCCCCGAGCATGTGCGCTTCCGTCTGGAGCAGACCGGCTACCTCGTCGACGACGGGCTCGCCATCGCCTGCTTCCTGGCGCTGCGGCTGCACCGGCCGGTCTTCTGCGAGGGCGACGCGGGCGTCGGCAAGACGGCGCTCGCCTCCGCCCTCGCCGAGGCGCTCGACGCGCCTCTGATCCGGCTCCAGTGCCATGAGGGGATCGACGCCTCCCAAGCTTTGTACGACTGGGACTTCCCCCGTCAGCTGCTGCATCTGCGGGCCGCCGAGGCCGCCGGGGTCAGGGACGCGGAGCGGCTGGAGCGCGAGCTGTACGACCGGCGGTTCCTGGTCGCCCGGCCGCTGTTGCGGGCTCTGCAGACCCAGCCGTCGGTGCTGCTGGTCGACGAGATCGACCGGGCCGACGACGAGTTCGAGGCGTTCCTGCTCGAGGTGCTGTCGGAGTTCCAGGTGACGATTCCGGAGCTGGGCACGCTGCGGGCCGAGGTGCCGCCGGTGGTCGTCCTGACCTCCAACCGCACCCGCGAGGTGCACGACGCGCTGAAGCGGCGGTGCTTGTACCACTGGTTCGACCATCCCGGCTTCGGCCGCGAACTCGCCATCGTCCGGCGCAGGTTGCCGCAGGTGTCGGCGCGGCTCGCGGAGCAGGTGACCACGCTGGTGCAGGCCCTGCGCGCCGAGGACCTGCTCAAGCCGCCTGGCGTGGCCGAGACCCTGGACTGGGCGAGCGCCCTGGACGCCCTCGGGGCGAACGAGGTGGACGCGGAGCTGGCGGTGGCCACCCTGGGATCGGTGCTGAAGTACCGCGAGGACACGGACCGGGCCCGCGGTCTGGACTTCGCGGCGGTCCTCGCGGGACGAGGAGCGTGATCGGCGTGATCGGGGAACGACGGGGACACCCCGAGGTACGCGTAGGCGCCGCCCAGAGCGGCGGCGCGGGGCTCAGCGCGAACGTCAGGACGGGCTGGCGTGACGAAGACCCTGGTCCGAGCGGGCCCGACGACCGGAGCAACCCGCCGGACGCGCGAGAGCACCGGCCCGACACCCGTACCACCGCGGACGGCGGCGCAGAGCACAGCACGAACGCCAGGACGGGCAGGCGTGACGAAAACCCCGGACCCAACAGGCCCGACAGCCGAAGCAACACGCCGGGCCCGCGGGAGCACCAGCCCGACAGCCGTACCACCGCGGACGCCGGCGCAGGGCACAGCACGGACGCCAAGGCCGACGGACGCGGCGAAGACCCCGGACCCAACAGGCCCGACAGCCGAGGCAACACGCCGGCCCCGCGGAAGCACCAGCCCGACAGCCGTACCGCCGCGAACGTCGCGAGCCGTGGGTGTGGTGAAGGGTGTCGGCCGGGGGGCGATGCCGCGTTGCTGGGGTTCGCGCGGGCGCTTCGGGCTGCCGGGGTCGCGGCGAGCGCCGAGCGGGTGCATGCCTTCCTGCGGGCGGTGGACGCCCTGCGTCCCGGGCTGCGGACGGACGTGTACTGGGCGGGCCGGGTGACGCTGTGCGGGGACCGGGACGACCTGGAACGCTACGAGCGGGTGTTCGCCGCGTACTTCGGCACCGACGGGACACCGGCCCGCCCGGCCCGGACCACGCCCCCGCCCCGGCCTCGGCCGGTCCTGCGGGAGGCGCCCGGCGGGTCGCGCACCGGGTCGCCCGGCGAGGAGCGGCAGGGGCCGCCCACCGCGACGCTCGCCAGCTCCGCCGAGGTGCTGCGCCACCGCGACGTGGCGGAGCTGGACCCCTCGGAACGCGCGCAGGTGCGCCGGCTGCTCGCCGCGTTGGCGCTGCGCGGGCAGCCGCGGCGCACCGCGCGGCGACGGCCGGCCCGGCGCGGGGACGTCGACCCGCACCGCACCGTGCGGGAACTGCTCCGGCTGGGCGGCGAGCCTGCGCTGCGGCGGCACGCGCGCGCGGAGCGGCCGCGGCGGGTGGTGCTGCTGGTCGACGTCAGCGGATCCATGGGGCCCTACGCCGACGCCCTGCTGCGGTTCGCGCACGCCGCCGCCCGGGGGCGGCGCACGGAGGTGTTCACCATCGGCACGCGGCTGACCCGGGTGACCCGGGAGCTGTCGCACCGCGACCCGGACCTGGCCATGGCCGCGGTCGCCGAGGCCGTGCCCGACTGGCGCGGGGGCACCCGCCTGGGTGAGCTGCTGCGGGAGTTCCTCGACCACTGGGGCCAGCGGGGCATGGCGCGCGGCGCCGTCGTGGTACTGCTGTCCGACGGGTGGGAGCGCGGCGACCCGCACCTGCTCGCCGCCCAGATGCGGCGCCTGCACCGGCTCGCGCACCGGGTGATCTGGTCCAATCCCCGCAAGGCGCGCCCCGGCTACGCGCCACTCGCCGCCGGTATGGCGGCGGCGCTGCCCAGCGTTGACGACTTCGTCGAGGGTCACAGCCTGGCCGCGCTGGAGCGTCTGGCGGCGGTGGTGCAGGGCGCCGGTACGGACGCGGCCGGCCAGGCGCCGGGGTCGTGGGAGAGGAGCTGAGCGTGCGGGACATTCTTCCGGTACTGGAGCGGTGGTACGCGGCGCGGGTGCCGTTCGGCCTCGCCACCGTCGTCACGGTCAGTCGCAGCGCGCCGCGCGAACCCGGTGCGGCGATGGCCGTGGGGCCGGACGACGAGGTGGTGGGGAGCGTGTCCGGGGGGTGCGTGGAGGGGGCGGTGTTCGACCTGGCCCAGGAGGTCGCGGCCGGCGGCGAGGCACGGGTGGCGACCTTCGGCTACAGCGACGAGGACGCGTTCGCGGTGGGGCTCACCTGCGGTGGTGAGATCTCCGTGCTGGTCAGGCAGGTGACCCAGGAGTCCGACCCGGCCTTCGGCGCGGTCGCCGCGTCCGTCGCCGCGGGCGACCCGGTGACCATGGCGACCGTGATCGACGGACCGGCCCCGCGCGGGGCGACGCTCGCGGTGTGGCCACACACGGTGGCGGGCACGCTGGGCGCGGCCGGCCTGGACGTGGCGGTGACCGCCGACGCCCGCGGCGAACTCGCCCAGGGTGCCACCGGACTCAGGCACTACGGTGCGCGCGGCGAGCGCCGCGAGGACGCCGTCACGGTGTTCCTGCACTCCTTCGCCCCGCCGCCGCGGATGCTGGTGTTCGGCGCGATCGACTACGCGGCCGCGGTGGCCCGTATCGGCGCCTTCCTCGGCTACCGCGTCACGGTGTGCGACGCCCGCCCGGTGTTCGCCACGCCGAAACGCTTCCCCGAGGGGGTGGAGGTGGTCGTGGACTGGCCGCACCGCTATCTGCACGGCACGGACACCGACGAGCGCACGGTGATCTGCGTGCTGACCCACGACCCGAAGTTCGACGTGCCGCTGCTGGAGGAGGCGCTGCGCCGACCCGCCGCCTACATCGGCGCGATGGGGAGCCGCCGTACCCACCGCGACCGGCTGGAGCGGTTGATCGACGCCGGCCTGACGGAGGACGAACTCGCCCGGCTACGCTCCCCGGTGGGTCTCGATCTCGGAGCCCGCACCCCGGAGGAGGTGGCCGTGTCCGTCGCGGCCGAGATCGTCGCGCTGCGCTGGGGCGGCACCGGTACGCCCCTGACCGCGACCGCCGGAGCCATCCACGCGACCGGCTCCGCCTGAGGACGAGGAGACGTCATGGAACTGAACCACGAGTTCACCGTACCCGTGCCGGTCGACGACGCCTGGCGGGCGCTCCTGGACATCGAGCGGGTGGCGCCGTGCCTGCCGGGGGCCACCGTGCAGGAGTACGACGGCAAGACCGTGACCGGTTCGGTCAAGGTCAAGCTGGGGCCGATCACGGTGGCGTACAAGGGGACGGCGGTCTTCGAGGAGCAGGACGAGACGGCGCACCGCATGGTCCTCGTCGCCAGCGGCCGGGAGACGCGCGGGCAGGGCACGGCGCGGGCCACCGTCACGGGCACGCTCCAGGAGCGTGACGGCGGCACGGCGGTGGCGGTGCGGACCGATCTGACCGTGACCGGCCGCCCGGCGCAGTTCGGACGCGGAGTGCTGGCGGAGGTGGGGGACCGGCTGGTGGGGCAGTTCGCCGACTGTCTTTCGCAGCGGCTCGCCGAGACGCCGCCCGTGGCCGCCGAGGACGCCGCCGGGAGCGCCCCGACGGAGGTGCCCGAGGAGCCCGCGGAGCACGCGGCGCGGTACGCGGAGCCGGAGCCGCTGGATCTGCTGCGCACCGCAGGAGTACCGGTCGCCAAGCGTGCCGCCGTGGCGGTCGGCGCGGCCCTCGCGGTGGCGCTGCTGGTCGTGGGCGTTCGCCGGCTCCGGCGCCGCTGACGGACGGCCGCTCGACTCTTCTTACGGTACGGAGGGTGCCCGTGAGCCTCGATCAGCCCCTCGTTGCCACTGTGACCTGCTGTTCCGACTTGTTTGGGGTTTCTCGCGGGTTTTCCGGATTCGGTGGTGTGAGGCGGTGCGGGAAGGGTACGCGCGCCATCAACGGATGAGGCATGCATGGCCTCCGCAGCACATGTGCCGCACATCCCAGTGGGAAGGAGGTCCGTGAAAGCGCACACTCGTAGCGCCCGGGCCGCCGCCACCCATCGCGCGGCCCGGATCTCGCCGAGAAGTCGGAAACGAGAAAGGGAAGAGTGACCCCGGGGCAGCCCCTGAGTCAGGGGCTGCCCTCCTGCGTGGTCACGCCGTCGCGGGGCATCGCGTGGCACGGGTGCGTCACGGAGTCCGGCGTGGCAGCCGGTGCAGTTCCACGTCGGTCAGACGGCCGCGGGTGACGGTCGCGGTCATGTAGGTGCAGTGGGGCTGGCGGCGGCGGTCGGTCGGGGAGCCCGGGTTGAGCAGGCGCAGACCGGAGGGCGCGGTGGTGTCCCAGGGGATGTGGCTGTGGCCGAAGACCAGGACGTCGAGGCCGGGGAAGCGGGCGGCGCAGCGGGCCTCACGGCCCTGGGCCGGTCCGGTCTCGTGCACGGCGCCGATGCGCAGCCCGTCCAGGTCGGCCTCGGCCACCTCGGGCAGGCGGGCGCGCAGTTCGGGGCCGTCGTTGTTGCCGTACACGCCGATCAGGCGGCGGCTGCGGCTCGCCAGCAGGTCGAGCGTGGCGGCGTCGACCCAGTCCCCGGCGTGGAAGACGACGTCGGCGTGCGGGAGTTCGGCGAGCAACCGCGGGGGCAGTTCCTTGGCGCGCTTGGGCAGATGGGTATCGGACATCAGCAGCAGACGCACGAGGTCAGCGTACTGCGGGGGCCGCGGCGGCGCCCGGCGCGGATCTTCAGCCGAAACTGTTCAGTCCAGACTGGACAGTTCCGTCGGGGCGGTTCTACGGTGCTGTCATGGATCACAAGGCCGACGAGGTACCGCCGGGCATCTCCGCCTCCGCCGCGCGCGCCGCCCGCGACCTGCGGGTGGTGTTCAGCCGGCTGCGGCGCCGAATCCGTGAGGTCGCGCGGGACGAGGACCTGACTCCGCCGCAGGTGTCGGCACTCACCCTGGTCGGCAAGCACGGCGCCGCCACGGCCAGCGCGCTGGCCGCCACCGAGGGGGTCCGGCCGCAGTCCATGGCCGCCACGCTCGCCGCCCTGGAGCGGCACGGGCTCATCCTGCGCAGCCCCGACCCCGAGGACGGACGGCGCCAGCTCGTCACCCTGACCGAGGGGGGCCGCGAGCGCATCGCGGGCGACCGGCAGAGCCGCGGGGAGTGGCTGACCCGGGCCCTGCAGGACCGTTACACCGAGGCCGAACGGGAAACGCTCCTCGAGGCCTTCGCCCTGCTGGAACGGCTGACCCGACCCTGACAAGCGGCACGTTCACCCCCCGAAGGGCCTGCCCCCCCATGGCACTCACCGCACTCGACCCGCGCACCGCACTCGTCGTGATCGACCTCCAGGCCGGCATCGTCGCCGCGCCCACCGTCCCGTACTCCGGCGCCGAGGTGCTCTCCCGCACGGTCGGGCTCGCCGACGCCTTCCGCGCCAGGAACCTGCCCGTCGTCCTGGTCCGGGTCTCCTTCGCCGCCGACTTCGGCGACGTGCCGCCCGGCCGCACCGAGGCGGTGCGGCCGGGCGGTGGCGCGCGTCCGGAGGGCTGGGACGTGATTCTTCCCGAGCTGGCGGGGCACCCGGGCGACATCACCGTCACCAAGCACAACTGGGGCGCCTTCCACGGCACCGACCTCGATGTGCAACTGCGCCGCCGCGGGGTGACGCAGATCGTGCTGGCCGGCATCGCCACCAGCATCGGCGTGGAGTCCACCGCCCGCGCCGCCCACGAGCACGGCTACCACGTCACCCTGGCCACCGACGCCATGAGCGACATGGACGCCGAGGCCCACCGGGGCAGTGTGGAGCGGATCTTCCCGCGTCTGGGCGAGACCGGCACCACCGCCGAGGTCCTCGAACTGCTGGCCAAGACGCACGGCTGACGCGGCGAGGCGCTCCACGCCACCTCATCGACCGTCTCCCCGGACTCCATGGCCCGGGGCCCTCACCCGGACCCGGCGGCTCAGTCCTCACCCCGCACTATGTTCGACTCGTTGCCCGTGCGGTCCTGCTGGGGGCCGCCGCGGTCCTCGAGCGCGGGGAGGCAGGTGCGCACGCCCTCCTCCCGCGGACGGCGGGCCTGCGCCCAGCCCGTCTCGGGGTGCCGGACATGGTGCTTCTCGCTGGTGTGCGCGGTCACGACGCTTCATCTTCCTTCTGCGTCAGGTGCTGTGGAGCGGCTCTCTCCAAAACGCCGTGCTCCAGTCGGACCGAGTCCCCGGAAACGGCCCCGGTAAAACCCTGACCTGCACCCCGCCCCTGGTCACCCGCCACCGGAGTCCCTGCTGCCGAACGTGCCGCCGGAGCCCCCGTCCCAGCGCGGGCGGGCCCGGTCCTCGCTGCGCCTGCCGGATGAGCCGAGCTCGTGCGGGGTCAGGCGGCGGCCGGCCTCCTCGGCGCGGGGCACCTCGGCCGGCGCGCGCCGCCGGCGGACCTCGTGCACCGGCCCGGACTCCGGCAGCGTCGGACGCTCGCCGCCCCAGGGAGTCCTCGGCTCGCCCTGCTTGACCCTGATGCCGAGCCGGACGGCCCACACCAGGACTGCCGCGATCACCAGACCGCCAACGGCGATCCCGGCGGCCGAGCCGGCGCCGGCTGCTTCGTACCAGGTGGCGTCCATCGCCGGCGGGACCCCGGGCCCGCCCGGCCGATGGCGTGCCGAGCCAGCGAGGGCGTGGCGCGGGCCCGGTCGCGGGGCAGGGCGGTAGCCTCGCCGCCGATGAGCGATACGTCCGAAACATCCGCATCCGCCGCCGAGCGGCCCACCGCCCCCGCCCGCCCGTTCGGCAGGAAGCTGATGGAGTGGGCCTCGACGACCGATCACAAGGTGATCGGCAAGCTCTACATGGTCACGGCCTTCTCCTTCTTCCTGCTGGGTGGCCTGCTGGCGATGGGGATGCGCGCCGAACTCGCGCTTCCGGGCCTGCAGTTCATGAACCAGCAGACCTACAACGAGCTCTTCACGATCCACGGCACGATCATGATGCTGCTCTTCGCCACGCCCATGTTCGCGGGGTTCACCAACGCGGTGATGCCGCTCCAGATCGGCGCCCCCGACCTGGCCTTCCCCCGCCTGAACGCCCTGTCGTACTGGATGTACCTCTTCGGCGGGCTCATGGTCGTCTCGGGGTTCCTCGTGCCCGGCGGCTCGGCGGCCTTCGGCTGGTTCGCCTACGCGCCGCTGAACAGCGCCTACTACTCCCCCGGCGCGGGCGGCGACCTGTGGGCGATGGGACTGGTGGTGACGGGTGTGTCGACCACGCTCAGCGCGGTGAACTTCATCGCCACGATCACGACCCTGCGCGCACCAGGGATGACGATGTTCCGGATGCCGATCTTCACCTGGAACGTGCTGTTCACCTCGATCCTGGTGCTGCCCTCCTTCCCGGTGCTGACCGCCGCGCTGCTCGCCCTGGAGGCGGACCGGAAGTTCGGGGCGCACGTCTTCGACGCGGCCAACGGCGGAGCGCTGCTGTGGCAGCACCTGTTCTGGTTCTTCGGCCACCCGGAGGTCTACATCGTCGCGCTGCCGTTCTTCGGGATCGTCAGTGAGATCGTCCCGGTCTTCTCCCGCAAGCCGCAGTTCGGGTACCTGCCGATGATCGGGGCGACCATCGCGATCACCATGCTGTCCGCGGTGGTGTGGGCGCACCACATGTTCGCCACGGGCGCGGTGCTGCTGCCGTTCTTCTCGATCATGTCGTTCCTGATCGCGGTGCCCACCGGGATCAAGTTCTTCGCCTGGATCGGGACGATGCGCGGCGGCTCGCTGTCGTTCGAGACGCCGATGCTGTGGTCGTGCGGCTTCCTGGTGTCGTTCCTGCTGGGCGGGCTCAGCGGGGTGCTGATCGCCTCGCCGCCGCTGGACTTCCACGTGACCGACTCGTACTTCATCGTGGCGCACCTGCACTACGTGCTGTTCGGCACCGTGGTGTTCGCGATGTTCGGCGGCTTCTACTTCTGGTGGCCGAAGATCACCGGGAAGATGCTGGACGAACGGCTCGGCAAGATCCATTTCTGGCTGCTGTTCCCCGGCTTCCAGCTGACGTTCCTGGTGCAGCACTGGCTCGGCGCGGAGGGGATGCCCCGCCGGTACGCCGACTACCTGCCCGCCGACGGCTTCACCCTCCTGAACACACTCTCCTCGGCGGGGGCGTTCCTGCTCGGCGCGTCCACCCTGCCCTTCCTCTACAACGTCTGGCACACCTCGCGCCATGGACGGCAGGTCACCGTGAACGACCCCTGGGGGTACGGGCGCGCCCTGGAGTGGGCGACCTCCTGCCCGCCGCCGCGGCACAACTTCGACGCGCTACCCCGGATCCGCTCGGAGGCCCCCGCCTTCGACCTGCACCACCCCGACATCGTCCAGCGGGCGGAACTGGAGGGACGCCGATGAAGGTGGAAGCCCTGCTCTTCGGCGGCGTCGCGCTCTTCTTCGGCGGCAGCGCCGCCCTGTACGGCGTCTGGTCGGGCGAGCCGGCCGGCACGGCGGCGCTGGTCATCGCGGGCGGAATGGCGGCGCTGGTCTCCTTCTTCTGCCTGATCCAGTACCGACGCAAGGGGGTGCGTCCGCAGGACCGCCGCGAGGCCGAGGTCGCCGACGCCGCCGGGCCGCTGGAGTTCTTCCCGCCCGAGAGCACCTGGCCGATCACCACCGCGCTGGGCTTCTCGGTCAGCGCGCTGGGCGTGGTCTACGGGCTGTGGCTGTTCCTCATCGGTCTCGGGGTGCTGGTGCGGGGGGTGGCGGGGATGGCGTTCCAGTACGTCCACCGGGGCGAGTGACGACCGGCCCCGCCGGGGCCCCGGGCCGGCGGGACTCGACGGGGCGGTGCTCGCTCTCGTAGCCCCCGGTGATGGACTGCCGTACCTGGCCGGTCTCCTCGCCCTCGGCGAGGACCTCCTGCTCCTTGGCCAGCAGGGCGTGGCACAGGGCCCGGGTGATCAGGAAGGCGACGACAGGGGCCAGCACGAACGAGATCCGCAGGACCCAGGTGATCGTGTTCACGGAGACCCGGAAGGTGGCGGCGATGACGTCGTTGCCGCCCTCCAGCAGCAGCACGCCGTAGAACACGAGCCCGGCGACGCCGAGGCCGGTGCGCACGGGGCGCTCCCGCGGCCGGTCGCACAGGTGCTGCTCCTGGTGCCACTCCCCCGTCAGCCACTGCTCGACGAACGGGTACGCGTACAGGACGGCGAACAGCAGCCCCGGCAGGACCACCGCCGGCAGGAAGGCGTTCCACATGATCGTGTGCCCGGCCACGTTGGTCTCCCAGGCCGGCATCAGCCGCAGGGAGCCCTCCAGGAACCCGACGTACCAGTCCGGCTGGGAGCCCGTGGACGCCTGGTCCGGCTGGTAGGGGCCGTACGTCCACACCGGGTTGATCTGGGCGATCCCGGCGAGCAGGAACAGCACGCCGAAGACGGTGAACTGCAGGCCCAGCGAAGAGGCGGTGAACTCGGGGAAGAGCGGTTTGCCCCGCACGTTGCGATTGCCGCGCCCCGGGCCGCGCCACTGGGTGTGCTTCAGGTAGAAGACGAGGGTCAGGTGTACGACGACCAGCGCGATCAGGACGCCCGGCAGCAGCAGGATATGCAGGCTGTACAGGCGGGGGATGATCTCGTGCCCCGGGAACTGGCCGCCGAACACGAAGAAGCTGACGTAGGTGCCGATCACCGGCAGGGACAGCATGATCGCCTGAGCGATACGCAGTCCGGTGCCGGAGAGCAGGTCGTCGGGCAGGGAGTAGCCCGCGAAGCCCTCGGCGATGGCCAGGGCGAACAGCGTGACCCCGATGACCCAGTTGATCTCCCTGGGCCTGCGGAAGGCGCCGGTGAAGAAGATCCGCAGCAGGTGCGCGCCGATCGCGGCGACGAAGACGAGCGCCGCCCAGTGGTGGGCCTGGCGCAGCAGCAGCCCGCCGCGGATGTCGAAGCTGATGCGCAGGGTGGAGTCGAACGCCTCCGACATGAGCACCCCGCGCAGCGGCGCGTACGACCCGGAGTAGGCGACCTCGCGCATGCCGGGCTGGAAGAACAGCGTCAGCCATACGCCGGTCAGGACCAGCAGGACCAGGCTGTACAGAGCGAGTTCGCCGAGCAGGAACGACCAGTGCTCGGGGAACGCCTTGCGCATCAGCCCGCCGCCCTCGGACAGCGGCAGCCGGGCGTCCAGGAAGCCGGTGAACCGCTCACCGGCCCCGGCGCCGCGCGCGGTGCGACCGCGCCGTGCCGGACTCACGGTTCCTCCGCTCCGCCGCCCTCGTCCCGGCCGCCTCCGCCCGCCTCCGGGGCCGACCGCGCGGCCCTCTCCACGTCGGCCTCGATCTCGGTGCGCGGCTTGCCCTCGTCGCTCGCGTACTCGCCCAGGGCGGCCTGGAGATCACGGGCCAGGTCCCGCCAGGCCCGCCACGCCGTCTCGTACGTCTCGCTCTGTGTTCCGGTCCACTGCGCCTGCGCGGGCGGTCCGTAGTTCTGCCGCAGCTGCTCGACCCGGTCGTGTGCCTCGTCGGCCGCCCGCTGCTTGGCCACGAGCTCTTCGAAGGTGTGTGACACAGCCCAGGACCCTAAGCACGACCGGCGCACGCGGCGGTCCCGACCTGCCGGGCGGGGACACGGCGCACCCGTGTGGCGGGTCGCGGGGCCGCGGGCGGTCTCAGAGCGCCAGCTCGCTCCACACCTGCTTGCCGCCGCCGGCCGGCACGGTGCCCCAGGCCGCCGACATGGCCTCGACGAGGAGGATGCCCCGGCCGCCGGTGGCCTGCCAGCCGATGCTGGTCGGCTTGACCGGGGTGCGGGGCGAGGCGTCGGCGACGGCGACGCGCAGCCGCCGGTTGACGAGGGTGAGGTCCAGGCGGACCTGGCCGTCGGTGTGCACGAGGGCGTTGGTGACCAGCTCGGACACGACGAGGAGCACGGCGTCGGCGTCCTCCGTGACGCCCCAGGAGCGCAGGGTGCGCCGGGTGAAGCGGCGGGCGTGCCGGACGGCTTCGGGCACCCGCCACACCGACCAGCTCTCCCTGAGCGGGCGTACGGCCATGCCGTCGTAGCGCATCAGCAGCAGCGCGATGTCGTCGTCGCGGCGCACGCCGGTCAGCAGGACGTCGGCGACCAGGCCGAGGTGGGAGGGGTCGGCGGCGGCCAGGTCGCGGGCGAGTCGGTCCATGCCCTCGTCGATGTCGGCGTCCGCGGACTCCACCAGGCCGTCGGTGGTCAGGGCGAGCACCGTGCCGGGTTGCAGCCGCAGCGGGGTCATCGGGAAGTCGGCCTGCGTCAGTACGCCGAGCGGGGGCCCGCCCTCGGCCTCCGCGATCTCGGTACGGCCGTCCGGGTGCCGCAGCACCGGCGGGGGGTGTCCGGCGCGTACGCACCAGGCGGAGCCCTGCTCCATGTCGACCTCGACGTAGGCGCAGGTGGCGAACAGGTCGGTCTCCATCTCCAGCAGGAGGCGGTTGGCGTGCGAGACCACCACGTCCGGCGGGTGTCCCTCGGCGGCGTAGGCGCGCAGGGCGGTGCGCATCTGGCCCATCAGGGTGGCGGCGCCCGCGTTGTGGCCCTGCACGTCGCCGATGACGAGGGCCACGTGGTGGTCGGGCAGCGGGATCACGTCGTACCAGTCGCCGCCGACCTCCAGTCCGGCGGTGGCCGGCAGATAGCGGGCCACCGCCTCGGCACCGGGCAGTTCCGGCAGTCGGCTGGGCAGCAGGGTGCGCTGGAGCATGCCGACGAGTTCGTGCTCGGCGTCGAAAGCGCGGGCGCGCAGCAGGGCCTGCCCAGCCAGGCCCGCCGAGGCGGTGAGCAGGGCGCGTTCGTCGGGGCCGAAGTCGTGCGGGGTGTCCCAGCCGATCAGGCAGGCGCCCGCCATGCGGCCGGCCGCGGGCAGCGGCAGCACCGCGAGGCCGCCCGGGCCGACGTCGGCGAGGGCCGGTTCGAGGGTGGCCCCGGCGGGCCAGATCTGGGCGCGGCCCTCGCGCAGGGCGGCGGCCAGGGTGGGCATGGCCCGCACCGGCGCGTCCGGCCACTCGGTGCGCCACTGAAGGCGCCACAGCTCGGGCCAGGCCTCCGGTTCGGGCGGGTCGAGGACGGTGACGACGAGCCGGTCGTTCTCCAGCTCGGCCAGCGCGATCCGGTCGGCCCGCAGCGGTGCGCGCAGCGCGGCCACCACGGCCTGGCCGACGTCCCGGACGGTGCCCGCGGTCGCCAGGGCCGCGGCGAGCCGCTGGACGCGGGCGACGTCGTTGACGCCGGGGCGCAGTGTGGAGGCGTCGGCGACGGTGCCGACCAGGCGGGCCGGGCGGCCCTCGCCGCCGGGCAGCAGCCGTCCGCGCAGCCGCAGCCACCTGGGTTGGCCGCCCGGTCGCAGGGCGCGGAACTCCAGCTCGCGCTCGCCGATCGACATGTGGTCGGCCTCGACCACCGACATCAGGGACGGCAGGTCCTCCGGCACGGTCAGCGCGAGCAGCGTCTCCACCTTGCCGTCGAAGCCGGACCGGCCGATGCCGAACAGGTCCAGGATGCGGTCGCCGACCTCCACGCGCCCGCTGTCCATGGCGAGGCTGAACGCGTCCGGCGGCAGCTCCTCGCCCTGCGCGGCCTCCGCGGCGTCGGGGCACGCGACGGCCTCGGCGATCAGTTCGAGGCACGCGCGGTCCTCGCCGTCGAAGCCGCCCGGCTCGTCGGTGACGGCGAGCAGCACGCCGCCGTCCGGCCCGCGCAGGGGTAACGCGGCCAGGAAGAAGACGTCTCCGGCCGGCATCCGCCGGAAGTCGTCGGAGCCGGCGAGCTCCTCGGGTCGCAGCCACACGGGCCGGCCGGTGCGGCATGCGTCGGCCGCCGGGGACCGTCCGGCCAGGGGGTAGCTGTCCCGCAGCCCGTACAGGGTCCGCGGGACGCCGACCGACTCGGACAGGCACAGCACCTCGCCCGCCGCGGCACGGACGTAGACGCCGGCGAACGCGGCCCCGGTGAAGACCAGGGCCTGCTCCAGCACGCGGTGCAGCCGGTCGGCGGAGGCCGGTGCGGAGGTGAGCGTTCTGAGAGCGAGTTCGGCCCGCGGGGTTCTCGTTCTTCGTGCAGTAGCGCCCTCACTGACCACATTGGTCATTACAGCGTGTATCGGACGTTTACGCAGCCCCTGTGACAGTTCCGGGAGTTCCGGGGTGGACGACGCCCGAAAGGTTCGACCGTCTGGCGGAGCGCGCGGCTGTCGGACGACGGATCGGTCCGGCCCTCCGCCGGGAGGGCCGGACCGATCCACTGACCGGCAGACACCGCCGGCCGGCAGGCCGGTCGGTGACGTGGGGGGAGCCGGTCAGCGGCCCGGGCGAGCGACTCAGGGGGTAGCCGCCCGGGGGCCGTTCAGGGGGTCCGGGTGCGCCCGGAGCCGTACGCGGGGCCGGAGTTGTGGCCGCCCGCGCCGGACTGCTGGTCACCCGCACCGGACTGGTCTGCGCCGGACTGGTCCGCGTCGGACTGGTCCGCGTCGGACTGGTCTGCGCCGGGCTGCTGGTCGCTCGCGTCTCCCGCGTCGCCGGCCGCGTCGCCGCCACCGCCGCCCGCGCCGAGCGTCGCGCCCGTCGCCTGGAGGGCGGTGGTGACCGGCTGGAAGAAGGTCTCGCCGCCCCGGGTGCAGTCGCCGCTGCCGCCCGAGGTGAGGCCGACCGCGCCGCCGTCCTGTGTGAACAGGGGGCCGCCGCTGTCGCCGGGCTCGGCGCAGACGTTGGTCTGGATGAGACCGGTGACGGTGTCGACACCGCCGGTCTCGCTCTGGAAGTTGACGGTGGCGTCGAGGCCGGTGACCGTGCCGTTGTGCAGTCCGGTGGTGCTGCCCATGCGGAACACCGTCGCGCCGACGGTGGCCTCGGCCGCCCCGGTGATCTCGACGCTCTGCCCGTTGCCGACGTCGACCGCGCTCGGCGCCTGCGTGTCCGGGTCGTCGTACGTGACTAGGGCGAGGTCGCTGCCCGGGAAGGTGGCCTGGTCCACCGTGGCCACCGGCGCTCCGTTCTGGGAGTCGGACCACTGCTCGGCCGCGACGCCGCAGTGCCCGGCGGTCAGGAAGGCGGGGCTGCCGTCGCCCGCGGTGACGTTGAAGCCGAGGGAGCAGCGGACGGTACCGCCCTGTGTCCGGGAGAAGATGGCGTCGCCGCCGGAGGCGAAGGTCTTGAAGGTGCCGGCGGACTTCTTCAGGGTCGCCATGCCGGAGCCGAGGACGCGGACGGTGGACTGGAGCCTGTTCCAGTTGGCGCCGGTGACCGTGCTGTCGGCGGTGACCACGACCTTGTTGGTGCGCGGGTCGACGGACCAGGAGGTGCCGGGGATGGTGGCATCGGCCTTCAGGGTCCGCGCCGCGGACTTCAGGGCGGCGGTGCTGTTGCCGACCTGGCGGACGGTCACGCCCGCCTTCTTCGCCCGGAGGACCATGCCGGCGTCGTCGCCCGTCACGTTGACGACGAGCCGCCGTTCGCCGCTGTCGTAGTAGGAGCCCGCGAAGGAGTCCCCGAGCTCCGCGGCGAGCCGTGCGGAAAGGCCCGAGGCGTCCGCGGCCCTGAGGGTCCTGGGAGTGGCGTCGTCCGCCGCGCCGTCCTGGGAGGCGTTGGCGTTCGGGAGCAGCACCGCCGCCGCACCGAGCGCCACCACGCCGCCCACCGCTATCGCGGCCTTGCGCTTCGGAATTCGCTTGTGACTCAAACTTCTCGACCTCCTGGGGACGGGGCCTGCACCGCCGTCCGGTGGCGGTTGGGGGACGCCTGGACGGCTGTTGGTACGCAGGGGGCGGGCACCGCGTTCAATCCCGATCGCCAACTCGCCGCGGACCATGCCTAATCGGCCAACTCCCAAGCCCAGCAAGGACCGGATGACACACTCCGCGACTACGCGGCCACGGTCGGTTGCGAACAGGAAGCGGAATCCGGACTTCAGCAAATCTGCACATCGCATGCCCAATGAAGTCACCATGGTCGGAGGATCTGCACAACGGCGCGCCCCCCACGAGGGCTTCGGCGCCCGGTTCCGGACGCACCGGCGCAGAGGCAAGGGAGGCGGTGCGCTGATGCGGTGCGGCGTGTGAAGAAGTCGCCGCCATGCCGTTGCCGAGCCTGCACGGTTCGCCGGTCGCTCCGACAAGTGCCCTGGTGGGGGCCCTGGTTGAGTGGAAGCGGCGGGCCGCACCGTGCTTACATCCATCGCAGCGCGGGACCCCAGCCGGGCGCTCGGGAAACGGGGCCCGGTACCCGCGGTCGCGGCCGTCTTTCCCCAAAGAAGGCCGCTCCCCCCTTGTGAGATATCCATATGAAGGGACGTTCCATCATGAACTCCACCCCCCAGGTTGAGACCGTCGAGATCTCCGACGCCGAGCTCGACAACGTCTCCGGCGGTCTGTCCGTGAACTCTCTGGACACCGCCACCGGCCTGGTGGACAGCGTTGTCCCGGTCTCCGGCGTGGTGAACACGGCCGTCGGCACGGTCGAGGGCGCCACCGGTCTGAGCGCCGCCCCGGTCGCCAACCTGGTCGCCGGTCTCTGATCGCACCTCGTTGCCACCGAGTCCCGGAACCGCACGCCGGTTCCGGGGCTCGCGGTTGCCGCAGGAAGCCCTAACGTGCAGTTCCGACAACAGGCCCTCGCCAAGCTCCAGTCGCCGGAAGAACTCGACCTCCCGGTGCGGCTCGCCCGCCCCCAGGGGTGGCTCGCCCTGTCCGTCACCCTCGTCGCCATGGCGGCCGCGTCCCTGTGGGCCGTGACCGGATCGGTGGCGTCCACCGTCGGCGCGCCGGCCATCCTCACGCACGGGCAGGGCAGTTACGTCCTGCAGAGCCCGGTCGCGGGACAGGTCACCGCGGTCCTCGCCAAGGAGGGCGAGCGGCTGCCCGCGAACTCTCCCGTGCTCAAGGTGCGTACCGGCCAGGGCGAGGAGACCGTGCGCACGGTCGCCGCCGGCCGGATCACCACGCTCGCCGCCACCCTCGGCCAGATCGTCTCCACCGGCGCGAACCTCGCCGCCGTGGAGAAGGTCGCCCACGCCTCCGACCCGCTGTACGCGACCGTGTACGTGCCCGCCGAGAACGCCGCCGCCATTCCCGCCGGCGCCTCGGTCGACCTGACCGTCTCCTCGGTGCCCGCCCAGCGCTACGGCGTGCTGCGCGGCCATGTGAAGACGGTGGACCGGTCGGCCCAGTCCGCCCAGCGGATCGCCGCGTTCCTCGGGGACGGCCAACTGGGCGAGCAGTTCACCCGGAAGGGCCGGCCCGTCGCCGTACTCGTACGGCTCGACGCCTCGTCCGCGACGGAGAGCGGCCTCGCGTGGTCCTCCGCCGGCGGACCGCCGTACCGGCTCGACTCCATGACCCCGGCCGCCGCCTCGATCCGGCTGGCCGACCAGCGTCCCCTCGATTGGCTGCTGCCGTGACCACCACCCAGGAGACCCGCGGCCGCCGGCGCGCCGCCCGGCCCGGACGGCCCGTCCCCAAGGCGCGGGGCAGGACCGTCCACACGCCCACCGTGCTCCAGATGGAGGCCGTGGAGTGCGGGGCCGCCTCGCTCGCCATGGTCCTCGGCCACTACGGCCGCCATGTCCCGCTGGAGGAGCTGCGCATCGCCTGCGGCGTCTCCCGGGACGGCTCACGGGCGAGCAACCTGCTGAAGGCGGCCCGCAGTTACGGTCTGACGGCCAAGGGCATGCAGATGGACACCGCCGCCCTCGCCGGAGTGAAGGCGCCGGCCGTCCTCTTCTGGGAGTTCAACCACTACGTCGTCTACGACGGCATGGGCCGCCGCCTCGGTCGGCGCGGGGTGTTCGTCAACGACCCCGGCAAGGGCCGCCGGTTCGTGCCCATGGAGGACTTCGACACCAGCTACACCGGTGTCGTGCTGGTGATGGAGCCCGGCGAGGACTTCGAGCGAGGCGGCCGCAAGCCCGGAGTCCTGGGCGCCCTGCCGGCCCGGATGCGCGGCACCGCGGGGACGATGCCGGCGGCGGTGCTGGCCAGTCTGCTGCTGGTCGTGGTCGGCGCGGCGGTGCCCGCGCTCAGCCGGACCTACATCGACACCTACCTGATCGGCGGTCAGACCTCGCTGTTGGGCGTGCTGTTCGCGTCGATGGGCGCATGCGTACTGCTCACCGTCGTGCTGACCTGGTTGCAGCAGACCAACCTGCTGCACGGGCGCGTCATCTCCTCCACGCTCGCCAGCGCCCGCTTCCTGCGGCATCTGCTGCGGCTGCCGGTCACGTTCTTCGCCCAGCGCAGCCCGGCCGACCTGGTGCAGCGGCTGGCCTCCAACGACCAGGTGGCCGAGACCCTCGCCCGCGACCTGGCCGCGGCCGGCGTCGACGCGGTGGTCGTGGTGCTGTACGCGCTGCTGCTCTACACCTACGACCCGCAGCTGACGTTCGTCGGCATCGGCGTGGCCCTGCTGAACGTCGTGGCGATGCGGGTCGTCGTACGGCTGCGCGCCACCCGGACGGCGAAGCTGCGCGCGGACAACGCCCGGCTGACCAACACCGCCTACACCGGGCTCCAGTTGATCGAGACGATGAAGGCGACCGGCGGCGAGGACGGCTACTTCCGCAAGTGGGCCGGACAGCACGCCGCCACCCTGGAGGAGCAGCAGCGGCTCGGCGTGCCGAGCGCCTGGCTGGGCGTGGTCGCACCGGCCCTCGCCACCCTCAACAGCGCGCTGATCCTGTGGATCGGCGGAATGCGGGCCGTCGAAGGGCACATCTCGGTCGGACTGCTGGTCGCGTTCCAGGCGCTGGTGACCCGGTTCACCGCGCCGCTGACCCGGCTCAACGGCGTCGCGGGCCGCATCCAGGACTTCGCGGCGGACGTGGCCCGGCTCAAGGACGTCGAGAACTTCCAGGCCGACCCCCTGTACACCCGCCCCGGCGGCGGGGACTCCACCCGCCGGCTGCACGGGCACGTGGAGCTGGAGAACATCACCTTCGGCTACAGCCCGCTGGACAAGCCGCTGCTGACCGGCTTCGACCTGACCGTCGGACCGGGCCGGCAGGTGGCGCTGGTCGGCGGCTCGGGCAGCGGCAAGTCGACGGTCTCCCGCCTGATCTCCGGCCTGTACACGCCCTGGGACGGAGTGATCCGCATCGACGGGCAGCGCCTGGAGGACATCCCGCGCGGGGCGCTGGCGGCCTCCGTGTCCTTCGTCGACCAGGACGTGTTCCTCTTCGAGGGCACGGTCCGCGACAACGTGGCCCTGTGGGACCCGTCGATCCCGGACGACGCCGTGGTGGAGGCGCTGCGCGACGCGGCCCTGTACGAGGTCGTGACGCGCCGCCCCGGCGGCATCCACAGCGGCGTCGAGCAGGACGGGCGCAACTTCTCCGGCGGGCAGCGCCAACGCCTGGAGATCGCCCGCGCGTTGGTGCGCCGGCCCAGCATCCTCGTGCTCGACGAGGTGACCAGCGCCCTGGACGCCGAGACCGAGCAGGCCGTGATGGACAACCTGCGGCGGCGCGGCTGCGCCTGCGTGGTGATCGCGCACCGGCTGTCCACCGTGCGCGACAGCGACGAGATCGTCGTGCTCCAGCACGGCACGGTCGTCGAACGCGGGCGGCACGAGGACCTGGTGGCGCGCGGCGGCGCGTACGCGGCGCTGGTCAGGGAGCGGTGAGATGACGACAGCGAACGAGCCGGACCTGGTACTGGGGGCTCTCGGTTCCCTGGGCACGCCGATCGACTGCTCGGGCTTCAACCGGCTCGACCTGACGGGCCCCCAGGAGCTGTGGCTGATCGCGGCCGGCGCGGTGGACCTGTTCGCGGTCGACGCGGCGCAGCAGGGGCACTGGCACCACCTGGGCCGGCTGGAGGCGGGCTCGCTGCTGCTCGGTCCCGTAGCGGGCCCGCGGCACACCCTGGTCGCGCGCCCGCTGCGGGACTGCGTGGTGCGCCGCATCGGGCTGCGCGAGCTGTACCAGCCGGCCGGCACCCAGACCTGGTCGTACGACGAGTACGGCAACCCCCAGTACGTGCCGCCGCAGACCAGCCCGCTGGAGTACGCCCTCGCGCTCGGCGTCGGCCGCGGCCTGTCCGTGCTCTTCCAGGCGCCGATGGCCGAGGAGCGGGCCACGGCGCCCACGGACGACGACGTGTTCTGGATGCAGGTCCCGCCGGGCAGCGTGCAGTACGGGTCGATGTACGGCGCTCAGGCCGCGGCCGATCTGCTGATGGACCCGGCCCTGTGGCAGAGCATGGTCGATCAGCAGTACCGGCTGCTGACCGCCCTGGACCGCTGGATCGAACAGCTGGAGCACACCCACGAGACCCGGACGGCGGCCGGTATCAAGGCCGGTGAGGCGGTGCGCGCCCAGGCCGACCGGACGCTGCTGGCCTCCATCGGCCGGTCCTCGGCGGGGCGGCCCACGGCCGCCGACACCGACGCCGGCTACGCGGCCTGCGAACTGGTCGCCCGGGCCGCTGGGATCACGCTGACCGCACCGCCCCAGGCCGGCACCGAGAGCGACCGGCTCGACCCGGTGGAGCGGGTCGCCCTGGCCTCCCGGGTGCGCACCAGGGCCGTACGCCTTCAGGGCCGCTGGTGGCGGGAGAACATCGGTCCGCTGGTGGGCCACCGGGCGCTGTCCGGGGCGCCGGTCGCGCTGCTGTGGCGGCGCGGCGGATACGTCGCCGTGCACCCGGCCACCGGGCGGGAGAACCCGGTGGAGAAGGCGAACGCGGAGGAGTTCGAGCCGCGCGCGGTGATGTTCTACCGGCCGCTGCCCGACCGTCGGCTCAGCCCGGTCGGGCTGCTGCGGTTCAGTCTGCGCGGTACCGGCGGCGATCTGCTGAACCTGCTGTCCGCCGGGCTGGTGACGGTCGTCCTCGGGGCACTGGTTCCCATCGCGACCGGCAAGGTTCTCGGCGAGTACGTGCCCAGGGCCGAGCAGGGCCTGATCGTGCAGGCGTGTCTGGCCGTGATCATCAGCAGCGTGGTGGCGGCCGCCTTCATGCTCCTGCAGAACCTGACCGTCCTGCGGCTGGAGGGGCGTATCGAGGCCACCCTCCAGTCGGCCGTGTGGGACCGGTTGCTGCGGCTGCCGACGAAGTTCTTCACCGAGCGGTCCACCGGCGAGCTGGCGAGCGCGGCCATGGGGGTCAGCGCGATCCGCCGGCTGCTGGCGGGGGTCGGCCCGGTGGTCGTCCAGTCGGTGACCGTGGGCGCGATGAACCTGGGGCTGCTGTTCTGGTACAGCGCCTCCATGGCGCTGGCGGCGCTCGGCATGCTCGTGGTGATCGGCGCCGTGTTCCTCGGGCTCGGACTGTGGCAGGCGCGATGGCAGCGGCGTCTTGTGGTGCTCACCAACAAGCTGAACAACCAGGCCTTCCAGACGCTGCGGGGGCTGCCGAAGCTGCGGGTGGCGGCGGCCGAGAACTACGCGTACGCCGCCTGGGCGTCCCAGTTCGCGCACAGCCGTGGGCTTCAGCAGAAGGTGGGCCGGATCAAGAACCTCACCACGGTGCTGGGCGCGGTGTACCTGCCGGTGTGCACGCTGCTGATGTTCATGCTGCTGGCGGGCCCCGCGCGCGGCTCGATGTCGGCGGCGGCCTTCCTGGCCTTCAACACCTCGGTGACGATGCTGCTGACCTCGGTCACCCAGCTGACCGGCGCCTTCGTCTCGGCGGTGGCCGCGCTGCCGCTGCTGGAGCAGATCAGGCCGGTGCTGGACGCTACGCCGGAGGTGCGCACGGCCAGTACCCGGCCGGGGCCGCTGTCCGGCGCGATCGAGGCGCGGCGGCTGTCGTTCCGCTACACCGACGACGGGCCGCTGGTCCTCGACGACGTGTCCTTCGAGGTGCGGCCGGGCGAGTTCGTGGCGATCGTCGGACCCAGCGGCTGCGGAAAGTCGACGCTGCTGAGGCTGCTGATCGGGTTCGACCGGCCGCTGTCCGGCAGCGTGCTGTACGACGGCCAGGACCTGGCGGCTCTGGACCAGTCGGCCGTGCGGCGGCAGTGCGGGGTCGTGCTCCAGCACGCGCAGCCGTTCACCGGTTCCCTCCTGGACGTCATCCGCGGCACGGAGCCGTGCACGGCCGAGGAGGCGATGGCGGCGGCCGAGCTGGCGGGGCTGGCGCGCGACATCGAGCGGATGCCGATGGGTCTGCACACGATCGTCTCGGGAAGCGGCGCGGTCTCCGGCGGCCAGCGGCAGCGGCTGATGATCGCCCAGGCCCTGGTGCGCCGGCCGCGGATCCTCTTCTTCGACGAGGCGACCAGCGCGCTGGACAACGACACGCAGCGCACGGTGATCGAGAGCACCCGCAAGCTCAACGCCACCCGCGTCGTCATCGCGCACCGGCTGTCGACGGTGCTGGACGCCGACCGGGTCGTCGTGATGGAGGACGGCAAGGTCATCCAGCAGGGGCCGCCCGCCGAACTGCTCGCGGACACGGGCGGGCGGCTGCACGAACTGGTGCGGCGGCAAATGGCGTGAGGGCCGGTCCGGGCCGTTCGGTCCTGGCCCGGGTGGTTCAGTCCTGGCCCGGGTGGTTCAGTCCTGGCCCGGGACTGGGGCTCCGGAGGGGACTCCGGCGGCGATGTACGCCTCGTAGAAGCCCTTCCACGGGGCGTGGACCCCGGCGTGCGGTCCCTCGAAGCGCTCGCCGCGCGCCCTCGCGTCCAGGGCTGCCAGGCAGACCTCCCAGCCGGCGCCGTTGCGGGCGGCGGTGTCCTCGGCGGCGAGGACGTCGGTGAGGGTGAAGCGGGTGTGCCGGTCGTCGATTTCCTCGAGGTCGAAGTGGAGTTCGCTGCCACCCCACTCGAAGGACAGGTGCCCGGGCGGGTCGACGGCGAGCACGGTCCCGGTGAACTCCTCCGCGCCCGTCTCCCCGCGGAAGGCGATGGTGCCGCCGGGCCGCAGGTCCATCTCGGCGCGGAACGGGAACCACTGCGCGAGTTCCCCGGGGTCGGTCACGAAGTGCCAGACGCGGTCCACGGGGTGGCCGTAGGCACGGGTGAAGCGAAGGGCGGGGCGGCCGTCGCCGAGCCGCAGAAAGGTGCCGGTGAGGTCGGCGGGCATGGGGATCAGTCCTTCGTCTGCTCGGAGGGTCGGGCGTCGACGGAATGTACCGGGCCGGGCCCGTACGGGACGCAGGGAACCGCCGGGGCGGTCGCGACGGCCCTCGCCCAGGGGCACTCCGGCCCCAGGGGCACTCCGGCCGATGCCAGGGGCCGGCGGGCGGCCCCACTCCGCCCACCGGCCCCTTTGTGCGGAATCGCCCGGTCCCCGCGGCAGGGCCCGCACTCCCCAGTCACGGGACCCTTCAGGTGTGCGCGGGGAACGCGCGATCCCGGCTCTCAGAACGCGAAGAAGCTCGTCACCGAAGCGTTCTTCACGCACTCGTTGGCATAGGCGCGCTCGTAGGAGACGCGCCTGCCCTGCCAGACGCCCTGGGCCGTGACCACCACGGGGTTGTACTCCCTGGTGCACGCCACCCGGTCGTTCGCCGTCAGCACGGTGAAGTCACCGTCCGCACCGCGCAGTTCCGCGCACGCCTCGGTCGCGGCCGGGTGGGTGCCGGAGGGCGCCGGCGCGCAGCTCAGGGTGACGGCGCGCTCCGGTGCGGCGTTCGCCGCGGCGACGCCGTGGCCCACGGTGAGCACCAGGGCCGAGGAGGCGTCGAGCCCGGCAGTGGCCGGTGCGGGGCCGGCGAGAGCCGGCGCCGTGAGGGGTCCGCAGACGGCGGTGGCCGTCAGGCCGAGGGTCACTGCCCAGCGCGCGGTGTTCCGCATCGTGTGCTTCCTTCCGCTGGAAGTCGTCGGGTGCCGGCCCCGGCTCGGTCGGTGCCGGAGCGGCGTGCGGGAGTCTGCCGAGTCCGCGGCGGAAACTCACGTCGAACCCGCGGGTTTCGGTAACCTTGCGTATTGAATCAGTGGCGCGAAGTCACGGAACGCTGGGGCGGCAACCCTTTGTCCATGGGCCCGGCGATCATCGGATCCGGCCGGATGGCCTGCTTTCCCGCGCTCGTCAATCGTCCTGAAACACTCCCGTTCCGCTCTCGGCGGACTTGTCAGCGACCCCTTGTGTTCATGTTCGAGCCGCGTAATTGTCATTACATGATTACGACAGAGCAGCGAGAGAAAGTGCGCGGCTGGTTCGCCGGCCGTCTGCCGGACGACCTGTTCGAGGAAGTGGTCGAAGTGGTGCTGGACCGCGAGGAGATCACCATCATCGGCCGGATTCCCGCCCCCCGGCTCGTCGGGGACGCCGGGCCCGCGGAGCGGGAGGCGGCCGTCGAGGGCCGGGTGCGGGAGTTCCGGGAGCGCACCCGCGAGGACCGGATGGCGGTGGCCCGCGAGGCCGAGCACCGGTTCGGCCGGAAGGTGTCCTGGGGCGTGGAGTGCGCCGGGCGGCGCGCCCTGTTCACGCATGTCGCCGCGCCCGTCATGACCCGGCTGCGCCAGCCCGAGCGCCAGGTCCTCGACACCCTGATCGCGGGTGGCGTCGCCCGCAGCCGCAGCGACGCGCTCGCCTGGTGCGTGCGCCTGGTCCAGCAGCACACCGACGACTGGCTCGGCGAACTGCGCGCGTCGCTGGAGCACGTACAGCGGGTCCGGGCCCAGGGACCCGATTCCCGGCCCGAGGACACCCACGACGAGGAGACTCACGACGAGGACGGCCGCGGCCGGGGCACCCGCGGCGGGGAGGGATGAGCGGAGGGTGGAGGATTCATCCACCGATGGCGTGAAAGATGGACGAACCGTCCTCTGGTGCGGCTCACGCACGGCGTCTTAGCGTCAGCGGACCCCCGAGGACGGTGCCCTTCCCGCCGCACACCCCGCGCCGGCGAGCGCCCGTCCACCCGCCGCGCCACCACGCGCTCCACCGCCGTCCTCCGATGGAGCCCCCATGTCCTCGCAGCAGTCACCGCAGGCCCAGCCGCCCGCCCCCTCCCCCGCCGCGCCGTCCCTCACCGAGGTCGAGACCCACGGCATCGAGCGCATCCCCGACGCCGACCGCTCCGCCAGGCCCCTGGACCTGTTCCGCATCGCCTTCGGCGGCGCGAACACCTTCTCCACCTGTGTGCTGGGCGCCTTCCCGATCCTGTTCGGTCTCTCCTTCTGGCAGGGCCTGGCGGCCACCGTCCTCGGAGTCGTCGCGGGCGCGCTGATCCTGTGCCCGATGGCCGTGTTCGGCCCCGTCAACGGCACCAACAACGCGGTCTCGTCCTCGGCGCACCTGGGTGTCCACGGCCGCGTGGTCGGCTCGTTCCTGTCGCTGCTGACCGCCACCGCGTTCTTCTCCATCTCGGTGTGGAGCTCCGGCGACGCCCTGGTCGGCGGCGCGCACCGGCTCTTCGGCCTGCCGCGCGGCACCGCCTCGTACGCCGTCGCCTACGCGCTGTTCGCCGCGCTGGTCCTCGTGGTCTGCGTGTACGGCTTCCGCTTCATGCTGTTCGTCAACAAGATCGCGGTGACCTCCGCGAGCGTGCTGTTCCTGCTCGGCGCGGTCGCCTTCGCCGGCGACTTCGACCCGGGGTACGCCGGGGTGTTCACCGCCTCGGCGGACGCGGCGACACGGTCGATGTTCTGGCCGTCGTTCATCGGCGCGGCCCTGATCGTGCTGTCCAACCCGGTCTCCTTCGGCGCGTTCCTCGGCGACTGGTCGCGCTACATCCCGGCCGACGCCCCGCGCCGCCGGGTGGTCGGCGCCGCGTTCCTGGCGCAGATCGCCACCCTGCTGCCGTTCGTCTTCGGCCTGGCGGCGGCGAGCATCATCGCCACCAAGGCCCCCGCGCACGTCGACCCGGCCGCTCCCGACTTCGTGGGCGGGCTGCTCGCGATCTCGCCGAGTTGGTTCTTCCTGCCGGTGTGCCTGCTCGCGCTGATCGGCGGCATGTCGACCGGCACGACCTCCCTGTACGGCACCGGGCTGGACTTCGCCTCGGTGGTCCCGTGGCTGTCCCGGGTGCGGGCGACCGTGCTGGTCGGACTGCTGGCCTTCGCGTTCATCTTCATCGGGCGGTTCGCGCTGAACCTGGTGCAGTCGATCTCGACGTTCGCCACGATGATCGTCACCTGCACCACGCCGTGGATGGTCGTGATGATGCTCGGCTTCTACACCCGCCGCGGCTGGTACGACCCGGACGCGCTCCAGGTCTTCAACCGCCGTCAGCGCGGCGGCCGTTACTGGTTCACGCACGGCTGGAACTGGCGCGGCCTGACCGCCTGGTGGGTGTCGGCGCTGATCGGGGTGCTGTTCACCAACATCCCCGGGCAGTTCGTCGGCCCCCTGGGCGATGTGGCGAACGGCGTCGACATCAGCCTCCCGCTGTCGCTGGCGTCGGCCGCGGTGCTGTTCCTGGCGCTGCTGTGGCTGTTCCCCGAACCCCGGGCGGTGTACGGCCCCGAGGGTCCGCGGCTGGCCCGTGCCGTCGACGTCCCGGTGCCGCCGGTCACCGGACCGGGCGCGCAGGACGGCGGCGTGGCGGCGGTGCCCGCGAAGGCCGGCTGACCAGTCCGGGAGGGCGGCGCGCCGCTGCGGGCCGCCGTCCTCACCCGCGGCGCTCGGGCCGTTGTCACACCCCACCGATACGTTGGCGGGCATGACTCATTTCGTACTGGTGGCGGGCGCGTGGCTGGGTGCGTGGGCGTGGGACGAGGTGGTGCCCGGCCTGCGGGAGGCCGGGCACGACGTCCACGCCCTCACCCTCGGCGGCCTCGCCGAGAAGAAGGACCTGCCGGCCGGTCAGCGGACCCACGTCCAGGACATCGTCGGCCATGTGGAGCGCCACGGCCTGCGGGACGTCGTCCTGGTCGGGCACAGCTACTCGGGCATCCCGGTCGGGCAGGCGGCCGAGCGGATCGGCGGCCGGCTGCGGCGCGTGGTGTTCGTCGACTCGAACGTCCCGGTCGACGGCCGGTCGTTCCTCTCGGGGTTCGACAGCGACGACGTCCGGCGGGCGCTCGACGCGAACGACGGCTGCTGGCCACCGCTGCCCCCGGACGCCTACGCCGGCCAGGAGCTGACCGCCGAGCAGATCCGCCGCATCGTCACCGAGGGCACGCCGCACCCCGGCGCCACGCTCACCGAGCCGGCCGTGCTGCGGCGTCCGGTCGGCGAGCTGCCGGCCACCTACGTCAAGTGCCTGCTGGACGGACCCGAGCCGCCGCCCACCATGGCCGAGGCGCTCAAGAGCGAGCGCTGGGAGCTGGTGGAGATGGACACCGGCCACTGGCCGATGTTCTCGCGGCCCCGCGAACTCGCCCGGATCCTGGTCGAGTCCGCGGCCGTGGACTGACGAGCGGGCGGTCCGCTCCCGGAGGTGCCGGCCCGCGCCTACCGGCCAGTATCGTCGGGTGACGCGCGTGACGGGCGACTTCGGGAGGGACGGATGGCGAAGCACTGGGCGGACTTCCAGTACGAGATCTATCTCAACGGCATGACGGGCGCGGTACCGCGGCTGCCGACCGACCTGACCCGTCTGGAGGAGCTGACCGAACAGCGGCTCGGCCCCGGCCCGGTGGGCTATGTGGCGGGCAGCGCGGGCAACGGCAGTACGGCGCGGGCCAACCGCGCCGCCCTGGACCGGCGCCGGATCGTGCCGCGCATGCTCCGGGACGTCCACGCGCGCGATCTGTCGGTGGAGGTGCTGGGCCGGGCCCTGCCGGCCCCGCTGGCGCTGGCGCCGGTCGGGGTGCTGTCGATCCTGCACCCGGACGCCGAGCCGGCGGCGGCGCGGGCCGCCGCGGCGCAGGGCGTGCCGTTCGTCCTGTCGTCCGCCTCCAGTACGCCCCTGGAGCGGGTCGCCGAGGCGATGGGCGACGCCGAGCGCTGGTTCCAGCTGTACTGGGCCAAGGACCGCGAGGTGACCCGGAGCCTGTTGGGCCGGGCCAGGGCGTCCGGGTTCAGCGTCCTGGTGGTCACCCTGGACACGCCGCTGCTGGCCTGGCGGCCCCGCGACCTGGACCAGGCGTACCTGCCGTTCCTGCACGGCGTGGGCACCGCCAACTACTTCTCCGACCCGGCCTTCCGGGCGGGTCTGGCCAAGCCGGTGCACGAGGATCCCAACGCGGCGGTGCTGCACTTCGTGGGCATGTTCGCCGACCCCGGCAAGACCTGGCCGGATCTGGCCTTCCTGCGGGAGAACTGGGACGGCCCGATCGTCCTGAAGGGCATCCTGCACCCCGACGACGCCCGCCTGGCCGCCGACGCCTGCATGGACGGCGTGGTGGTGTCCAACCACGGCGGGCGCCAGGTGGCCGGCTCCGTCGCGGCCGCCGACGCGCTGCCCCGGGTGGCCGAGGCGGTCGGCGACCGGCTGACGGTCCTGTTCGACAGCGGTGTGCGCACCGGGGACGACGTGTTCAAGGCGCTCGCCCTCGGTGCGCGGGCGGTGCTGCTGGGCCGGCCGTACGCGTACGGGCTCGGACTGGACGGCCAGGCGGGCGTCGAGCACGTGATCCGGTGTCTGCTCGCGGAGTTCGACCTCACGCTCGCCCTGGCGGGACACGCCGGGCCGGACACGGTCGGCGCGGGCGACCTCGTCGAGGACCCCGCCTGACCCGAGCCGGCCGGGGGGGGGGGGGCGCCCCCCCCCCCGGGGGCGGCGGGGCCCGCGCCGAGGGGGT
>NZ_JBEYTS010000027.1:0-105171 GCF_040643155.1 Streptomyces sp. NPDC047453 | reverse complement strand
GACACGCACGGCGGGTGCGGCGGGCGGGTCGGGGAAACGGGCTGGTCGCAAGGCCAGTACCGCCCCCCGGCCCGACCCAACCCAGCCGCAAACGGCGGTGATCAGTCCTCGGACCTGGTGGGTTGGGATGGTTCCGGCGTGCTCGTCGCTTCGGCGAGTGCGAGGCGACCGCCCTTCAGCTCGGGCACGTAGTGAGTTCGCGAATGAACTCCGCCAGGGCCGCGAACACGTGGAAGACCAGGCGTCCGCCGGGCGTGGTCGTGTCGAGCGCCTCGTGCAGCGAGGTGAAGCCGACGCCACGCTTGCGCAGGCCGGACACGATCGCGAGGGGTCCTGGATAGAAAGGCCGAGCCGGTCCAGCAACGGGACGACGAAGGTGTCACCCTCGCGCAGGTAGTCGAGGGCCTTCCACAGTCCCTCGCCCGCGCATCGAGCTTGCAGCCCACCCCAGCCGCCTTCCCGCATGCGACGGAACGGCTGGGGGCAACGCGTGACGGCGAGTCGCCCACCAGTCACCACCGATCAGCCATTTCGGCAGGTCAGCGAACTCTTCCTCGCGACTTGAGGGGCGTCGGCGGCAACTCGGGGGCCGGCAGCGGGGCGCCGTCGTAGCCCTTCACCTCGCCGAATCGGGTGCCCTCCATCCAGTCCCGGCGGGCCTGGGCGATCTCCTCCTGGGAGCGGGCGATCCAGTTCCAGAACATGATCAGTTCCTCCTCGAACGGCTCGCCGCCCAGGAGCATCAGGCCCGCGGCCGACTCGGCGCGCAGGGGGAGTTCGGTGCGGCCGCAGCCCAGGTAGAGCATCGAGCCGGGCAGGACGGGTACGCCGTCGACGTGGGTCTCGCCGGACATGGAGAGCACGGCGTACTCGAAGTCCGGGTCCAGCGGGAGGCGTACGTCGGCGCCGCGGGTCAGGGCCAGATCGGCGCCGGTGATCGGGGTGTACGTCGTGCCCGGCGAGGTCGCGCCGTCGAGGTCGCCCAGGATCAGGGTGGCCTTGAGGCCGGGGGCGGTGACCGTCGGCAGTTCGGCGTGGTGCTCGAAGCGCGGGTCGGCGTGGCGGTGGGTGTCCGGCAGGGCGACCCACAGTTGCGCGCCGTGCAGGAAGCGGGCGTGCGACCTGGGGCTCTCCTCGGAGTGGCTGATGGCCCGGCCGGAGGTCATCAGGCCCAGCTCGCCGGGGCGGATCAACTGAAGGCTGCCCGTCGAGTCGCGGTGCAGCACCTCGCCCTCGTGCAGCCAGCTCACCGTCTGGAGGCCCATGTGCGGGTGCGGCGGGACCTGCATGCCGGGCTCGTCGGCGATGTCGTCGGGGCCGTAGTGATCGACGAAGCACCAGGCGCCCACCATGCGGCGGCCCAGGTTCGGCAGCAGCCGCCTCACCTCGGTGGACTCGCCGAGCCTGACGCGGCGGGGACTGAGGAGTTCCCGTACGGGCTCTGCCACCACGAAGCCACGGCCGCCGCACACCGCGGGGACCGACTCGCGGTCAAGATTGCTCATGGCACCCAACCTAGCCCCAGGGGGCGCCGAAAGTCCCCGCTGCCGTCGTTCACGGGCCTTCGCGGCCGGCGACGGCAGCATAGTGGAATATTCAACCAATCGTGCCTGTTGTTGCGGCCGGTGGCTCCGAACGAGGCACCGAAGGAGGTCACTGGTGGACACGACGTACTACGAGCACGGAACCCCGGCGGAGCGCTGGGAGCGGGCGCAGATGTTCTTCGACGCCCGGGACTACGCCGCCGCGGCCCGCGTGCTGAGCGGGCTGGTCGAGGAGGTGCCGGAGCAGACCGGCCCCCGGCTGCTGCTGGCGCGTGCGTACTACCACTCGGCCCAACTGCGCCGGGCCGAGGCCGAGTTGCGCGTCATCGTCGAGCGCGATCCGGTGGAGCACTACGCCCGGCTGATGCTGGGCCGCACCCTCCAGCGGCAGGGCCGCCAGGACGAGGCCGAGACGCACCTGCGCGTCGCCTCCGCCCTCGCGGGCGACTTCGGGGACCGGTGAACGGTCGGAGCGAACAGGCGGTCAGAGCGGCGCCGCCGGGTGGAGGAGCAGGAACAGGGTGACCGCGGAGTTCGCCGAGGACATCGCGGACACCACCGCACCGGCGGCGGCGCCCCACACGGCGGCGCCGACCGCCGTGAAGACCGACGGCCGGTCCGGGCCCGCCGGTGCCGGCGCCAGCAGGGCGGCGACCCGACGCAGAACCGGGCCGCCGGCGGCCACCGCGGCGAGGGTGGGCGCGGGCGCGGCGGACGACAGCAGGGCCGCCTTGCCGATCGCCCGCGCGACCACGCGCCGGTCGCCGACCGCGCGGGCCGCGTCCTCGTCGGCCCAGCGCTCGGCGGTGTAGACGACGGCGGACCGCAGCGGCCGCAGGAAGGGGTTGGCGCAGGCCGCCAGGTGCACGGTGAGCAGGTGACGGTGGTGGCGGGCCGCCAGGTGGGCGCGTTCGTGCGCGAACAGGGCCCGCCGTTCGTCCGGGGCGAGGCCGTCCAGAAGTGCCGTGGTGACGACGATCCGGTCAAGGCTGCCGGGCAGGGCGTAGGCGTACGGCGTGGTGTCGGGCAGGACCACGACGGGTGCGCCGCGCAGCCCGGTCAGGGCCCGCCGGGCGCGGCGGGCCACCCGCCGGTGGCGCCACAGGGTGCGCCCGCAGGCCACCGCGACCAGTCCCAGGGCGGGGATCGCCGCACGGCCCGCGACCCGGTCGCGCGAGACGGCCGCCCTGAACTCGGGATCGGCCCATTCGTCCGGAACCGGGCTGCCGGTCAGTTGGGCGCTGCCGACGACCGTGAGCAGGGCGAGGCACAGCGTGCTGCATCCGCCCATGACGGCGGCCACCCGGGTCAGCAGCCGGGTGGCCGTGCGCGGGTGCAGGCGCGGTGCGGCCAGGCGTGCGACGGGCCAGGCGGACAGCGGCAGTAACAGCGGCAGTAAGACGTAGAGCCCCATGAGGCGTCAGTGTTCCGTACCGACGTCCCTCGGGTGTCGAGCCCTGTCGGCCCTGTCGGCGTTGTCCGCGGCGTCCGCGGTGTCCAGCAGTGCGCGCAGCACCTGCTCGTCGCCGGGCGGCAGCGTGGTGACGAAGCTGGTCAGCACGGCTTCGCGGTCCCGTTCACCGTCCAGCAGCCGGCGCATCCGGAGCGCCGCGAGGCGGGCGACGTCCGCGGTCGGGGTCCACACGAAGGAGCGGCCCCGGCGCTCGCGGGAGACGACATCCTTGGCGAGCAGCCTGGTCAGGATGGTGACCACGGTGGTGTAGGCGAGGTCGCCGCCGAGCCGCTGCTGCACCCAGGCCGCGGTGACCGGGCCGTCCGCCTCACGGAGCGCGCCGAGCACCTGGCTCTCCAGTTCGCCCTGCCCGCGCCGGGCACGCCGGTGTTGTGTCGTCATGTGCGTCTCCCTCCGGCGTCGGCGTGTCGCACCACGCTACTTCACACCGGCGGCCCGGTCGGGGGTGCTGCCGCAGGTGCTGCACGCCCAGCGGGAACCGGCGCCGCCTCACCCCCGTCAGGCCGTACCGGCGCCGGTCACGCGCCAGGTTGGTGGCCTGCCTGCGCCAGGCGGGCCGGGCCGGGCGAGCGCCGTGGCATCCTGGCGTGATGGCTACCCCCCGTGCGCGTACGCCCCTGACCGAGCAGGTCGAGGAACTCCTCGCCGACGGCGGCCCGTTGCCCATCGTCGCCGCCGGCGACCCGGTGCTGCGACGCGCCGCCGAACCGTTCGACGGCCAACTGGAGCCCGAGCTGCTGGCCCGCTTCGTTCAGGCGATGCGCCTCACCATGCACGCGGCGCCGGGCGTGGGACTGGCCGCACCGCAGGTCGGGGTCGGACTGCGGATCGCGGTCGTGGAGGACCCGGCACCGGTGCCGGACGAGGTACGAGTGGCGCGCGGACGGGTGCCGCTCCCCTTCCGCGTGCTGGTCAATCCGTCGTACGAGGCCGTCGGCACCGCGCGCGCCGCGTTCTACGAGGGCTGCCTGAGCGTCCCTGGCTGGCAGGCCGTGGTGGCACGGCACGCCGAGGTGCGCCTGCGGGCCCTGGACGAGCACGGGCGCGCGGTGGACGAGGCGTTCTCGGGCTGGCCCGCCCGGATCGTCCAGCACGAGACCGACCACCTCGGCGGCACCCTCTACCTCGACCGCGCCGAACTCCGTTCCCTCTCCTCCAACGACGCGATGGCGCACCGCTGGACCCAGCCGACCCCGGCGGAGGCCGCGCGGGCGCTCGGCTTCGAGTTGCCGTAGGCGAGCACCGGGGCACCTCCCCTGCGCGAACTGCCGCAACGGCCGGGGCGGTTCTGAAGGCGCGTGGTCAGCCCCGGTAGGCCTCCAGCAGGCGCAGCCACACCTCGCTGATCGTCGGGTACGACGGGACCGCGTGCCACAGGCGGCTGATCGGAACCTGGCCGGCGACGGCGACGGACGCCGAGTGGAGCAGTTCGCCGACGCCGGGGCCGACGAAGGTGACACCGCGCAGGATCTCGGCGTCGAGGTCGACGACCATGCGGGCGCGGCCGCGGTAGCCGTCGCCGTACAGACCGGCCCCGGCGACCGAGGAGAGGTCGACGTCAACGGCCCGGACGCGGTGGCCGGCCTGCTCGGCTTCGGCCAGGGACAGGCCCACGGCCGCGGCCTCCGGGTCGGTGAAGACGACCTGCGGTACGGCGTGGTGGTCGGCGGTGGCGGCGTGCGCGCCCCACGGGTCCGCCTCCAGCAGGGGCACACCGGCCGCACGGGCGCCGATCGTGTCGCCCGCGATCCGGGCCTGGTACTTGCCCTGGTGGGTGAGGAGCGCACGGTGGTTCACGTCGCCGCACGCGTACAGCCAGGTGCTGCCCTGCACGCGCAGGCTGTCGTCGACCGGCAGCCAGGAGCCGGGCTCCAGGCCCACCGTCTCCAGGCCGATGTCGTCGGTGCGCGGCGCGCGCCCGGTGGCGAAGAGGATCTCGTCGGCCTCGACACGGTCGCCGTTGCCGGTGACTGCGACCACGGTGCCGTTCTCGCGGGCGACCGACTCCACCGTCGTGCCGGTGCGGAGGTCGGCGCCCGCCTCCGCGAGGGCGTCGGCGACCAGTTCGCCGGCGAAGGGTTCCATGCGCGGCAGCAGCCCCTTGCCCCGGACCAGGACGGTGACCTGCGAGCCGAGCGCCTGGTAGGCGGTGGCCATCTCGGTGGCGACGACACCGCCGCCCACGATGATCAGCCGCCCGGGCACCTGTTCGGCGCTGGTGGCCTCGCGGCTGGTCCACGGCTTGACGGCGTCGAGCCCGGGCAGGTCCGGCAGCCGGGCGCCGGTTCCGGTGCAGACGGCGACGGCGTGCCGGGCGGTCAGCGTCCTGCGCGTGCCGTCGGGGCCGTCGACCGTGACCGTGCGCGGACCGGCCAGTCGGCCGTGCCCGCGGTGGAGGTCGGCGCCGATGCCGTCCAGCCATCGCACCTGGCCGTCGTCGTGCCAGTGCGAGGTGTACTCGTCCCGGCGGGCGAGGACCGCGGGGGCGTCGAGGGGGCCGCGCACGGCCTGGCCCAGGCCCGGCAGACGGCGGGCGTCGGCGCGGGCGATGACCGGGCGCAGCAGGGCCTTGCTGGGCATGCACGCCCAGTACGAGCACTCGCCGCCGACCAGTTCGCTCTCCACGATCGCGGTGGACAGGCCGGCCGCCCGGGTGCGGTCGGCCACGTTCTCCCCCACCGGTCCGGCGCCCAGCACCACGACGTCGTACGCGATGGTTTCCGTTTCGGTCATGGGGTCAGTCTGGTGGGTGGTGTGCGCCCTGGCCACACGGGTACGTGCGCGGAATACCCGTAGGGTCGGCCGTGTTGTGCCCACGGCTTCACCCCACGCCGGTAAGCCGACACCAGGAAGCACCAGGAAGAGGGATACGCCATGAGCAGCACCGTGGAGCTGACCAAGGAGAACTTCGACCAGACGGTCACGGACAACGAATTCGTCCTGATCGACTTCTGGGCGTCCTGGTGCGGACCGTGCCGTCAGTTCGCCCCGGTCTACGAGAAGGCGGCCGAGGAGAACCCGGACCTGGTGTTCGGCAAGGTGGACACCGAGGCCCAGCCGGAACTGGCGGCGGCCTTCGGCATCCAGTCCATTCCGACACTGATGATCGTCCGTGACCAGGTCGCCGTGTTCGCGCAGCCGGGTGCGCTGCCCGAGGCCGCCCTGTCGGACGTGATCGGCCAGGCGCGCAAGCTGGACATGGACGAGGTCCGCAAGGCGGTCACCGAGCAGCAGAACGGTCTGTAGACACGGCCAGTGGATCGGTCGGCGGATCGGACCGTAAGGTCTCGACGGGCTGCTTTCCGAGCGTGCCGGGCGGTGGGTGTCCTCCCTTCGGGAGTGGCGCCCACCGCTTTGTCGTAGCGCCGGCCGGCCTGTCGCGGGTCAGTCATACGGGGGTCGCGCGGGTCACGTGCACTCGCGGTCACGCGGACTCGCGGGTCATGTGGACTCGCGGTGGACCACCGCCGCGCCCAGTACCGCGTGCCGCTCGGGCGGGGCGCCGGGGTCGCGTACGGCGCGGTCGACCAGTTCGGCCAGGTCGCGGCCGGAGGGCAGGTCGATGTGGACGGTGCTGAGCCGGGGCCGCAGCAGCCGCCCGAGCATGAGGTCGTCGGCGCCGATCACGGCCGTCTCCTCGGGGATGCGTACGCCCCCGTCCTGCAGGGCGCGCATCAGCAGCATGGCGTACTCGTCGTTGTAGGCGAACACCGCGTCGAGGCCGAGGTCGCGCCAGCGGGCGGCCAGGTGGGCGGCGGACCGTTCGTCGTAGCCGAGGGGCAGTTCGGTCACGCTGCTGTCGGTGCCGCGCAGGGCGCGCCGTACGCCGGCGAGCCGGGGTCGGGAGAACATGTCCAGTCCGCGTTCCTCGGGCACGACCACGCCGATACGGCGCCGGCCACGGGCGTGCAGGTGGACACCGGCCCGGTGGCCGACGCTCTCGTGGTCCATGAGCAGCGCGTGGGCACCCTCGACGGGCTCCGGGCCGAGGGTGACGACGGCACGCGCGCCGGAGCGTTTGAGTACCGAGACGCCCGCGGGTCCGAGGCCCACGCCGGACACCAGGACGGCTACCGGGCGCAGTTCGGCCCAGGCCCGGGCGGCCTCGTCACCGGGCAGGCCCGCGGTGGCGTGCTGTACGACGGTGTAGTCGAGGAGGCCGAGCGCCCACTGGAGTTCTTCCAGGAAGCGGCTGTAGAGCGGGCCGGCCGGGATGGCCGGGGCGGGCATCAGGACCATGCGGCTGTGCCCCGCGCGCAGACTGCGCGCCGCCGCGTGCGGTACGTACCCGAGTTCCTCGGCGGCCTCGTGGACCCGGCGGCGGGTGGGCTCGCTGATGCGGACCGCTCTGGTGTTGTTCAGGACGTAGGAGACGGTCGCGCGCGAGACGCCGGCCAGTCGGGCCACGTCGGCGCTCGTGGGCACGGAGCGCGGAGCGGGCGACGGGGGCGCGGCGGGTTTGGGAATCTGCACCATGACGTACGGCATCTTGGCAGAAGCCGTGGGCCGTCCGTCTGGTGAACTGCCCTATTCCAGACGGAAGTTGAAGCGGCAACAGATGCGGGGCAGTACGCGGAGGGCAAGGACGCGTAGGTCGCCCCGCCGGGCTGGGTAACCCTGCCAGGCACTCTGCGGGGCCGCGCCGCCTGTCCGACGCCCCGGGCGGCGGGCGGCGGGCGAGGACGCGGCGCTGGTGCCGGTGCTGGTGTCGGCCCCGCGGCGCGACCCCGGGGACATCGCGGCCGGCCCCACGGGGCCGACCGGCGCGCGGCCCGCCCATGTCGCCCACCGGGTGATGACGGGGCCACCGCGTCCACGTACGGGAAGACCGCACACACGTAGGTCACGGACGGGAAGCCGCGCGCGGAGGCCGCGATGGCGGGGGCACAGGCGATCCGGGCGTCCCGCAGGGCACGCCCGCTCTCAGCGCCGTTCTTCCGCCCTTCGGCACGAACACCACACAAGCCCGCCGGAGGTGTTCGACGGAAGCACACGCCGCTCACGGCCGAGTCGGCCGTACCGGTCCCCCGGCTCTCAGCAGGTCGGCCCCGTGGAGGTGATTCGGGCGACCAGGTCGTGCCAGCCCGCCTGCAGCCGCTCCATCGGCATCTGGCACTGCCGGGTCAGGTGGTGGATGAGGGCGGGCTCGAGGTACCCCATCAGCGTGTGAGCGAGGAGTTCGCTGTCCGCGTCCGGGGCCGCCTGCCGCAGCAGCATCGCCACATGGGCGTACTGGACCTGGCGGGCGGGTACGCCGAAGCGGCGGGCCGGACCCGGATCGGCCGCCAGTTGCAGTTCCAACTCGTCGGCCGCGCGGCGCAGCGCCACGCAGCCGAAGGCCCGCAGCCGCTCGGCGGGCGGCGCGCCAGGACCCATGGGCGGTGGCCCGCTGAGGAACGCGGCCTGGAACTTCCGCTCCGAGTGGTCCAGCAGCGCCCTGAGCAGGCCGGTGCGGTCGCCGAAGCGCCGGAAGACCGTCCCCTTGCCCACCTCGGCCGCCGCGGCGACCGCCTCCATCGTGACTCCGGCCGCGCCGTGCTCCGCGACCAGGCGCGCGGCGGCGTTCAGCAGCCGGGCGCGGTTGCGGGCCGCGTCGGCCCGCAGGCAGGGCTCGTCCTCGCCGGCGCCGAAGTCGAGCAACACCGGCTGTGTCAGCGGCTCCCGGGTCTCCTGAGGTTCTTGAGGCTCCTGGGGCTTCGGAAGGGGCGACAAGGGGCGGGACATGAAGACAGCGTAAGGCATCGGGAACAGAACTGGACCGTGGTCCGCTTATGGTGGTAGAAAATTAAACGGACCTCGGTCCGGATCTGTAACGCCATTGTGTCATCCCCCCTTGGAGTCCCCCATGTCTGTTCGCATCCTCGCGCTCGTCGGCAGCCTCCGCGCCGGTTCGCACAACCGCCAGCTCGCCGAGGCCGCAATCAAGCTCGCCCCCGCGGGCGCCGAGGTCGAGCTGTTCGAGGGCCTGGCCGACATCCCGTTCTACAACGAGGACCTCGACGTCGAGGGCAGCGTGCCGGCCGCCGCCGCCAAGCTGCGCGAGGTCGCCGGGTCCGCCGACGCCTTCCTGCTCTTCTCCCCCGAGTACAACGGCACCATCCCGGCCGTCCTGAAGAACGCCATCGACTGGCTGTCCCGCCCGTTCGGCGCCGGTGCCTTCGTCGGCAAGCCCGTCGCCGTCATCGGCACCGCCTTCGGCCAGTACGGCGGCGTGTGGGCGCAGGACGACACCCGCAAGGCCGTGGGCATCGCCGGCGGCAAGGTGATCGAGGACATCAAGCTCTCCATCCCCGGCTCCGTGACCCGCTTCGCCGAGACCCACCCGGTCGACGACGCCGAGGTCGCCGCCCAGCTCACCGAGGTCGTCGCGCGCCTGCACGGCCACACCGGCGAGGTGGCTGCCGCCTGAGCGCCCCGGAAGGGGCCGGCGCCCGCTGGGCGCCGGCCCCTTCCGGCTTTCCGCGGGGCTCCGAGCCCCGGTCCCATGCCCGTGCCTACGGGCAGGACTCCCCGAACTTGACCGCCGTGAAGGACACCGGCTGCCCCTTCAGCTCGGTACCCGGGCCCGGAGTCTGCGAGCACACCTGCCAGTTGCTCTCCACCAGCACCCACCGGTGGTCCGGCGACGCGTCCTTCACCGTGAGCGACGTGCTCGTGGCGAGGGCGGCGCGAGCCGCCTTCACCGACTTCCCCTTGAAGTCGGGCATCCTCCCGCCCTTGACCGAGGGCGGAGCCTCGTCCTTCGCGGGACAGGACTCCTCCAGCTTGACCGTGCCGAAGTCCAAGGTCGTACCGGTCGAGACCGTCGTGCCCGCCGCCACGTTCTGCGTGCACACCTTCCAGTTCCGGTCGAACGCCTGCATCCGGCCGCGGCCCAGGGCGTCGTGCGACTTCAGCGAGTGGAAGCCCTGTTCCTGGGCGGCGTCCTGCGCGGACTGCAACCCCATACCGACGAAGGCCGGCACCTTCTTCCGCTGGTCCGCTCCCCGCTTGCCGTCCTGCGCCGGCTCGTTGCTCCCCGAGGCGACGGGGGCCGACACCGAAGGGGTGGCGCCGCCCGGCGACTTGGTGCCGTCCGCGGGCTCACAGGCCACGAGGCCGCCGGCCACGGCACATGTCAGAACGGCGGCGGCGAGACGAGTTCGCACGGATTCCCCCCACGTGGTGCTGGTACAGGCGAATAACGGTAGACCAGTCATGAAAGAGGGGGAAATCCCACCGTCGGGTCCCGGACACCGGTCATGCGGAGAGCGGCCCAGGCCACTCCCTGTCCCTCCGGCAAGCCCCGTACGACAACCGGAACATGACTCCGCCGTTCTTACGCAAATGCGCCAACGGTATGTTTGACAGGCCAAGTACCTGTACATGGCGAGGGACGGTCGGAATGAACGGGGCATGTCGACCTGTCGCGGGCGATTTCAAGTCGCTTACGTGGCCTGGCCGTACCCCGGTGACTCCGCCCGTCGCGACGCAGTATCGCGCGGCACACCACTGCCGCGGATCAGCAGACGTATCCGGAGGGATCTGTTCGTGACGAGTCAGCAGCACACCAGTTCACGTCGCCGCTCCTTCGAGGTCTCGGTCGGCGCCGTGGGCGCGGTCGCGATGGCGATAGCCCTCAGCGGCTGCTCCAGCGGCCCGGACTACCAGGGCACATGCATGGACAGGCTGACGCAGAAACGCGTGACGGACCACCACTGCAGCTCCGGCGGGGCCGGCGGGGGCAACTACGCCTGGTGGTACACCCCGCGGGGCAAGAACGTCCCCGCCGTCGGACAGAAGGTCGACCTCAGCAAGGGCAACGGCTCGTTCACCGCGCCGAAGTCCGGCAGCGTCGTCCGCGGCGGCTTCTCCGCCAAGGGCGGATCGGTCGGCGGCTGATCCATGAGACGCGAACCCCGCACCCCGAGGCCTGGCTGGGAGCAGACGGTGCTCCAGTCAGGCCTTCCGTTCCACACCGAAATACTGCCCGACGGCCGCAAGTTGCCCTACTGGAACGAGAGCGCCGCCTACGTGCTCACCTCGCGCGAGGTGGACTACCTGGAGGACGTCACCGAGGAACTGCACGCGATGTGCGTGACAGCGGCCCGGAACGTCCTGGAGAAGGGTGATGTCGAACGCCTCGGCATCGACCCCCGCTGGGCGAGACCGATGCTCGAGACCTTCGAGAACGAGTCACCGAGCATCTACGGCAGGTTCGACTTCGCCTGGGGCGGCACGGGCGACGCCAAGCTGTACGAGTACAACGGCGACGTTCCGGCGGCGCTGCTCGAAGCCGCGGTGCTGCAATGGCAGTGGCTGGAGGACGTGCATCCGGACCGCGACCAGTTCAACACGATCCACGAGCGTCTGGTGCGGACGTGGCAGCGACTGGCTCCGCGGCTGGGCGGCCAGGTCCACTTCGCGCACTCCGTCGACGAGCCCGACGAGGACATCATCACCACGGCGTACCTGCGGGACACGGCCGTCGAAGCGGGCCTTCCCACGGTGGGCCTGACGATGGAGGACGTCGGCTGGCACAGCGGCATCCGGCGCTTCGTGGATCTGAGCGACGTACCCATCGACTCCTGCTTCAAGATGTACCCGTGGGACTGGGCGTTCGAGAGCGCCTACGCCCCGCAGTTGGAGGCCGAGCCCCGTTCGACGCAGTGGCTCGAGCCGATGTGGAAGGCGCTGCTGTCCACCAAGGCGCTGCTGGCGGTGCTGTGGGAGCTGTACCCCGGACACCCGAACCTCCTGCCGTCCTACCTCGACGGTCCCCGCGATCTGGCCGAATGGGTCGCCAAGCCCCTGTGGGGCTGGGAGGGCGCCTCGATCAAGGTCCGTTCCGCGGAGCACCACTTCGACCAGGCCGGCCGGTTCGACGACGGCCCGTTCCTGTTCCAGCAGTTCCACCGGCCACCCTCCTTCGACGGCAACCACATGGTGATCGGCTCGTGGGTCATCGGCGGCAGGTCGGCCGGGGTCGGCATCCGCGAATCCAACGAGATCGTCACCGACCGCCGGTCCCGTTTCGTTCCCCACCTCATCGACGCGCCGCGTTCCACTCCGGAGCAGGTCGCGCACTGGCTGCGGAACAACTGACCGCGGCACGGCATCGGCGAGGCGCCCCGCCTGGACCGGCGGCAGGGCGGTGGGCCGCCGATCACGCTGTCAGCAGGCCGATGCCGAGGGCGATCAGGACGGCCACCTTGGCGATCTCCAGGGCCACGTACGCCAGGTGGCCGCGCGAACGGGGACGGTCCTCGCCGGCCTCTTCACCGGCCAGGACCAGGTCGGACCTGCGGTTGAGGCGGGGGCGTACGAAGGCCAACTGGGCGAGGAGCAGCACGGCGGCGGCCGCGGTCAGCACGGCGACCCCGGCCGGAGGCTCGCCCGCGGCGACCGCGACGATCAGCACGAGGGCCAGGACGGTCTCGACGAGGTTCAGCGCCCGGAAGACCAGCCGGCCGATGCCCAGCCCGATGGGGATGGTCACGCCGGGGGCCCGGAACTTCAACGGGGCCTCAAGAAAGGAAATAGCCAGCACCATACCGAGCCAAACGAAGGTGACCGCACTCGCGATGGCGGCCGCCGTGGTGTTCATCGATGTATTGCCTTTCTGCAAGGTGTGCAGGAACTGCCGGGCCTGCCGGGACGAACGGGCCGCCGCTCCACAGGGCCCTCGGCCCATCGGGCCCACCAGGGCCACCGGCCCGCCAGAGTCACCGGGTCCGCCAGAGTCACCGGACCACCGGCCAGCCAGGCCACCGGGACGCCGCCGGACCCACCGGGACCGCCACCCACCCGGGTCCGCTAGGCCGCCGGACCCACCAGGTCCGCCAGGACTGGCAGGTCTGCCGGGACTGGCAGGTCTCCGGGCCACTAGGGTCGCCGGGCCTACAAGGCCACCGGGCCCACCGAGTCCGCGTGGCCGCCAGGCCCCGGGGCCGCCGACCCACCGGCCTACTGGACCAGCGAACCCACCAGGTCTGCCGGGATCCGGCAGGTCCACCGACGCTGACGGGTGTGCCGCGCCACTACGCCCGCCGGACCGACAGGCCGCCAGGGCCGACAGGCCACCAGGCCCACCGAGGCCGCTTGGCTGCCGGACCCACCAGGTCTGCCGGATCTGGCAGAGCTACCGGGCCACCACGGCCGCCGGACCGACAGGACCTCCAGACCCACCGAGGCCACGCGGCCACCGGGGACGCCGGACCACGGAACCCACCAGGTCTGCCAGGGCTGGCAGGGCCACCACGGCCACCAAGCCGCCAGGCCCACCGGACCATCCGGTCCACCGGACGACCAGACCGCCGGGCCACCACGGCCGCCGGACCGGCCACCGAGCCCACCGGGCCACCGGGCCACCGGGCCCACCAGATCCACCAAAGCGCGGCCCCCTCCGCCCTTCACGTCAGCCACCCGGCGCCGGCGCGGGCGACCCCGCCGGGCGGGTGGACAGGTGGGCCAGGCAGGAGTCGGGTTCCGCGAAGGGTTCCAGTCCGGTCGCCACCAGCGGTGCACGTAGCTCGGCCAGCGCCCCCTGCATCAGGCCCAGGTGGATCGGGCACACCAACTGGCCGTGTTCCTCGGCAAGTTCGAGGAAGGGGCAGTGGCGCAGCCGGATCCGCTCCGGTGGTTCTCCGGCGCCGCCGCCCTCGGGCTCCGGGGCGAAGCCCAGGTCGTCCAGGAGGGCGACGAGCCGGGCCGCCGCCCGCTCGGCCGTGGGCGGCGGCGAGGGCGGCAGCGGATCGACCAGGTAACCGCCCCAGGCGCGGCCCGCCTCCGTCGCGGCCTCCCGCGCCCCGGGCCCCTGGGAGGCCAGTTGCCCGAGCAGGATCTGCGCCAGGAGCCGGTAGCTGCGCGTGCCCCGGCGGTCCATGCCGGGCCGGGGGGCGTAGACGGTACGGGGGCGGCCGGGCCCCGAGGGTTCCTCGACCTGGCGCACGACGACGCCCTCGGCCACCAAGGCGTCGAGATGGAAGCGCACGGTGTTGGGGTGCAGTCCGATCCGCTCGGCCGCCTCCGCGACCCCCAGCGGCTCGGCCGCGGCCCGCAGCATGTCCAGCACCTCGCCTCGGCGGGGGCTCTCCCGTGGGGTGGTCACGTCCACTCAGCTCTTTTCACCCGAAGCTCTTCTCACCCGGCAATTTTCACGAATCTTACATGTAATAATCGTAGACCCGGGACGCGGACCCGGGGGATGACCGCCCCGATGGGGAATGACGGGCCCGGGAAATGAGGGGTGCACGATGACATCGCCTTCCGAGTACGACACCGGGCCGGGCGACCCGGCGGAGCCGGAACCGCGGATCCTGTGTGACGCCCGGGCACTGGCCGACGCCCCGCCGGTACCGGGCGGCGTGCTGTGGAAGCTGGCGGAGTCCGGGCGCCAGCTCGACGCGAACGTCGTACGGCTGGCGCCCGGCACGGGCGTGGCACCGCACCGCGAACCGGACCTGGACGTCCTGCTGTTCGTCGTCGCGGGCGGCGGTGTGCTCGGCGCGGGCACCGGCGACGAGCCCCGGCAACTGACGGAGGGCGCGACCGTCTGGCTGCCGTACGGCTCCACCCGCAGCCTCACCGCCGGCCCGGACGGCCTGGCCTATCTCACCGTCCACCGGCGCCGCCCCGGCATGCGGATCCGCCCCCGTGACGGGGCTTGATACGTACGTTCTAGGGTTCCCCCGTGACTGCCTTTACCGATGACACCGATGAGAACGTGCCCGGCCGTTACGGCCCCACCGCCACCACCGAGGCCGACCCGCGCGAGGTCGGCCGGGTGCACACCGAGTACGCGCCCGCGCACGACGGCGACCCCGACCCCGGGGAGATCGTCTGGACCTGGGTGCCGTTCGAGGAGAACGACGGCCGGGGCAAGGACCGGCCGGTGCTGGTGGTGGCCCGAGAGGTCACCGGGACGCTCCTGGCGGTGCAGCTGTCCAGCAAGGCGCACGACGGCGACCGCGAGTGGGTGGCCATCGGGAGCGGCCCCTGGGACCGGTCGGGACGGGATTCGTGGGTGGACGTCGACCGGGTGCTGCGGCTGCACGAGGACGGCATGCGCCGTGAGGCGTGCGCGCTGGACCGGATGCGGTTCGGCCTCGTGGTGCACCGCCTGCGGGAGCGCTACGGCTGGAACTGACGCGCGGGCCGCGCGCCACGGCGCCCACGTCACCCGGTCGGAGTAGAACCGGGCGCGGGGCCCGGTGCACCCGCGGGACCCCCTGCGAAGGGGGCGGACCCATGCGGATGCGCCGGGCCCCGGCACCTCGGGTGAGCGTCTGAAATATCGCGGATACGGAGATTTGGCGCCACGATTGTCGCGATTTGCACCCTTGTGCGAATCGGCCGGAGGGTTTTGGCTGGGACGGTGCGGCCCCGGCCCGGCCCTCCGACCGCCGGGCCGGCGGCATGGTGGAATCTCAGGAGGATCCCGACATGTCCGATGCGCAACCCACCTCGGCGGACGGCCGTGCGGAACCCCGTACCGTCGTCACCGAAGCCGAGGCCGAGGCTCTGGTCAGCGGCATCTGCTTCAAGACCGGACCGCCCCGCGCCCTAGGGGTCGAAGTGGAATGGCTCGTCCATGAGCTGCGTACGCCGCGGCTCCCCGTGACACCCGAACGTCTCGAAGCGGCCTATGCCGCACTGCGGACCATGCCCCTGAGGTCGGCGTTCACCGTCGAACCCGGCGGCCAGCTGGAGTTGAGCTCGCCGCCCGCCGCCTCCCTGATGGAGTGCATCGGTACCGTCTCCGCCGACCTCGACACCGTCCGCGCCGTACTGGCCGAGGACGGACTCCGTCTCGTCGGTGTCGGCCACGATCCCTGGCACACCCCCCGCAGATTCCTGCGCGAGCAGCGCTACGACGCCCTGGAGGCCTGCCTGGACCGCGGTGGCCCGGCCGGCCGGCACATGATGTGCGCCTCGGCGTCCGTGCAGGTCTGCGTGGACGCCGGCCACGAGGAGCCCGGACCGCTGGGCCACGGGCGCCGCTGGTGGCTGGCGCACCACCTGGGCGCGGTGCTGGTGGCCGCGTTCGCCCACTCCCCGCTGGTGGCGCGGCGCCCCACCGGCTGGCTCTCCACCCGGCAGCTGATGTGGATGGAGATCGGCCCGGGCCGGGCCGGCGCCCCCGCGCTGAACGGCAGTCCCCGCACCGCCTGGGCCCGGCACGTGCTGGACGCGCCGGTGATGTGCGTACGGCACGAGGACGGGCCGTGGGAGGTGCCCGACGGGCTCACCTTCCGCAGGTGGATCAGCTCGCGCCGGCCGAGGCCGCCGACCCGCGAGGATCTCGACTACCACCTCACGACGCTGTTCCCGCCGATCCGGCCGCGGGGCCATCTGGAACTGCGCATGATCGACGCTCAGCCCGGCGACGACGGGTGGATCGTGCCGCTGGCGGTCACCGCGGCGCTCTTCGACGACCCGGAGGCGGCAGAGACCGTCTACCGGGTGGTGAAGCCCCTCGCCGAGCGGTCCGGGCCGCTGCCCGCGCCGCACAATCCGCTGTGGACCGAGGCGGCCCGCTCCGGGCTCGCCGACCCCGACCTGCGCGAGGCGGCCGTCGCCTGCTTCGCCGCCGCCCTGGAGGCCCTGCCCCGGCTCGGCGCCACCACCGAGGTCACGGACGCCGTCGCGGCGTTCCAGGACCGCTACGTCCGCCGGGGCCGCTGTCCCGCCGACGACCTGCTGGACCGGCTGCACGGCTCGGAGAACCCGGGGTCCGGTCTCCGTACGACCCGGGGAACCCCCACCGCCCACGGGAAGGACATCGCGCCATGACCGATCCCGCCCTCGACGCCGAGACGATCGACTCCGAGACGTTCGACGCCGAGCCGTCCGACGCCGAGACGCTGCGCGAGCGCGCGCTGCGCTCGCTCACCACGGCCCGTGACCGCACCACGCTGCTGACCACCTGCGTGGAGGAGCCCGACCTCACCGCCCAGCACTCGCCGCTGATGTCCCCGCTGGTGTGGGACCTCGCCCACATCGGCAACCAGGAGGAGCTGTGGCTGCTGCGGGCGGTCGCCGGCCGCGAGGCGATGCGCCCCGAGATCGACAGCCTCTACGACGCCTTCGAGCATCCGCGTGCCGAACGCCCCTCGCTGCCGCTGATGGCCCCCGACGAGGCCCGGGGCTATGCGTCCGAGGTGCGCGGCCGGGTGCTGGACGTACTGGAGTCCACCGCGTTCCACGGCACCCGGCTGACCGAGGCCGGCTTCGCCTTCGGCATGATCGCGCAGCACGAGCAGCAGCACGACGAGACCATGCTGATCACCCACCAGCTCCGCCGGGGCCCGCAGGCCCTGACCGCACCGGACCCGGAGCCGGCCCCGCCGTTCACCGGTCCGCCCGAAGTCCTCGTGCTCGGTGGCCCGTTCACCATGGGCACCTCCACCGAGCCGTGGGCGCTGGACAACGAGCGGCCCGCGCACGTGCGCGAGGTCGCGCCGTTCTGGATCGACACCACCCCGGTGACCAATGCCGCCTACCAGGCGTTCGTCGAGGACGGCGGCTACACCGAGCCCCGCTGGTGGGCGCCGGACGGCTGGGCGCACATACGGCGGCACGACATCGATGCGCCGCTGTACTGGCGGCGTGACGGCGGGCAGTGGCTCCGCCGCCGGTTCGGCGCGACCGAGGCCGTACCGCCCGACGAGCCGGTCCTGCACGTGTGCTGGTACGAGGCCGACGCCTACGCCCGCTGGGCCGGGCGCCGGCTGCCCACCGAGGCCGAGTGGGAGAAGGCGGCGCGCCACGACCCGGTGACCGGGCGTTCGACGCGCTACCCGTGGGGTGACGCCGACCCCACGCCGGAGCACGCCAACCTCGGCCAGCGGCATCTGCGCCCGTCCCCGGCAGGCAGCCATGCGGCCGGGGAGTCGCCGCTCGGCGTACGGCAGTTGATCGGGGATGTGTGGGAGTGGACGGCGAGCGACCTCCTCCCCTACCCGGGCTTCGCCGCGTTCCCTTACAAGGAGTACTCAGAGGTGTTCTTCGGGCCCGAGTACAAGGTGCTGCGCGGCGGTTCGTTCGCCGTGGACGCGGTGGCCTGCCGGGGCACGTTCCGCAACTGGGACTACCCGGTGCGGCGGCAGATCTTCTCCGGGTTCCGCACGGCCCGCTCGGAGGCCATCTGATGTGCCGTCACCTGGCTTATCTGGGACCCGAGGAGCCGCTCGGCCGGTATCTGGTGGAACCGGCGCACAGCCTGTACCGGCAGGCGTGGGCGCCCCGGCACCAGCGGCACGGGACGGTCAACGCCGATGGCTTCGGGGTGGGTTGGTACGCGGAGGGCGACCCGGTGCCGGCCCGCTACCGCCGCGCCGGGCCCATCTGGGCCGACCTGTCCTTCGCCGACCTGTCCCGGGTCGTACGCACCTCGGCGCTGCTCGCCGCGGTGCGGGACGCGACCCTCTCGGGCGCGGACGCGGAGGCCGCGGCGGCGCCGTTCGCCGCGGGCACCTGGCTGTTCAGCCACAACGGCGCCGTCACCGGCTGGCCGGACTCGCTCGCCGCGGTGTCCCGGACCCTGCCGCCGCGGGACCTGCTGACGCTGGAGGCCCGCAACGACTCGGCGCTCGTGTGGGCGCTGGTGCTGGCCCGGCTCCGCGGCGGCGACGAGGAGGGGCAGGCGCTAGCCGACACCGTCCTGGAGGTCGCCGCGGCGGCCCCCGGCTCGCGGCTCAACCTGCTGCTGACCAACGGCGAGACGATCACCGCGACCGCCTGGGGCGACAGCCTGTGGTACCTGGCCGAGCCCGGCCGCCGCACGGTGGTGGCCTCCGAACCCTACGACGACGACCCGCACTGGGTTGAGGTGCCCGACCGCACCCTGCTCGCGGCGAGCCGTACGGACGTCCTGCTCACCCCGCTCAAGGACCCCACCGAGGACCTGGCATCCGCACGATCCGAGGAGCCCCGCACGTGAGTGAGTTCCGTATCACCCGTACCCTGCCCGAGGACGCCATGGCCGCGGCCCTGCGCGCCGACGTCCAGAAGGGCCTGACCTCCGACCCCAAGACGCTGCCGCCGAAGTGGTTCTACGACGCGCGCGGCAGCGAGCTGTTCGAGCAGATCACCGAACTGCCCGAGTACTACCCGACCCGTGCCGAGCGGGAGATCCTCGCCGACCGCGCCGCCGAGATCGCCGACGCGCTGCCCGCCCGCACACTCGTCGAACTGGGCTCCGGCTCCTCGGAGAAGACGCGCCATCTGATCGACGCGCTGCCCCGACTGCACACCTACGTCCCCGTCGACGTCAGCGACACCGCGCTGGAACAGGCCGGGCGGGCCCTGGTCGCCGAGCGGCCCGGACTGAACGTGCACGCGCTGATCGCCGACTTCACCGCCGGCCTGGCCCTCCCCCACTCCCCCGGCCCGAGGCTGCTGGCGTTCCTCGGCGGCACGATCGGCAACCTGCTGCCCGGCGAACGCGCCGAGTTCCTGGCCTCGGTGCGCGCCCTGCTCTCCCCCGGCGACGCGCTGCTGCTCGGCACCGACCTGGTCAAGGCCGAGGACGTGCTGGTCAGGGCGTACGACGACGCGGCCGGGGTGACGGCCGCGTTCAACAAGAACGTCCTGAGCGTGGTCAACCGCGAGCTGGGCGCCGACTTCGAGCCGGACGCCTTCGACCACGTGGCGCTCTGGGACACGACGAACGAGCGGATCGAGATGCGGCTGCGCTCACGCACCGCGCAGACGGTGAAGGTGCCCGCGCTCGATCTCGCCGTGCACTTCGCGGCGGGCGAGGAGCTGCGCACCGAGGTGTCGGCGAAGTTCCGCAAGGACCGGGTGAGTGTGGAACTCGCCGCTGCGGGGCTTGAGTTGGAGCGGTGGTGGACCGACGGTGAGGAACGTTTCGCGCTGTCGCTGAGTGTGGTGCGGTGACGGGAGGCCGGTGTCGAGGGCGGGGCTCCGGACGCCGTTGAGGGCCTCCTGGTCCTCCGAGCCCTCCGAGCCCTCCGGGCCGTTGCCCGGAGGGCTCGGGGTCCATCGCCGCGGGCCCGGGGGTTACGCCAACTGCTCGGTGATCCGCTGTGAGGCGCGGCGGGCCTCCGTCCCCGGGTCGCCCCCGGAGAGCACCTTCGTCATGTAGTCCTTGATCGGGTTGTCGGCCTCGACCGTGGCCCACAGCGGCGTGTTGGGGGTCGCCCGGCCGTGTGCGGCGCCCGCCGCCATGGCCGCGACCCCCTCCTCGTCCGCGACGGCGGCGGCGAGCTTCGTCTTGTTGGGAACGTAGTTCATGGTGCGGGCGAGGTCGGTGTCCCACTTGGCGCCGGTGAGGGCGGCGACCACGGCGACGGCGCCGTCCCGGTCGGTGGTGTTACGGGGCACGACGAGGTCGGAGCCGCCGGTGAACACCGAGCCCGGCCGGGCGGCGGTCCTGCCCGGCACGGGGAAGAAGCCCAACTTGTCCTTGAGGTCGGGGTTCTTCTCCACGATGGTCTGGGCGAGGCCGGGCACCGCCACGATCTGCGCCACCTTGCCCTCGGCGAACACCTCCGCCTGCGGCGGGTGTTCCTCGTCGGCGTCGACCGGGCCCCGGCCCAGCGCCTGGAGCTGCCGGTAGAAGTCCATGCCGCGCAGAGCGGCTTCACTGTCCAGGGTGCCCTTCCAGCCGCTGTCGGTCTCCGTGGCGAGGTCGCCACCCTCGTCCCAGATGAAGCCGGAGAGCGTGTACCAGTCCTGTCCGGCGAGGTAGATCCCCTGGTTGGCCCCGGAGTTGAGTTTCTCGCTCGCGGCCAGCCACTCGGTCCGGTTGCGGGGCGGTTTGGTGATGCCCGCCTGCTCGAACAGGTCCTTGCGGTAGATGACGACCCGGTTGGCCGCGTACCACGGGATGCCGTACTGGGAGGAGTTGTCCAGCCCCGGTTCGGCCAGGCCGGGCAGCCAGTCCCGCATGCCCCAGTCCCGCATCGACTCCAGCGTCAGGTTGGTCAGCCTGCCGCCCTTGGCGTACTGCGCGACCTGAGTGTTGCCGACCTCGATGACGTCGGGGCCGCCCTCGGAGCGGTTCGTGAGCGCGGCCTGCACCTTCGGACCGATACCGGTCCACTCCTGGATGCGGATGTCGAGGCGCAGGTCGCCGTGGGTGCGTTCGAAGTCCTCGGTGAAGCGGTTCAGGAAGTCCTGCGACGCGCTGCCCTTCATCATCCACACGGTGACGGTGTGCCGCCCGCTTCCGCCCGGCGACAGCACGCCGCAGGCGCTGACCAGGAAGGAGGACGCACACACCAGAGCGAGGAGGCGAGGTCTCACGAGGGGTCCTGTTCTTTCCGACGCACAGGGAAGGGCCCGACGTGGGGGGACGAGCAGGGGCTCGCGCGGGTGTGGCTGCGATTTTGGTATGGACCAATGCCCGGGTCAAGTGATGTCCCGCTTGCCGCACTACTTCGTCTCGCGCCGCGCCTCCGCATGCGGCACGGTGGAGTGACGCGCGCCACACGCGCGCCCGGAAGTCATGGCGCCCCATACCCGCGTCACCGGCGCCGCCCGCCGAGAGGAGCCACCCGCATGACCGACCACACCTACCGGGTCACGGAGATCGTCGGCAGCTCGCACGAAGGCGTCGACCAGGCCATCCGCAACGCCATCACGCGCGCCTCGCAGACCGTGCGCAACCTGGACTGGTTCGAGGTGACCCAGGTCAGGGGCCAGATCGAGGACGGGCGGATCGAGCACTACCAGGTCGGCCTGAAGGTCGGCTTCCGGATCGAGGACGCGGACTGACGCGCCTGCGGCCCCCGCTCTCGTCCCTCCCCCTCGTACATCCCTCTTGGCGCGTCCCTCTTGCTGCGTCCCTCTTGCTGCGTGGCTCCGGCCCTCCTGCGGCTCAGGTACGCCCCTCGCTCTCCTGCGCCGTCCTCAACTCGGCTGACGGCGCCGTCCAGCGGGCGCGCAGGACGCGGAACCCCGCCAGTTCGGCGTCCGCGCACACCAGCTCGTCGTCGTCCACGAGGACACGGATCTCCCGGCCGCGGGCGAGCCGCCGCAGGATCTCCAGCTTGGTGCGGCGGGCCGGCCTGCGGTCGCCGTCGCGCCGCATGTGCAGGCGCCCCTCGGGCAGTCCGTGGGCGGCCAGCCAGTCCAGGGTGTCCCGGCGGCACCGCTCGGGCCGCCCGGTGAGGTAGACGATCTCGCACTCCACCGCGCTCCGGCGGGCCAGCTCCACCCCCTGCCCCATCGGCGGATCGTCGGGCGCGGCCGCGAAGAAGGCGTCCCAGTCGCGCGGGCGGCGCTGGAGGAAGCGCTGCCGGTGCGCCGTGTCGGCGAGGGTGTTGTCCAGGTCGAACACGGCGAGCGGCCGTCTGTAGCTGTCCGTCACCCGGACAGCGTAATCGGGCCCTCCCCGGAGCAGGCCGGGGCACGGACCGCCGCCGTCCGGATGCGGCGGCGCGGCCCGCATCCGATGCTGGGTACATGCCCGGACCACTGCCTGTGATCGTGCACCCGCCCTCCCCGACGGGTGGCCGGCGCGTCCGCGTGAACGGCGAGATCCTGGGGCTGGCCTACAGCGTCGCCGACGTCGCCGAGTTCCTGCGCCGCGCGGGGCTGGACGTCGATCCCGTGGAGGTCTCGGTCTCCCCGCTGATCGACTGGCGCGGGGGCGGCCCGGAGTACTGGGGTCCCGAACCCGACGACACGCGCGCCTGAGCGCCACGGTAACGATCCGCCGGGAAGGAACAGAACGAGTCGGTCAGGTCGTTTCCTTCACCCGCGTCTGCTCGATGGTGGCTCCGCCACCCTCGCCGACGGCGGCCACCACGGCCTGGTGCAGCTCCCGGCTGCGCCGCTCGGAACGGCAGGGCACGGGGCTTCCGGTGAGGGTGAACCATTCGGAGGTGCCGGTGTACCCGACCGTCACGTCGGCATGGTTGCCGTCCCAGGTGGTGTGGACGGTCAGGTTGCCGGTGACGACCCCCGCCTCGTCGGTCCGTACGCCGCCCCGGCCGGTGAAGACCCCGGGGGTGGTCCATGATGCGGCCATGACGTCACCCATCCTTCCTGCTCCCGCGCTCGGGTCCCGCGCCCTTCCACACTCGCCCGGCCGACGCCCTGTGTCATAGGGCCACATGGCCTCACCCCACACCGTTGGCCCCATGGGCGGCGCTCGGTACGGGGCCGCGGATGACGACCACCGGGCACGCCGCGTGCTGAACGAGGTGCTGGCCGACCGACCCGAGCAGCGCCTCGGTGAATCCGCCGTGCCCCCGGTTCCCCACGACCAGCAGTTCCGCCTCCCGGGAGGCCTCGAGCAGCACGGCCGCCGGGTGTCCGTGCTCGACCCGGGGCCGGATCTCGACCGGCCGGTCGGGGCCGAAGGTCTCGTCGAGCGCCTGGCTGAGGATCTTCGCCGCGTTGTCCGCGAAATCGAAACCGGCGGCCATGGGGCTGGCGCCGTACCACAGCGGGTACTCCCACGCGGTCACCGCCTCGATCACGGCACCTGTCAGGGCGGCCTGCCGCGCCGCCCAGCGCAGGGCGGCCTTCGACGGCTCGGAGCCGTCGACGCCGACCACGATCCGTGCGGCGGACACCGTCAGGTCGCTCGTGACTCACCTGCCCTGGATCCGTACTCTCAGCTTGTCTCCCGCACCCGCCCCACGCACCCGGGCGACAGGCGGGCCCCGTTGTCAGTGGCGGCTGGAAGACTGCCCGGCATGATCGAAGCAGACCCGAAGGCGAACCTTCTCCGCTATCTGCAAGACGCCCGTGACGCCCTGCTGTGGAAGCTCGAAGGGCTCTCGGAATACGACGTACGCCGCCCTCTGACCCCCACGGGCACCAACCTGCTGGGGCTGGTCAAGCACACCGCCGGCGTGGAACTCGGCTACTTCGGCGACACGTTCGGACGGCCGTTCTTCAAGGGGGATCCGCCGCCCTGGTGGTACACGGAGGACGCCGAGCCCAACGCGGACATGTGGGCCACCGCGGACGAGTCGCGCGAGGAGATCGTCGGGCTCTACCGGCAGGCCTGGGGGCACGCGGACGGGACGATCTCGCAGCTGCCGCTCGACGCGACCGGTCACGTCCCGTGGTGGCCGGAGGAGCGGCGAGAGGTGACCCTGCACCACGTCCTGGTCCGCGTGCTGTCCGATACCCAGCGGCACGCCGGCCACGCCGACATCGTCCGGGAACTCATCGACGGGACCGTAGGCCTGTCACAGGGCGTCGGCAACATCCCTCCAGGCGACCGCGCCTGGTGGGAGAACCACCGAGGCCGCCTGGAGCGCACCGCGCGGGAGGCGGGCGAGGGCTGATCCAAGGCTGATCCCGCGCTCAGTTGACCCTCGACCTGGTCGAGGCCTCAGGGTTCGGGGTGTGGAGAGCGAGATGCGCAGTATCGGGGAGATGGCCCGGGACAGCGGACTGGGCGTGAGCGCGCTGCGGTTCTACGACCGGTCCGGGGTGCTGGTCCCCGCCTGGGTGGATCCGGTGAGCGGCTACCGCTGGTACGAGCCCGGTCAGCTCGACGAGGCGCGGTTGCTGGCCCGGCTGCGTCGGGCCGGGATGCCGTTGGCGGACATCCGGCTGGTGCTGGCCGGCTGGTCCAACGCGGACACCGACCTGGTGCGCGGGCTCCTTCAGGCGCACCTGCGCCGTCTCGAACGGGGCCTGTCCGACGCCCGCAGCGAGCTCTCCGCACTTCGAGCCGTACTCGACCACAGGGAGAACCCCATGGCTTCGCTCCGCACCGCAACAGTCCGGCTGTCCGCCCCCGCCCCGGAACTGGCCGCCGCGCTGGACGCGGTCCGCTTCGCGGCCAGTACCGATCCGGAACTGCCGATGCTCTGCGGGCTCCTGTTCGACATCGAGGGCGAAGACCTGCGCGCGGTGGCCACCGACCGGTACCGGCTGGCCGTAGCGCGGACCCGGACCACCGGACACGACGCGGGACGGGTGCAGATCATCGTGCCCCTTCCCCTCGCCGACGCGATGCGGGCGCTGCTGGACGGAGAGGAAACCGCGGAACTCACCGTCGACGGCGGCCGCGTGACACTGGAGGCCGGCGACCGCCAGACGGCCGGCCAGTGCCTGGACCACGACTTCCCCGACTACCGCCGCCTCGTCCACCTGCCCGACCGCCGACGCACCCTCGTCGATGTCGCCGCTCTCCGGGAGACCCTGGCGACCGGCCCCGTCCGTACGAGTGAGCCACGGAACCAGGACGGCCCGCCCTGTGCCCTCAGCGTGCTGAAGTTCGCGGACGACGGCACGGTGACCGTCTGCGGCGACGGCGACGAGGACCAGCACCACATCGCCGTCAACCGCGACTTCCTCCACCACGCCCTCACCGCCGGATCCCGCCCCGAACTCCTCCTGGAGTTCACCACCCCCACGGCCCCCCTCGTCATCCGCCGCCCCGACGACGAGCACACGTTCTCGCTCCTGATGCCGGTCCGCCTGGAGAACTGATCCGGTCGGTTCGACGGCGGACTTGACCGTCACCCAGTCAGCACCGACTCCGGGAAAGGCTCACTCGTCACGGCCGACGAGGTCAAGGCTTGGCGTATTTCAGGGGACGGACGTAGAAGTCCCCTCCGAGGGCCCAGAGCCGGGAGCTCTTCATCGTGATCTGCAGCGCGTAGAAGAGACTCGGGCCCAACGAGCGGACGTCCGCACCGCGCCACCGCACCTGGTACCAGCCGTCCGGCCCCGGCTCGAGAACGCTGGGCCTGGTCGCGGGTGAGCCTCACACCCTTCTCGTCGAGTGACGGCTGAGGCTAGTTCTGACGCTAGGTGAGCAAGTGTTCGGCACCGGCTCCAGCCAGATGCCGGACGGTCAATCCGACGGGCCTCACCCCGTCCCCTGCCGGACGGAGGGTCGCTCCAGGGCGTTGTCCAGATGAGTGATGACGGCCGGCACGTCACCACTCTCGGTGCGCCGGATCAGCTGCAGGGCCGGCCGGACGAGGCCGCCCGGGCGCGCTATCAACCGTGCGAGCACGGCGGCCCGGATATCGAGCCGCTGGATGGTGGCCTCGCGCTCCTCCTCGTTCTGGCCGGCAAGCAGGACGGCGTTGTACCACGCCTCCTCGCGGGACTGACGGACACTGAAGTCAAGGATCCGCTCGTCGGTGCGGGCTCCGACCCGATCCAGCAGCGAAAGGAAGGGCGACAGGGCACCGACCGAGTCCTGCACCGCCAACACCACCCGCGCAAGGATGTCGTTGATCAGCAGAAAGTCGCGCCGCAACGCGTGGATGGCCTCGCCTGGGCTGGTCCACGCGGCGGCGATGGCCAGGTCGAGGTTGATGTGCGCGTTCACGCCGAGTATCAGGTGTTGGACGATGATGGTGTCGGCTTCGTCGAGCAGCCCGAACGCCTCGCGCCAACAACGCGGCCCGCTCTGGTCACGACGCCAGGCGTCGTACGCGTCGAAGTAGCGGTTGCCGAAGAGCGTGTCGAAACGGTCCATGCGGGCGCCGTCGTCGAACAGCCCACCGTGAATGGCCGCACGGACCTCAACGGTCACCTGTCGGTACAGCGCCGCGAAGTACCCGACCCGGTCACCGGCGCGGCCGGCCTCCCGCACGATCCCGGCAAGCCCGTCCACGACATCGTCGATGTTCTCTGCCGCCATGCCCAACTCCCCTCTCGCGATCCCCTCGTTCGGCCCGCGCTCTGGCCGCTGTCCGCAGTGCTGATTACAGCCCTGTCCTACCACCACACACCGGGGAGCATCCCCGCCCTGCAGGAAACGGACAGGAGCCCCGACCCTGCACGCCGCCATCCCCGGGGCGGGCGCCCGAACCCGCATCCGACACCCCGTCACCAGTAGTCGGGCACAGCGCCTTCCCGTGATGCTCGTTGCGGTGTCGCCTACCACGGCGGAACGTGACTGCTACCGAGATCGCCTCGACCCACTCCGGGTGATTGATGAACGGGTTCCGAACGTTGCCTGCCGGAACACTGGTTCAGCGGCCCAGGCGATGGTGTCTCCCGAGCAAGGCCACACACGGCCGTGTCACCGATCGGATATCGGTGACGCGGCCGCGCCGGACGTCGGATCAGTGCCCGTGCATCGGTGTCGCCTTGGCGTCCACGCCCGTCACCGTGATCGCGCCGCTGAGCTTCAGCTCCGCGCCCTGCCGCGCTGTACGGCATCCAGTGTGCGAACGACGGTGCCGCTGCCGTACGTCGGGCTTGTCGTACGGCCGGGGCGGTTCGCTGGCGCCCTTGTTGTACGGGGGCCCGCGATCTCCTCGACGAAGAGGTGATCTTCTTCAACAAAAAGGACATGCCTCCTGTACAACCCTTCCTCCCCATGCGGTGTCAAACACGGCGCCGGACATAGGCACGGGACCTGTCCGGACACCCCCGCGCCCCGAGCCAGCCGGTCGTATCTGAGCCAAGGAGCCGCTCATGCGCAAGCACCGCTCGGCCGCCGTCGCGGCGGCATCGTTTCTCCTCATCACGGGCGCGGTCACCGCGACCGCTCCGAGTGCCTACGCCGGAACACCCGGCGGAACACACGCCAACGACCGCAACACCGACTTCAACGGCGACGGATACGACGATGTGCTCGTCGGCGCCCCCGGGGCGACGGTCGGCGGGCGCAAGGGCGCCGGCATGGTGACCGTGCAGTACGGCGGACCCAAGGGCATCGGCACGACCAGGGCCAAGGCCTTCAGCCAGAACTCCACGGGCGTCCCCGGCGCCGCCGAGACCGGTGACAACTTCGGCAAGTCACTGGCCACCGGCGACCTCGACGGCGACGGCTACGACGACGCGATCATCGGCATCCCCGGCGAGGACCTCGGCGCCGTCGCCAACGCGGGCGCCGCGGTCATCCTGTGGGGCACGCCGAAAGGCCTCACTGGATCGGCCAGCGACTGGTTGCAGTCTGACGACCTCACCACGGGCGGCAGGTTCGGCGCCGCGCTCGCCGCGGCCCGCTTCGACGACACCACTCCCGGCGACTCCCTCGCCGTCATGGACTCGGTCGGGCTGACGGTCTACACCTTCGAGCCCTCCCCCCAGCCCACCGCCAAGAGCGCGGACGCGCAGGCGCGGCGGCCGGTCCAGAAGTCACGCACCACGCTCACCTCGCCCACGCGGAAGACGCTCAGCAAGGCCTCCGCCGCCAACGCGCCGGGCATCCGGCCCAAGTCGATGACCACGGGCGACTACGACAACAACGGCTTCGCCGACCTGGTCGTCTCCGGCACCAGCGTGGGCAACGAGCCGGGCTACGGCTGGTCGTACATCCTGCCCGGCAGCGCGTCGAACGAAGAGCCGCTGCCGATCACCGCGGTGCGCGGCGGCCCGGTCGTCGCGTCCGGCGACATCAACCGCGACGGCTACGACGACCTGGTCACCGGCGAGCCGCACAGCCCGGACGACGGCGGCGAGAACATGACCGGCGGCATGATCGGTGTCTACTACGGCAGTCCGGACGGCCCCGCCGGCCGGAAGGGGCCGGGCACCCCTCCCGTGTGGTGGACCCAGAACTCGGCGGGCGTGCCGGGCACGAACGAGCGGGGCGACGGCTTCGGCACCGACCTCTCCGTCGGCGACAGCAACGGCGACGGATACGCGGACGTGGCGATCGGTGTCGCGGGCGAGGACATCGGCGCCGTCACCGACGCGGGCGCCGTCACGGTCCTGCGTGGCTCGGCCAAGGGCATGACGTCCACCGGCGCACTGTCCGTGCACCAGGGCACCAAGAACGTCCCGGGCACCGTCGAGAAGGGCGACAAGTTCGGCGGCCAGGTCTCCTTCACCGACCCGAACGGCGACGGCCGCTTCGGCCTGCTCGTCTCGGCACCCGGTGAGAACACGAACGACGGCTACGTCTGGGTGTTCTCCGCGGGCCGCTCGGGCCTGACCACCTCCGGCTCCTGGAGCTACAGCCTGAGGGCGTTCGGCGGCCTGCCGACGGACGCGCTGTACGGGGCGGCGATCGACGACTAGCGGTACGGCTGTCGTGGAGCGACGACACCGCATGCCCCGGCCGCACGGCCGGGGCATGCGGTGCTTCATTACGAGCGATACCGGCCTCCGCGCGCAGGGCGTGGCCGATCCACCGCATCCGTACCTGCCCCATGCCCCGCACGCCCTCCACGGCACCCAGAGCTTCCTCGGCGCGCGCCACGAACTGCGGGGCGCCCCGGACGGGTGGGCTGCGATCGTGACACGCTCGCGGCCGGGTGAGGTTCCGTCCGGGTCTCCGGGCGGGACGATCGGGGTGTTGGAAAGGCTCACGCCTCTATGCACAGCCAGGTGTCGCCCGTGCGGAGCCAAAGGATTCCGTCGCGACCCTGGCCGCAGCGCAGGACGACGCGTCCGGGTACGTCGAGCCTGCGGCGGTCGGTCAGCGTCCAGGTCCTGCCATCAAGCTCGGCGCCGGTGAGTTCGACGGTCCGCCGGTTGTGGTCGCGGCGGGTCGGCACGGCCCGGTTGTCACGGACCGCGAAGCCGTCCGGGCTGGGGTAGCTGGTCACTTCGCCGGTGGACGGGGTGATCCTGGTCAGGAAGGTGCCAGATCGGCCGCCGGAGTACCAGACCAGCCACATTCGGCCGCCCTCCGTCGCTGCCGTGCAGCCTTCCAGCGGGTAGGCGGGCAGCCGGTCCCCCGGGGCCCACGTCGCACAGCCTTCGGTGTCCCAACCCGCGAGACTGGCGCCGGACTCGGGATGACCGCCGTAGATGCCCTCGTCCCCGTAGGCCGTCCAGATCCCTCCGTGGCGGTCGGTGGTCAGAGCGGGAATGTCGTCGCCGATGCAGAACTCACTCTCGGGCGTCCCCGATGCGGAGAACACCACGGCGTTGGGTGTCCTGAGGCCGTCCGTCTCGCTACGAAACGTACGGCCGCACACCAGCAGGAATCGGGATTCGGGGAGCAAGGCCAGGTGGCTTGGCCGGACTTGGACCTCCTCCACCATGATGCGCCGCTCCCCCTGCCCTGTGATGGTGACCAGCTCGCCCGTGAACGGGCCCCTCAGCCGCCAGCGGCCGCGGTCCTCGCCCTTCTGGCCCTCGTCAAATCCTCCTGGAGTTCGCCGCCCCCACGGCCTCCTCGTCATCCGCCGCCCCGACGACGAGCACACCTTCTCCCTGCTGATGCCGGTCCGCCTGGAGAACTGAACCAACCGCTACGACGACTGACTTCTTCCCAGCCAAGTCCAGGCGGTCCTCTCCTGGAGCTCCGCAGATCCGCCGAGTGCATGGGGTGTCTCTGCTACCCAGGCTCCCCTTCTCCGGTGGTGCGCGGGCCAGGGGCAGGACTGAGGCCGGCCTGGGGTTGCCCGCCGTCCACGGGGATGTGGGCGCCGTTCACGGCGCCGGAGGCCGGGGAGAGGAGGAAGGTGATCACACGGGCCACCTCCTCGGCGGTGAGCAACCGCCCGCTCGGGTTGCGTTGCGCATAGGCGGCGTACGTTTCCGGGTCCCGGAGGCGCAGGCGATCCCAGCTCTTTCCCGGCAGGAGGATGGAGCCTGGGCTCACGGTGTTGACCCGGACGCGGTGCGGGGCAAGTTCCTGGCACAGTGCTCCGGCCAGATAGATCTCGGCGGACTTGGCAGCCCCGTATTGGGCGGGGAACCGGGGCTTCCAGCCGGAGATGGAGGAGACCAGCACCACGGAGCTGCCCTCGCGGAGGTGAAGCAGTCCTGCTCGGACGGCCCGGACCGCATGGCCGCCGTTCAGTTCCCAAGTCGTGTGCCAGTCCTCACGCGTGGAGTCGAGGAGTCCGCCGCCACGCTTGCCGCCGACATTGGCCACCAGGCCGTCGAGTCCGGCGAGCGCGCGCCCGGCCTGGTCCGTGAAGTCCTCCAGTTCGTCCGGTGCGAGGACGTCCACGGCTCCGGTGATCACCCGCGTGTGGTACTCCTGCTCCAGTTCGGCCGCGGCTCGGGCGAGTCGGGTGGCGTCACGGCCGCAGATGGCCACGGACGCACCGTCCGCGGCAAGGAGCCGTGCGACAGCGAATCCGAGGCCGCGGCTGCCCCCGGTGACCAGGAACGTCCGCTCTCGCAGTCCGTACGTGACGGCGGGCTCTGTGCTCTCTTCCATGGCCCTCAGCCTGTCATCCGACCGCCCGGACCGCTCAGCGGACCAGTTTCCGGATGACGATGCCCACGATGAGGGTGGTGAACAGCAGACCGGCCGAGGTGAACGTCACGGCCAGGGCCGTCCATTGCGCGGTCTTGAGTTCCGACGGCAGGCCGGTGCCGACGTTCAGCCACAGGGCGAGCGCCAGAACCAGGGACTTCGCGGCGGACGTCACGTCCGACACCCCCTGGCCGGCGCCGCGCAAGGGACCCGCCAAGTGAAGTCCGACGGCGGTCAGGAGGATTCCTGCCAGGAGGACCCGTGCGGGATTACGGGCTCGTACGCCCCAGCCGAGGACGCCTCCGAGGACGCCTCGGGAAACACTGCGCCGGAACAACGGCAGCAGGGAAGCTTCGCGTTGCCGGGTGAGGTAGTAGAGCTGGTCGACCTCGCGGTTCCTGTTCCGTCTGGCCAGCGCCGCCCGGACCGACTCCATGGCTGTGCCCGTCACTTCGGTGAAGGAACGCTCCAGAAAGGCGACGATCTGGCGTCCGTCGCGGAAGACCTGACCGGCGAGTTCCATGTCGCCGACACTGGAGTCGGCGTCGAGGCTGTAGCGCGAGCCGCCGCCGGGCAGTCCGAGGGTGTCGGTGACCGAGGACCCGCGGAGGCTGATCACCGCGGGTTCCCGGGAGGTGGCCGTCAAGCGCATCACGGTGCTGTTGTCCAGGGACAGGCGGGCCTTCACGCCCGGCCGGCTACGGTCGCCCTCGCAGACTTGGAGGTCACGCACCTCCACGGGCCCTCGTACGGTGCTCTCGGTGATCGTGCTGCTTTCTCGGGCGGGGACCACCAGCCCGTTGACGCGTAAAGTCTCGCTGCACCGCAGTTCCGTGGCTCTCAACGGCTCGTCCAGGCGCACCCGTTGCAGGTTCAGCTCCTTCGCTTCGGCGTCACGCAGATCGAGAGCGGACAGCCAGAGGTCGTCGAAGGTGATGTCCTCGCGAGCACGCAGTGCACGCACGTCCACGCGCGGGCGACCGAGGCGTCCCGCGGTGACCTGGCTCTTGACTGCCAGGGCAGACAAGCGGGTCTGGGTGATGCGAACGTCTCCGCGCAGCGCGTTGAGCTGGGCGAGTTCGTCGACGCGCAGGCGCTCCAGCCGAGTGGTGCCGCAGGAGTGGAGGGCCAGGGAGACGAGCGAGGTGTCAGTGATGATCACTTCGCATCCCACGGGGGCGTTGCGGACGGTCAGGCGCCCGATGCGCGAGTTCGCCACGAAGACCGCGTCTGCCTCCACGTGGTCTATGACGAGTTCGTCGATGTGGCAGGAGCGAACGGTCAGTGTCCCGTCGATGGTGACTCGTTCGAGGGTGACCCGGTCGGCGGAGACGGCGTCCAGAAGGAGATCCGCCTCCACCTCCTCCTGACGCAAGTGGACGCTGCGGCCGGCGACGGTGCGCTGCCGGCCGATTCTCGCCAGGTCCTCGAGTGTGCGGATCGCTCCCACAGGCATCCCCCTACTGCTTGCGGTGACGGGCTTCGTCAGTACAGGACCGTCGTCAGGTCGTGAGGTCCAATGCCGCCCGAAGCTCTTCGGGCAGCCGTGCGGAAACCGGGCGGTCCAGCGCGGCGGCGACCTTCTTCGCCGCCTCCTCGGGTTCCGCCCTGTCGGTGCGCACCACCAGGTCGAAGAGGTCGTTCAGATCGGAGTCGAGGAGGTCCTGTACGGTCTCGTCCCAGGCTCTCAGCCGCTTGGCGGTGTCGGCATCACCCCGCGTGCGGGATCGGGTCTGGCACACGTCCCTCGGTACCCACAGCAACACCCGTAGCCATCCGGTCTCCGTACGGCTCAGCAAGGTGCGCAGATCGGCGACGTTTCCCATGTGCACCACCGGCACCAGCCCGCGTGCCTGGGACTCTTCCAGCAAGTGGCGGTCGACGGCGTAGACGTTGCCGTAGCGCCGGGTCTCCACCACGACGCGGCCCTGGTCACGCAGTTCGTCCAGTTCGCCTTCCGTGACGAATCGGTATCCGGTGGACCGCCCCGCCCCTTGCTTGAGCTTGGTGAGCAACTGGAACCGGGGGTCGACAGCGGACAACGCGGCGGTGACGGTGTCCTTCCCGGCCGTTGGCGGACCGTAGAGGACGACGGCGGTCATGACCTCTCCAGAAGACGGTGCGCCACGGCTTCCAACTGCTCGGCCAGCGGTCGTGACGCGGTGATGCGGTTGTCGATCAGGTGATGCGGGGTGACCGGACGGAGCGTCAGGTCGATGCCGTTCACGTACGCGGGCCAGTGGGCGAGCTTCCAGGTGTCCCGGGAGGCGTTACGTGAGATCAGGCGCTCGCGCATGGACTCCGCGTCGCTGTCCACCCACAGTGCCTCGAACCGGGCGCTGAGCCGACGGCATCGCCTCGTCACCCGGCTGGTCCATTGGGCGTCGGCGGCCTCGCTGAGGAACGGGGCCACCAGGACCACGGAAATGCCGCATTCGAGGTTTTCCCAGGCTGCCTTCATGAGGCACTCGTACTCCAGCGGCCTGACGTGATCAAGGTAGGCCGGACTGTGCCGGTCGTCCGGGTCGCCTCCCATTGCCTGGAGGAGTCGTTCCGTCATGGAACGGCTGAGCGTGTCCTTGTCGAGCATCGCCCAGCCCGTCGCCGCCGCCAGCAGCTTGCCGGCCTCCGACTTGCCGGACCCGGCGTAACCCGCGACGAGAGCCAGGGTGAGCCGTTCCGTGCCTGAGCTTGTGGTTGCCACTCGGCCCTCCAAGAGTGTTCTACGCGATCATCCTAGAAGTCCGGTGAGTTCGTCAGGGTGCGAAACTCCCATCCGGATACGAGAGTTGATGGACCTGCCGTGTCCACGGCGGACGACCGCAAGTCCTGAGGAGGTACTCGCGGCCGCCGGCCCTACAAGCCGCCCATGTGGGCGCCCAACTGCTAGCGTCCGCCCGCGTGAGTGACGGTGTGTATGTGGGGAACGGTGGCAAGGACGCGGCGCTCGACCGGGGGTGGCTGCTCGGGCACTTCAAGGGTGTCGGTGATCCGCGTCGCAGTGAGGCCGTGGAGATCAAGTGGGGGGTCCATCCTCGTGGCGACGAGCGGGTGCGGTGGGTGGAGGGGGAGGAACGTACGGCTCTGCTGGTGCTCATCAGTGGGCGCTTCCGGGTGGAACTCCCGGGCCGCAGCGTTCTCCTGAAGGAGCAGGGGGACTATGTCGTGTGGGGGCGCGGAGTGGACCACTCGTGGTGCGCGGAGGAGGAGTCGGTGGTGCTGACCGTTCGGTGGCCGTCCGTGCCCGGCTACGCGGTGGAAGAGGCGGTGCCGCCCGGGCGTCGGTAGGGCGCTCAAGCCCGCCGGGCCGAACTCGCGGCCGAGGCCGCTGGCCTTGAAGCCGCCGAACGGTGCGCGCATGTCGCGGGACGCGCCGTTGACGCCGAAGGTGCCGGTGCGGATGCCGCGGGCGACTTCGAGGCCGTGCTCCGGGTCGGCGGTCCACACGCCGCCGTCGAGCCCGTAGGCGGAGTCGTTGGCGATGGCGACGGCCTCGTCCTCGGTGTCGTACGGGATGACCGCCAGGACCGGGCCGAAGATCTCCTCCTGGGCGATCCTCATGGTGTTGGCGATGTCGGCGAAGTGGGTCGGGCGCACGTAGAAGCCCTTCTCCAGGCCCGGGGTGTCCGGAGCGCCGGGGCCGCCGAGGACCAGGCGGGCGCCTTCGGCGATCCCGGCCGCGATGAAGGACTGGACGCGCTGCTGCTGGGCCTGCTTGACCATGGGGCCGATCCAGGTGTCCGGGTCCATGGGGTCGCCCACGGTGACGCCCCGCATCATGGCGGCGATCGCCTCGACGACCTCGTCGTAGCGGCTGCGCGGGGCCAGGATGCGGGTGTGGGCGACGCAGGCCTCGCCGTTGTTGCCCAGCGACAGGCCCTTCAGGGCCGCCGCGGCCCGGGCGACGTCCGCGTCCGGCAGGACGATGGAGGCGGACTTGCCGCCGAGTTCCAGGCTGACGCGCTTGAACCGCTCCCCGGCGATGGCCGCGATACGGCTCCCGGCCGCGGTCGAGCCGGTGAACGCGATCTTGTCGACGCCGGGATGGGCGCTGAGGTACTCGCTGACCTCGCGGTCGGCGGGCAGCATGCTGATCACGCCCTCCGGGAAACCCGCCTCGGCGAGGAGTTCCTTGAGCCGCAGGCCGTCCACGGCCGTCTCGGGCGACGGCTTGAGGATCACCGTGCAACCCGCGAGCAGCGCGGGGACCAGCTTGACCAGGGCGGACTGGTGCGGCGCGTTCCACGGGATCACCGCCGCGACCACTCCCACGGGGGCTCGGCGCACCACGGTGCGGTGGCCGTTCCGGCCGGGCAGCTCGGACTCCCAGTCGAAGCCGGCGGCGACGTCGACGAAGTCGTCGTTGAAGCCCTTCAGGCTGCGCTGAAGCCAGCCGGTGAACCACATCGGCGAGCCGTTCTCCGAGGTGATGAGCGCGGCCAGTTCGCCGGCGCGCGTCGCGTGCAGCTCCTTGAACCGGGCGACCATCCGTCGCCGCTCCTCGGGCGCCAGACGCGGCCAGGGGCCATGGTCGAAGGCCTCGCGGGCCGCCGCCACGGCACGGTCGACGTCGGCGAAGGACGCCTCGGGCACGACGCCCACCAGGGACTGGTCGTGCGGGGAGCGGACCTCCAGGGCGTCGGAGGTGGCGGGGGCGGTCCAGGCGCCACCCACCAGCAGCTTGTCGAACGTGATCACGATGTCCTCCCTGATCCATACGGAGCCGGTCCGGCCGAGTTAGCCGAATGGCATTCTCTTAACTCTTCTCTGACCGTAATAGAACCTCATTCCCTTAACCAGGATGGTCGATATCCTGACCGCAGGGACACCGCGAGCGAAGAGAGGGTCATGAGCGAGTCGAAGCAGGGGTTCATCCGCGCGCGCAGCCCCGAGAACCGGGAGCTGCGCAGGCAGTCGATCCTGGACGCAGCCGAGCATCTGCTGGAGAAGTCGCAGGTCGCGGACATCACCCTGCGCGACATCGGCCAGCAGGCGGGCATCGCCACCTCGAACGTGCTGCGGTACTTCGAGAACCGCGAGGCGGTCTTCCTGGAGCTCCTCAACCGGGACTACGGCGCCTGGCTGGACGCGCTCCCGGCCGAGCTGGCGCCCGCCGACGCGGACGGCACCGGGCCGGCAGCGCGGGTGCGCGGGTTCGCCGAGGCCTACACCGCCTCACTCGCCGCCCGGCCGGTGATGTGCGAGCTGGCGAGCGTGCTGGCCAGCGTGCTGGAACGCACGGTCTCGGTGGAGACGGTCCGCGCCTACAAGCGCCAGGCGCTGGCCAACAACGACCGGCTCGCGGGCATCATCCACGCCCGCCTCCCCGAACTGGACGAGGCGGCCGCGAAGGAACTGGCCTCGGCGACCACCGTGCTCATCGCCGGCCTGTGGCCGTTCGCCCACCCCGGACCCACCGTCGTCGCGGCCGTCGAGGACCCCGCGCTCCTCGCCGCACATGTCGACTTCCCCGCCCGCTACGGCCGCATGATCGAGCTGCTCGCCACCTCACTGCGGGGCCCCGCCACCCCTGAGTGACGGCCCAACCGACGGGCCCGTTGGCCGGCAGGACCGCTCGCGTAGAATTTCAGGGTTTGCCCCTGCCCGCCCGCACCCCCGTACGGAGCCCTTCCATGCACAGCCCGCACGACCCGTACGTCCGCGTCCGTGGTGCTCGTGAGCACAACCTCCAAGGGGTGGACGTGGATGTTCCGCGGGACGCGCTGGTGGTGTTCACGGGGGTGTCGGGGTCGGGGAAGTCGTCGCTGGCGTTCGGGACGATCTACGCGGAGGCCCAGCGGCGGTACTTCGAGTCGGTGGCGCCCTACGCGCGGCGGTTGATCCACCAGGTGGGGGCGCCGAAGGTCGGGGAGATCTCCCGGCTGCCGCCGGCCGTGTCGCTGGAGCAGCGGCGGGCGGCGCCGACGTCGCGGTCCTCGGTGGGTACCGTCACCAACCTGTCGAACTCGCTGCGGATGCTGTACTCCCGGGCCGGGGACTATCCGCCGGGGGCCGAGCGGCTGGACTCGGACGCGTTCTCGCCGAACACGGCTGCCGGGGCCTGTCCCCAGTGCCACGGTCTCGGGCAGGTGCACCGCACGGAGGAGGCGCTGCTGGTGCCCGACCCCTCGCTGTCGATCCGTGAGGGCGCGATCGCCGCCTGGCCGGGTGCCTGGCAGGGCAAGAACCTGCGGGACATCCTCGACGCGCTGGGATACGACGTGGACCGGCCGTGGCGTGAACTGCCCGACGGAGAGCGGGAGTGGATCCTGTTCACGGACGAGCAGCCGGTGGTGACCGTGCACCCGGTGCGGGACGCCGAGCGGATCCAACGGCCGTACCAGGGCACCTACATGAGCGCCCGGCGGTATGTGATGAAGACGTTCGCCGATTCGAAGAGCTCGACTTTGCGAGCCAAGGCCGAGCGTTTCCTCACCGCCGCTCCCTGCCCGGCCTGCGGCGGCAGCAGGCTGCGGCCCGAGGCGCTGGCCGTGACCTTCGCGGGGCGCACCATCGCCGAGTTGGCCGCGCTGCCCCTGACCGAACTCGCAGAGCACCTGCGGGGCACCTCCGAGCCCGCGCGGGTACTCACCGCGGACCTGAAGTCCCGTATCGCGCCCGTTGTCGAACTGGGCCTGGGCTATCTCAGCCTCGACCGGGCGGCACCCACGCTGTCGGCGGGCGAGCTGCAGCGGCTGCGGCTCGCCACGCAACTGCGGTCAGGGCTGTTCGGGGTGGTGTACGTGCTCGACGAGCCGTCGGCGGGGCTGCACCCGGCGGACACCGAGGCCCTGCTCACGGTCCTGCAACGGCTCAAGGCGGCCGGCAACTCGGTGTTCGTGGTGGAGCACCACCTCGACGTGGTGCGTGGCGCCGACTGGGTCGTCGACGTCGGTCCGCGGGCCGGCGAGCACGGCGGGCGGGTGCTGCACAGCGGGCCGGTCGCCGAGCTGGTGGGGGTCGCGGAGTCGGCGACGGGCCGGTTCCTGTTCGACGGCTCCCCCGGGCCGGTGCGTGAAGTACGGCGTGCGCGCGGACAGTTGACGGTGGGGCCGGTCACCCGGCACAACCTGCGGGCGGTGACGGCGGAGTTCCCGCTCGGCGCGTTCACCGCGGTCACCGGGGTGTCGGGGTCCGGGAAGTCCACGCTCATCGGTGAGATCACGGAGGAGCAGTCCGGTGTCGGACGGCTGGTCCGCGTCGACCAGAAGCCGATCGGGCGCACTCCGCGCTCCAACCTGGCCACCTACACAGGGCTGTTCGACGTCGTACGGAAGGTGTTCGCGGACACCGACGAGGCGCGGACGCGCGGTTACGGGGTCGGGCGGTTCTCCTTCAACGTCGCGGGAGGCCGGTGCGAGACCTGCCAGGGCGAGGGATTCGTCAGCGTGGAGCTGCTGTTCCTGCCGAGTACGTACGCTCCGTGCCCGGACTGCGGCGGGGCCCGCTACAACCCCGAGACGCTTCAAGTGACGTACCGCGGGCGGGACATCGGCCAGGTGCTGGACCTCACGGTGGAGAGCGCGGCGGAGTTCTTCGCCGACACCCCGGCCGTGGCCCGCAGTCTCGGCACCCTCCTCGACGTCGGCCTCGGCTATCTGCGACTCGGTCAGCCCGCCACCGAACTGTCCGGCGGTGAGGCGCAGCGCATCAAGCTCGCGAGCGAGCTGCAGCGCGGCCGCCGCGGCCACACCCTCTACCTCCTCGACGAGCCGACTACCGGACTGCATCCGGCCGATGTCGAGGTGCTCATGCGGCAGTTGCACGGCCTGGTCGACGCCGGGCACACCGTGATCGTCGTCGAGCACGACATGTCCGTGGTGGCCGGCGCCGACTGGGTCGTCGACCTCGGCCCGGGCGGCGGCGACGCGGGCGGCCGGATCGTGGCGGCGGGACCGCCGGCTGAGGTCGCGCGGACGGCGGGGAGCGCCACGGCTCCTTATCTGGCGCCGGCCGTACCACGGGGCGTCTAGAGCTCTACGGAGGGCTCGGCCGCACAACGCCGAGGTATCTGAGGCGAATTGGCACGTCCGGTGGGTCCGGTCGCGGCAGGCGGGAGATCATGGCGCTCATGATCCACACCTCTCGTCGCGGCCTGCTCGCCGCCTTCGCCGCCTCCGCGGCCGCCGTCCCGCTCACCGGCCTGGCCGCGGCTCCCGCCCGGGCCGACGCCGCCCCCGCGCCCGTCGATCCCCTCCCCGCACCGGCGGGTCTGACCACGGCCCGCTCCTCGGTGACTCTGCCAGCGCTGGACGCCTCCTACTTCACGCCGGTGACGCTGGCCTCCCCGCTCGCCGTCTCCGTGCTGTCCGGGACCCCGGCCCTCACGGAGGTCCTGTCGAACGGCAGACGGGTCGCACTGCTGACCCACGGCGCCCGGACCGTCGTCCTGCCGGGCCCGCGAAGAACGTTCACGGAGAACAAGCGGCCCTTCGTGGACGACTTCCAGCGCTCGCTGACGGGCTGGGGCAGCTCGCCGGGCGGCGGCAGTTGGAACACGCTCCCCTCGAGTCCCGACGACTACTCGGTCGTACCGGGCACCGGCCTGATCGCCCTCACCACCGCGGGTGTCAGCCGGCACGCCAACCTGCGGGACGACGAGGTCACCGATCTCGACGTGCGGTCCGTGGCCCGGTTCGACAAGGTGCCCACCGGTCAGGCCTGTTCGTACGGGCTGACCTTCGGTTACCAGACCACGCACAACAACTACCGGGCACGGCTGTCCTTCCTGACCACCGGGGCGGTCGAGTTCCGCGTGGAGAAGGAGGTCGACGACGCCGTCACCCAGCTGGACCCGGCCGTCACGCTGGCGACGGGCAATCCGGCGAACACGGACTGGACGATCCGGGTGCGCCGCGAGGGCTCCCGGATCCGGGCGAAGGCCTGGCGTTCCGCCACCGCCGAGCCGTCCGCGTGGGCCTTCGACGTCAACGACTCGGCCTTCGGCAAGGGCCGGGTGGGGCTGCGCGCCCTGGCCAACACCGGCTGCACCAACCTGCCGGTCACCCTGACGGCGAGCCGCTTCGAGGTGAGCGCCGCCAACTGGCACACCCCGCCGAGCGTCACCCACGGCGACTGGGTGCGGGTGCTGCCCGAACCCTTCGACGGCACCTGGACGGCCGAGTTGGAGCGGACGATCCGCGGCTGGGCCGGCTCCACCGTGCCGGACGTGCTCTCCTACGCCGCGATGTTCCTTCCGGGCGCCCCCGCGGTCACCGCCGGGGACGGGCCGGCGAAGGGCAAGCAGGTCCTGGGCGAGTCCGGTTACGGCTATATGAACGCGCAGGGGTACCGCATGGTGGGCGCCGACTTCCACGAGTACATGGACATCGGCTGGACCTTCCCCGACGGCGCCTACACCGGGCCGTCGAGCAGGCAGGTCGGGAATCTCGACTGCTCGGGGTACACCCGCATGGTCTACGGCTACCACATGGGTGTGCCCATGGCCGCGAAGGCGGACACGTCCGGGAACCGGATACCGCGCCAGTCCCGCGACATGGCCGACCACACGCCCGGTGTGCTGATCGACCGGACCGACGGCGTCCGCCCGCCGGCCGCGAGCCTGCTCCAGCCCGGCGACCTCGTGCTGTTCAACGCCGACTCCGGGGACGACGGGGACCCGCGGACCGCCACGGTCGACCATGTGGGGATCTACCTCGGACGGGACGCGGCCGGCAAGCGGCGCTTCCTGTCCAGCCGCAAGACGGTCAACGGGCCCACCATGGCCGACCTGGCCGGCGCCTCACTGCTCGACGGCACGGGCCTCTACGCCGAGTCCCTGCACACCGTGCGCCGCGTCTGAGCCGGCACGTGGGGCCGGGGCGGCCAGGCGGCCGCCCCGGCAGGGGCGTGCCCGGCAGGGGCGTGCCCGGCAGGGGCGTGACCGGCGGGGGCGTGACCGGCGGGGGCGTGAGCCGTGGAAGCCAGACCCGCAGAGGCGCGCCCGGCGAAAGCCTCACCCACAGAAGCGTGACCCACGCAAGCGTGCCCAGCGGGTGCGTGACCGCACGTCGCGTTCGAGCGCAGGTCGGCACCATCGTGGCAACCCTCGGGCAGGTCCTGCTGGGCCGCGCGGGCCAGCGTGCGGCGGTCCGGGCAGGTGCCTGGAGGAAGCACGGGGCGCACGTCGACCTCGGCGACCAGGCCGCGTGCCGTCGCCACCCGCCACAGGGACGCGAGCAGGGAGTCGTCGCCGACGAAGGCAGGGGCCGTGCTGGCCGCTCCCCCGGCGTGGCCCAGGTAGCGGATGCGGACCGGCTGGACGGGCACCCCGGCGTCGAGGGCGGCCTGGAAGACGGCTCGGTGGAAGGCGCCCTGGGCGCGGCCGCACCAGGTGCTGCCCTCCGGGAAGGCGGCGACCGCGGCGCCGGCGCGCAGTTCCCCGGCGATGTGCGCCACCGTCGCGGGCAGGGCGCGCAGGCGGTCCCGTTCGATGAACAGGGCGCCGCCGCGCGCGGCGAGCGCGCCGGCCACCGGCCACGCCCGGATCTCCGTCTTGGCGAGCATCCGGGCCGGACGGACGGCGGCCAGCAGCGGGATGTCCAGCCAGGAGACGTGGTTGGCGACCAGCAGGAGGCCGCCGGTGGGCGGGGCGGTGCCGGTGATCCGGACCCGCACCCCCGAGGCCCTGACGACCGCCCGGCACCAGCGCCGGACCCAGCCGGCGGGGATCTGCGCGCCGAGCGGCGACAGTACGACCCCGGCGAGTACGAGGATCGCGACCAGCGTCAGCCGCAGCACGGCGCGCGGTACGGTCGCCCCCGTGGACCCCGTCGTCTCCACGCACGCCCTCGGGGTGCAGGGCGCGCTGGGCAGCCAGAGGCTCATCAGGCCGGTACGAGGGAGAGGAAGTGCCGCAGGTAACGCGGGCTGACCCGGCGTATCGACAGCAGGACGTAGAGGTCGGCGACCCCGAAGTCGGGGTCGTGCGCGGGCGCGCCGCAGACCTGGGCGCCGAGCCGCAGGTAGCCGCGCAGGAGGGCGGGCAGTTCGGTGCGGGGCGCGGCCGGGAGGTCGGTCCGCGGGATCCACGGCAGGAGCGGGTGCACCCGCTGCTCCTCCGGTGCCAGGTTCTTCTCGCGCACCCGCTCCCAGGTGGCGGAGGCGAGGGCGCCGCCGTCGGCGAGCGGTATCGAGCAGCAGCCCGCCAGCCACTCGTGGCCGCGGTCCACCATGTAGCGGGCCAGCCCGGCCCAGATCAGCCCGATCACCGCGCCGTCGCGGTGGTCGGGGTGCACGCAGGAGCGGCCCACCTCCACCAGGCCGGGACGGATCGGGGCCAGCGCGGTGAGGTCGAACTCGCTCTCCGCGTACAGCCGTCCGGCGATCGCGGCCCGCTCCGGCGGCAGCAGCCGGTAGGTGCCCACGACCTGCCCGGTCGTGGTGTCGCGCACCAGCAGGTGGTCGCAGTAGGCGTCGAAGGGGTCGACGTCGTACCCCGGCTGCGGGGTGGACAGCAGGGCGCCCATCTCCCCGGCGAAGACGTCGTACCGCAGCCGCTGCGCGGCCCGCACGTCCGCCTCGTCACGGGCGAGGGCGACGGTGTAGCGGGTGGGCGGCGCGGGTTGCGGGGGGCTTTCGAGCGTGGAGACGCCGGTCATGTTCTCTCCTGGTCGTGGACCCGGTACGGAAGAGGGACGGCGGACCGGCGGTGCGGTCCGTCGTCCCTGTTCTTCCGATGCCGGTTGGCGTCCGCGTGACCTGTGCCGGGAGAACGGATGTGGGGATGTTGAACGGCGCGGGCGGCGCCGTGTCCGGCCGGCCCGCCTGACGCTCCCCTCGGCGTCGAGGACCCGTTCGGGGACCGGGCCGCCCGCCCGTGGCCGGGTCCTCGTGGAGAAAACCGAGGCGGGGCCGGGGATGAGCACCACTCCCGGCCCCGCCCGTCCGCCCCCTCGGCGAACGTTCTGTGATGGGCTACCGCTTGGACGCCTTGCGGGTCGCGCGCAGCCACTCCTTGTTCATGCTGGTGATCGACACGAGGGGGATGCCCTTGGGGCAGGCGGTGGCGCACTCCCCGGTCAGGGTGCAGCCGCCGAAGCCCTCTTCGTCCATGCGGGCCACCATGTCCAGGACGCGGGTCTCGCGCTCGGGGGCGCCCTGCGGCAGCACGTTGAGGTGGTTGATCTTGGCGGAGGTGAACAGCATCGCCGCGCCGTTCGGGCAGGCGGCGACGCAGGCGCCGCAGCCGATGCACTCGGCGTGCTCGAAGGCGAAGTCGGCGTCCGGCTTGGGTACGGGGGTGGCGTGGGCCTCGGGCGCGGAGCCGGTGGGGGCGGTGACGTAGCCGCCGGCCTGGATGATCCGGTCGAAGGCCGAGCGGTCCACGACCAGGTCCTTCACCACCGGGAAGGCGGCGGCGCGCCACGGCTCGATGTCGATCGTGTCGCCGTCCTCGAAGGACCGCATGTGCAGTTGGCAGGTGGTGGTGCGCTCGGGGCCGTGCGCGTCGCCGTTGATGACCAGGCTGCACGCGCCGCAGATGCCCTCGCGGCAGTCGTGGTCGAAGGCGACCGGGTCCTCGCCGGAGAGGATGAGCCGTTCGTTGAGGACGTCCAGCATCTCCAGGAAGGACATGTCGGGCGAGATGCCGTCCACCTCGTAGGTGGACATGGCGCCGTCGGCGTCGGCGTTCTTCTGCCGCCAGACGCGCAGGGTGAGCTTCATGCGTAGCTCCGCTGGGTGGGGTGGACGTACTCGAAGACCAGGTCTTCCTTGTGCAGGGTGGGGGCCTCGCCGGTGCCGGTGAACTCCCAGGCCGCCGCGTAGGTGAACTGCTCGTCCCTGCGGGCCGCTTCGCCGTCGGGGGTCTGGGACTCCTCGCGGAAGTGGCCGCCGCAGGACTCGGCGCGGTGCAGTGCGTCGAGGCACATGAGCTCGGCGAGCTCCAGGTAGTCGACGATGCGGTTGGCCTTCTCCAGGGACTGGTTGAACTCCTCGCCGGTGCCCGGCACCTTGATGCGCCGCCAGAACTCCTCGCGGATCTGTGGGATGCGGTCCAGTGCCTTGCGCAGGCCCGCCTCGGTGCGGGCCATGCCGCAGAACTCCCACATCAATTCGCCGACTTCGCGGTGGAAGGAGTCGGGGGTGCGGTCGCCGTCGACGGACAGGAGCAGGTTGAGGCGGTCCTCGGTCTCGGCGACGGCTTCCTGGACGGCGGGGTGGTCCTCGGTGACGGCCTCCTGGTGCGGGTTGCGGGCCAGGTAGTCGTTGATCGTGGCCGGGAGGACGAAGTAGCCGTCGGCCAGGCCCTGCATCAGGGCGGAGGCGCCGAGGCGGTTGGCGCCGTGGTCGGAGAAGTTGGCCTCGCCGACCGCGAACAGGCCGGGGACGGTGGTCTGGAGGTCGTAGTCGACCCACAGGCCGCCCATCGTGTAGTGCACGGCGGGGTAGATCCGCATCGGCACCTCGTACGGGTTCTCCGCGGTGATCCGCTCGTACATGTCGAAGAGGTTGCCGTACTTCTCCTCGACCTTCTTCCGGCCCATCCGCCGGATCGCGTCGGCGAAGTCAAGGTAGACGCCCTGGCCACCGGGGCCGACGCCGCGGCCCTCGTCGCAGACGTTCTTCGCGGCGCGGGAGGCGATGTCACGCGGGACGAGGTTGCCGAAGGAGGGGTAGATGCGCTCCAGGTAGTAGTCGCGCTCGTCCTCGGGGATCTCGTTCGGCGGACGGTTGTCGCCCTTGGCCTTCGGGACCCAGATGCGGCCGTCGTTGCGCAGCGACTCGCTCATCAGGGTGAGCTTGGACTGGTGGTCGCCGGTGCGCGGGATGCAGGTGGGGTGGATCTGAGTGAAGCAGGGGTTGGCGAAGTACGCGCCCCGCCGGTGCGCCCGCCAGATCGCGGTGGCGTTGGAGTTCATGGCGTTGGTCGACAGGTAGAAGACGTTGCCGTAGCCGCCGGAGGCGAGGACGACGGCGTCCGCGAAGTACGTGTCGGTCTTGCCGGTGATCAGGTCGCGGGCGACGATGCCGCGGGCCCGGCCGTCGACGACGATCAGGTCGAGCATCTCGGTGCGCGGGTGCATCTCGACGTTGCCGACGGCGATCTGCCGGGACAGCGCCTGGTAGGCGCCGAGCAGGAGCTGCTGGCCCGTCTGGCCGCGGGCGTAGAAGGTGCGGGAGACCTGGACGCCGCCGAAGGAGCGGGTGTCGAGCAGGCCGCCGTACTCGCGGGCGAACGGCACGCCCTGGGCCACGCACTGGTCGATGATCTCCACCGAGATCTGCGCGAGGCGGTGCACGTTGGACTCGCGGGCGCGGAAGTCGCCGCCCTTGACGGTGTCGTAGAACAGGCGGTGGACCGAGTCGCCGTCGTTGCGGTAGTTCTTCGCCGCGTTGATGCCGCCCTGCGCGGCGATGGAGTGGGCGCGGCGCGGCGAGTCCTGGTAGCAGAACTGGACCACGTGGTAGCCCTGTTCGGCCAGGGTGGCACCGGCCGAGCCGCCCGCGAGGCCGGTGCCGACCACGATGACCGTGTGCTTGCGCCGGTTGGCGGGATTGACCAGCTTGGCCTCGAAGCGGCGCTTGTCCCAGCGCTCGTTGATCGGGCCGGACGGGGCCTTGGTGTCGGCGACCGGCGCACCGGTCGCGTAGTCGGCGTAGGAGGTCATGTCAGCTCACCACTCCGGTCATGACGCCCACCGGGACGGCGATGAAGCCGACCGTGAGCAGCAGTGCGAGAACGTTGGCGGCGGTCTTCAGGGCACGGTCGCGGGTGCGGCTGCCGACGCCGAGGGTCTGGGCGGCGCTCCAGAAGCCGTGCCGGATGTGCAGACCGAGCGCCAGCATGGCGACGATGTAGATGACGTTGCCGTACCAGGTGGAGAAGGTGTCCACGACGTTCTGGTACGGGTGGCCCGGCTGGAATCCACCGGAGTGCACGGTGCCGGTGGTCAGGTCGAGGATGTGCCAGACGATGAACAGGCCGAGGATGATCCCGCCCCAGCGCATGGTGCGGGTGGCGTAACTGGCCCGGGGCCTGGTGTGCACGTACTTGCTGGGCCGCGCCTTGATGTCGCGGCGGCTGAGCTGGTAGGCGGAGACGGCGTGGGCGACGACGGCGGCCACGAGCACCACACGGACCAGCCAGAGCGTCCACTCGTAGTGCATGAACGGCTCGCCGAGTGTGCGCAGCCAGTGGGCGTAGTGGTTGAACTCGGCCGCCCCGAAGTAGATCTTCAGGTTTCCGATCATGTGGACGACCAGGTACAGCAGCATGATCAGGCCGCTGACCGCCATCACGGTCTTCTTGCCGACGGTCGAGCCCCACACGGTGCGTGCCATGGACGGCCGTCGGTCCGTCCGCGTTGCCAGTGCCATGTCTCAGGACGCTAGGGCCGAAGGACCCCATCGGTCCAAGACATGGTCCGGCTCGTTTCGATAGGGATTGGCTATGCTGGTCTCGTGCAGTTCCAGCAGCTCCAGTACTTCGTGGCGGTCGCCGAGACCCGGCACTTCACCCGGGCGGCCGATCTGGTCCATGTCGCCCAGCCGTCGCTCTCGCAGCAGATCAAGGCGCTGGAGCGGGAGTTGGGCGCAGATCTGTTCCTGCGGGCGCGGGGCAACATCACGCTCACCGACGCCGGTGAGGCGCTGCTGCCGCTGGCCCGGCGCATCCTCGCCGACGCCGACACGGCACGGCACGAGGTGCAGGAACTGGTGCAGCTGCGCCGGGGCCGGGTGCGGCTCGGTGCCACCCCGAGCCTGTGCACCGGCCTGCTGCCGGACGTGCTGCGCGCCTTCCACGACCGCTACCCCGGCATCCGGCTGCTGGTCGAGGAGGGCGGTTCCCACGACCTGGTGCGGGAGCTGGCCCGCGGCGCCCTGGACCTGGCGCTGGTCGTGCTCCCCCTGCCCACCCCCTCCCCGGCCCTGACCACGGTGGAGCTGCTGCGCGAGGACCTGGTGGTGGTCTCCTCGCCGGAGGCGCCGGCGCCCGGTGGCCGGGGGCGGCGCCCGGTCGGCATCGCGGATCTCGAGGGTGAGCGTCTGGTGATGTTCCGGCACGGCTACGATCTGCGGGAGCTGACGGTCGCCGCGTGCCGCGCCGAGGGCTTCGAGCCGGACCTCGCCGTCGAGGGCGGGGAGATGGACGCGGTGCTGGGTTTCGTACGGGCGGGGCTGGGGGTGGCCGTCGTCCCGCGCATGGTCGCGACGCGCGCCGGCCACGGCCTGCGGGTCACCCCGCTCGCCCGGCCCGGACTGCACCGCACGATCGCGCTGGCCCACCGCAGCGACGTGGCTCCGCCGAGGGCAGCGAGGGAACTTCAGCGGATGCTGCTGGAACGGTGACCATTGAGCGCACCTCGCGCCTCCAGACCCGTACTTGATTCCCCGTCGGCCTGGTAGGGCGTCAGCTTGACTTGACGTCAACTACCGTGCGTCAGAGGCGGTTTCCGCGGCCAGCCGAGCGCGCAGGCCGTCGACCAGCGCCGCGAGGGCGACCTCGAAGGCCAGGTCCGCGGCGGGCCGTCCCCGCGCGGCCGAGACCTCGTCCCGGGCGTGCACCGCGGCGGTGAACCTGGGCACCTGGGGCGAGTCCGGCCCCGGGTCGAACATCGCGGCCGGTGCCACCAGGTCCAGCGCCGAACCCAGGATGAACGACTCCACGCCGACCATGACGGGGATGACCGAAGCGGTCGGCCATCCGCCGCGCTCCAGCCCGCCCACCACCGACTCGTACATCCGCAGGGTGCGGTGCGCACCGGACACCGGCATGGTGGCCAGCAGCGAGATGGTCTGCGGATGCGCCGCGAACGCCGCCCGGTAGAGCCGGGCCCAGCTCACCAGGGCCTCGTCCCAGGGCAGGGTGTCGAAGACCTTCGCGTCGATCGGGTCGGCCACCAGCTCGCGCACTCCGGCCAGGATGTCGTCCTTGCCCTTGACGTGGTTGTAGAGCGACGAGGGCCGGACCCGGAGCCGCCGGGCCAACAGGGCGATGGAGAACCCCTCGGCGCCGACCTCGTCGATCAGGTCCAGCGCGCCGCGCACGATCACCTCGCGATCGAGTACGGGCGTGCTCGGCCGTCCCGACCTTCGTGTCCCGGCGCTCATCCGGTGTCCCCGCCCCTCTTCCCAAGCGTCGTCGCGTGAGTCTAACCTGCGTCCACTAAAACGAACGGCATTCGCTTTGGGAGTACGTATGCCCCTCACCGTCTTCCGCAACGGCACCGTGTGGACCGGTCTGCCGGTACCGGCCGACGCCGGGCCGCCGCCGACCGCGCTGGCCGTGCGGGACGGCCGCGTCGAGGCCGTCGGCGCCGCGGCCGAGGCGCTCGCCGGCGACGCCGACGAGCTGCTGGACCTCGGCGGAGGTCTGCTCATGCCCGCGTTCGGAGACGGTCACTGCCACCCCGACCAGGGCGGATTCGAAGCGCTCGGACCGCGGATCAGACCCTGTACCAGCGTGGACGAGCTGGTCGCGGAGGTCGGCCGGTACGCCGCCGAGCACCCGGAGGCGGACTGGATCCTCGGCGGGAGCTACGACTCCACGCTCGCTCCCGACGGCCTCTTCGACGCCCGCTGGCTGGACGCCGTCGTACCCGACCGCCCGGTCGCCCTGCGGGCCTGGGACTACCACACGCTGTGGTGCAACACCGAGGCCATGCGCCGGGCCGGCCTCGACGGCTCCACCGAGGACAGCGAGCGCGGCCGGTTCGTACGCCGCCCCGACGGCAGCCTGATGGGCACCATGGTCGAGTGGGACGCGGTCGACGCGGTCCTCGGCGCCGCACCCGCGCGCACCCTGGACGAACGTGTACGGGCCCTGGCCCACGCCACCCGCACCTACGCCGCGGCCGGGGTCACCTGGATCCAGGACGCCTGGGTGGACCACGAGGCCGTCGACGCCTACCTGACGGCTGCCCGGCAGGGCGTCCTGGCCACGCGGGTGAACCTCGCCCTGCGCGCCGACCCGTCGCGGTGGCGCGAGCAGCTCGCCGAGTTCGCGGCCGACCGCGACCGGATCCGGGCGGAGGGGCTCGACCGGCTGACCGTGCAGACCGTCAAGTTCTTCGTCGACGGCATCATCGAGAACCGCACCGCGGCGCTGCTCGAACCGTACGCCGACGACCCCTGCACCCGGGGCATGCCGGTCTGGGCCGCCGCCGAGCTGCGCGAGGCCCTGGTGGAGATCGACCGGCTGGGCCTCCAGCCGCATCTGCACGCGATCGGCGACGCCGGCATCCGCACCGCCCTGGACGCCCTCGCCCACCTCACCGAGGCGCGCGGCCCCCGGGACCGCCGTCCGGTGATCGCCCATGTGCAGATGGTCGACCCCGAGGACCTGCCCCGCTTCGCCGAACTGGGCGTGATCGCCAACATCGAGCCGCTGTGGCTTCAGCCCGACCCGGCGATGACCGACCTCACCATGCCCCGTCTGGGCGAGCTCCGGTCCCGGCAGCAGTACCCGCTGGGCTCGCTGCTGCGCAGCGGCGCCCGGGTCTCGTTCGGCAGCGACTGGCCGGTCACCGACCACCGGCCGCTGACCGGCCTTCCGGTCCCGGTGACCCGGCAGACGCCGGAGCGCCGCCCCGAGGGCGGCTGGCTGCCGCGGGAGCGGATCGACATCGAGACCTCGATGTCCTGCTACACGGCCGGCGTCGCCCACCAGGCGATGTCCGACGACCGGGGTGTCCTGGCCCCGGGACGGGTCGCCGACCTGGTCTGGCTCGACCGGGACCCCCGCGACTGCGACCCGCACGACGTGCCCGCCATCACCGTGCTCGGCACCTGGCTGGCCGGCGAGCGCACCCACGGCACCCAGGGGTGACCCCACGGCGGGGCGCCGCCGCACGCCCCGCCCCAGCCGCCGCCCTTGCCGGATCACCCGGCAATGCCTCATTCTTCTGCGGAAGGAACGCTTCATGACGGATACCGACATCCCCGCGGAAAAAGGACTCAAGCGAGTCCTCGGGCTGCCGGGGCTCACCCTCTTCGGACTCACGTATCTCGCCCCGGTGACCGTGTTCACCACCTACGGGGCGGTCACCGGCGTGACCAACGGCCATCTGCCGGCCGCCTATGTGATCGCCCTCGTGGTGATGCTCTTCACCGCCGTCAGCTACGGGCGGATGGTGCGGGCGTTCCCCACCGCGGGGTCGGCGTACACCTACACCCAGCAGTCCTTCGGCGGGCATGTCGGCTTCATGGTCGGCTGGACGCTGCTGCTGGACTACCTCTTCCTGCCGATGATCAACTTCCTGCTGATCGGCATCTATCTGCACAGCCAGTTCCCGTCGGTTCCCGCGCGGGTGTTCGTGCTCGCCGCGCTGCTGCTCGCGCTGCTCGTCAACGTGCTCGGCGTGGGCTCCATCAGCCGGCTCAGCGTCCTGGTGGTGGGCCTGGCCGGGGTGCTCGTGGTGCTCTTCGTCGCCCTGTCGGTCCACCACACGCTCGGCCACGGCACTTCCAAGCCGTTCGCCTCGTTCCTGCCGGGCGGCTCCGGGACCTCGGCGGCGTTCTCCGGGGCCGCGATCCTCGCGCTGAGCTTCCTCGGGTTCGACGCGGTCTCCACCATGTCGGAGGAGGCCAAGGACCCGCGGCGCACCATCCCCCGCGCCATCGTGCTGACCACGGCCATCGGCGGCGTGCTGTTCATCGTGGTGTCCTGGATGGGCGCGCTGGTGCACCCGGGCTCCACGTTCAGCGACCCCGACAGCGCGGGCCTGGACATCATGCGGACGCTGGGCGGCTCGGCCTTCACCTCGTTCTTCGTGGCCGTCTACGTCGCGGGCTCCTTCGGCTCCGGGGTCACCACGCAGGCGAGCGTGTCCCGGATCCTGTACTCGATGGGACGCGACGGGGTGCTGCCCAAGCGGGTGTTCGGCCAACTCCACCCCCGCTTCCGCACCCCGGTGATCGCGACCTGCCTGGTGTCCGCGGTCTCGCTGGTCGCCCTGTTCATCAGCCTCGACAACGCCGTGGTGATGATCAACTTCGGTGCCCTGATCGCCTTCTCGATGGTCAACCTGAGCGTGGTCAAGCACTATCTGATCGACCGGGGCCGCCGGAGCGGGCGCGATCTGCTCTCCTACGGGCTGCTGCCGATCGTCGGATTCGCCCTGACCGTCTGGCTGTGGACCAGCCTGGAGGGCACCACTTTCGAGGTGGGGCTCTGCTGGATGCTGGCCGGGTTCCTGTACCTGCTGTTCCTGACCCGCGCGTTCCGGCGGAAGCCTCCGGTGATGAGCTTCAGCGAGGAGCGGGCGGAGGCGGAGGCCGCTCCCCGCGACGAGCCGGGAGTGGGCGCGGCGGCGGTGCCGCGCGTCTGAGAGCGACGGCCGAGGGGCCTGCCGACGGTGTGTCGGCAGGCCCCTCGGCCGTTCTCGGATCCGCGCCCCGCTTCCCGTTCAGCCCGTCGCGTCCGCCAGGGCCAGTTCGTGCAGGCGTTCCGGTGGCCCCGGGCGGGCGTAGTACCAGCCCTGGGCGGTGTCGCAGCCCAGGACACGCAGTTGCTCGGCCTGGGCGCCGGTCTCCACGCCCTCCACGGTGACCGCGAGGTCCAGGCTGTGGGCGAGCGCGACGATGCCCTCGACGATCTTCAGGTCGACGGGGTCGGCCGGGAACCGCTGCATGCCCTGAGTGAAGGAACGGTCCAGCTTGAGCACGCTCACCGGCAGCCGGCGCAGGTTGGCCAGGTTCGAGTAGCCGGTGCCGAAGTCGTCCAGGGCGATGTCTATGCCCATCTCGGCCAGCCGGCGCAGCGGCTTGAGCAGGTCGTCGTCGGCGCCGATGAGCGCCGACTCGGTGACCTCCAGGCACAGCGCGTCCGGCTGCACGCCCGCGCGCTCCAGGATGTCGACGGTGTCCTGGACGAGCCCGGGGTGGGTGAGCTGGCACGGCGAGAGGTTGACGTTGATACGCAGCGGGCCCTCGGCGCCGTGCGTCTCCCGCCACCGGCGCGCCTGGCGCACCGACTGCTCCATGACCCAGCGGCCCAGCGGGACGATCAGCCCGGTGTGCTCGGCGAGCGGGATGAACCGGTCGGGGCCGAGGACGCCGTGCTGCGGATGCAGCCAGCGCACCAGCGCCTCGGCGCCGCGCACGCTGCCGTCGCCGAGGTGCACCAGCGGCTGGTACTCGATGAAGAACTCGCCCCGGTCCAGCGCGGCCGGCAGCGCCGTGGTCAGTCCGTGCCGGGTGATGGCGCGGGCGTCGGCCTCCGGGTCGGCGAGCTCGAAGCGGTTGCCGCCGGCCGACTTGGCCCGGTACATGGTGATGTCCGCGCTGCGCAGCACCTCGGCCGCGCTGCGCTCGCCCGCCGGTCCCTCGACGATGCCGATGCTGCCGCGTACGGCCAGTTCCCGGCCGTCGATACGGATCGGGGCGACCAGCGCGTTCATGATCCGGGCGGCGAGCTCGTCGACCTCGTGCCGGGTGCCGGGGCCGGTGGTCAGCGCGACGAACTCGTCACCGCCGAGCCGGGCGACCATCTCGCCGGGCGCGGTCGCGCACGCCTGGAGCCGGTCGGCGACCTCGACGAGCAGCCGGTCGCCGGCCGCGTGGCCGAGGCTGTCGTTGATGGTCTTGAAGCCGTCCAGGTCGAGGTAGCACAGGCCGAAGCGCTGGCCCTCGCCCGCGTTCAGCGCCTTCTCCAGGCGTTCGAAGAACAGCGTGCGGTTGGGCAGGCCGGTGAGCGCGTCGTGCGTGGCCTCGTACCGCAGTCTCAGGTTGAGCAGCCGCCGCTCGGTGGTGTCCTCCATGAGGGCGAGCTGGTACTGCGGGTAGCCGTCGGCGTCGCGGAGCAGGGAGACGGTCAGATTGGTCCACAGAACCGTTCCGTCCGGCCGGTAGAAGGCCTTCTCCACGTGGTAGTGCTCGCGCTCGCCGCGCACCAGTTCCTCGTACAGCCGCCACATCTGCGGGGCGTCGTCGGCGTGGGTCCACTCGCGTACGTTGCGGCCGCGCACGGTCTGCTCGGAGCCGCCGAACATGCGCAGCAGCGCGCTGTTGACCTGGAGGACGTGGCCCTCCAGGTCGGCGATGGCGATGCCTATCGCCGCGCCTTCGAACACGGCGCGGAAGCGGGCCTCGCTGGCGTGCAGGGCCTGGGCGACCACACCCTGGGCGCGCAGCGCCGCCTGGGCTATCGCCTCCTGCTCGGCCAGCGTGCGTTCGCGCAGCGCCCGCGCGAACCCGGCCGCCATCGAGTGCTGCAACCGCGCGGAGCGGGCCCGCAGATCCTCCTGGTCGCCGTCCTCGCCGCAGTACAGCACGAGGTAGGCGTCGAGGCAGTCCAGGGAGCGGCTGAGGGCCTCGGGTGCGGTGCAGTGCGCGTCGACCAAGGCCGCGCCGACCGCCTCGCCCTCCTCCGCGGCGAAGGCCCGGTCCCGTAGCGCCGTACTCAACCGGCGGGCGAGTGGCAGGAGTTGCTCCTCGAACTCCGGGCGGGTCAGCGACGTCGAGGTCACCGGGAAGACGGCCCGGCTCCAGATCGTCGTCAGCCGGCGCAGTCTGCCTTCCGGCCCGTCCGGTTCCGCGCTCACGCCGTACGCCCCACGCCCGCGAATCCGGAGTAGGCGTACGGGTTTTCGTCCTCCAGCGCCGTACGCGGCCGCCAGTTCGGCATCGGCACCAGCCCGGGTTCCACCATGTCGTACCCCTTGAAGAACCGCGCGATCTCCTCGCGCGAACGCATGATCAGCGGGTTGCGAATGTCCTTGTACACGTCCACCAGGGACCGGCTCCGCTTCGCGGGGAGCGGGATTCCCTCGTACGCGGCATGGGTGAGGACCAGCAGGCTGCCCGGCGCGAGCGCGTCGCGCAGCTCGGCCACCGCACCGTAGGGGTCGTCCGCGTCTTCCACGAAGTGCAGTATGGCAACGAGAAGCAGCGCGACTGGCTGATTCAGGTCGATCAGCCGCCCCAACTCGGGGCTCGCGAGGATTTCCCCGGGCTTGCGCAGGTCGGCCGCGACCACGTCGGCGTCCTCGTTGCCCGCCAGAACGGCCTTGCTGTGGCTGACGGCCACCGGGTCGTGGTCGACGTACACCACCCGCGCGCCGGGGCGGGCGGCCTGGGCGACCTCGTGGACGTTGCCGAAGGTGGGGATGCCCGACCCGATGTCCAGGAACTGGGTGACGCCCTCCTCCAGGGCGAAGTCCACGGCCCGGCGCATGAACGCCCGGTTGGCCTGCATGATCTTGGGCAGCCCCGGCATGAACTCCATGGCCCTGCGGGCCGCTTCCCGGTCGACCTCGAAGTTGTGCGAACCGCCCAAGTAGAAGTCGTAGATGCGAGCGACGCTCGGCACCGAGATGTCGATGCTTCGCGGAGCCCAGGCGGGACGCTCCATCCATCTCTCCACTGCGTAGGCGATCCGGTGTTCGAGCTGAGGCTACTGATCGCCCGCCGAACGGGCGAGCCGAAACGGAAATTGACCATCCGTTCCCGGTCACCACCTGCGCTCCCGGCCCGCTCCTCGCACCCGCATCGCGGTGAATTGCCACGATCCGAGCACACGCCGGACCGCCCCCTCCGTGCGCTACGGAGGGGGCGGTCCGGCGTGGGGGAGGAAGGTGGTCCCTACTGCGGCGCGCCGATCGCCTTTCCGTCGGGGGAGACGGCGAACCATGTGCCGCCGACGCCCTGGCCGTTGACGTCGCCGGGCGCCTCGTCCCCGGAGAAGGTGTAGATGGGCCAGCAGTTGATGGTCATCTGCTTGACGCCGTCGGGCCGGGTGAAGGGCATCATGCCCTTCTTCAGCACGCCCTTGGTGTCGCTGACGGCGACGGGCGCCACGGCCGGCCACTTCTCCAGGCAGGAACCGGTGCAGGCGGAGACCGACTTCGGCCACGCCTGGTCCTTCGAGAAGCGGTAGACCGTCATGCCGTTCTTGTCGACGACGACGTCGCCCAGTTCGGTCTTCTTCACGGACAGGCCCGGCAGGTTCACCAACGAGGCCTTCTTGCCGTCGGGCGCCAGCGCGAACCACTTGCCGTTCACGCCCTGGCCGCTGGTCTCACCGGCCTTGGTGTCCTTCGCGTAGCGGTAGGCGGGCCACCCGGCGATGGTCAGCTGCTTGGTGCCGTCGGCGCGGGTGACCTCGCCGAGCAGGGCCTTGTCGACACCGGCGCCGGCCGTGGCGTCGTCGGCGGGAACCGGCGGCCAGGCCGTGGCGCAGTCGGCGTCGCAGGTGGACTTGGGGGGCTTGGCCGTGTCCGCGTCGAAGCGGTACAGGGTCATCCCGGCGCTGTCGGTGACCACCTTGCCCAGCTCCGCGTTGGTGGAGACCGCGAGTTCCCCGGCGGCCTTGGCGGCACCCTGCTGGCCGTCGGCGCCGTAACCGTTGCCGAGGGCGCTGTCGGCACCGGTGCCGACGCTCGTCCCGGCGCTGCCGAATCCGCCGGCCGCGGCGGTCGCGCCCACGTTCTGGCTGCCCGCCGAAGGGGCGCTTTCCTGACCGCACGCCGTCGTCAGCGCCAGCACGGCCGCGGCCGCCGCCACGAGTGAGGCGCTCCGCCAGGAGGTGTTCATCGTCAACTCCTCATAATAAAAAGGGTGTTGCAGCGCCCTGCTGCGCCGCCGCACGACACTGGGTACGCACGGCACCGGTGGTTGTGTTCAACCGCGGCGAAGATTTCTTTCCGGAATCCGTGACACGTTTCGCGCCACCCCGTACGCGCGTACCCATCGGCGGCGCCGCACCGGCCCGCCGATCAAACCCTCCGACCTGCCACATCCCACCTTCGGGGCAATCCGCGCCCACCGCGGCGTGCCATGGTCCACGACAGCTCATGATCTTGCTCGTGCAACGACCCGAACCGACGCGATCCGCCCTGGTGCTGCGGGTGTTGGCGCCGGCACTGCTGGCGTGGACGTGTGTGGGCGGGGCCGCCCCGGCGGCGGCCGACGCCTGCGCGTACGCCTCCACGGGCCCGGACGGCACAGAGGCGGTGGCGGTGGCCGGCAGCGGCCCCTGGCCCTCTTTTCCGCCCGTTCCGCCGCCGTGCCCGCGGCCGACGCCACCGCCCAGCCCGAGCCCCACTCCGACGCCGACACCCGAACCCACACCGACGCCCACCCCGCCTCCGCCGCCCAAGCCGGCACCGCCACCGAAGCCGAGGCCCACCCCCACCCCCACACCTACACCCACACCCCCGCCGCCCCCGGTCGCCCCGCAGCCCCGGGCCACTCCCCCACCGCCCGCACCGCCACCGCCACCCGCGCCGCCGGCCCCGAAGCCGGACCCCAGGCCCCGTCCGCGCCCGTCCGTGGCCCCGGTTACCTACCCGCGCCACCACACCCAGCCGCACCGGCCGACACCCCGGCGCAGCCCCTCACCCCTCACCTACGTCCTGCTCATCGCGGTACCCGCACTGGCCGCCGTGGCCGCGCTCCGCCCGCGCTGACCCCTGGAGGAACCCGTTGTCGGAATGGCTTGTTCTCGTTCTCGCGATGCTGGCCGCATGTGCGGTGGTCGTGGTCATCACCCTCCTGCGGCACCGCACGAAGGCCGTGGACGACGATCCCACCGAGACCCCGGACGTCATCGAGTACATGACCATGTGGATCGGCGTGGTCTACGCCATCGTGCTGGGGCTGGCCATCGCCGGTGTCTGGGAGGCGCGCGTCGCCGCCCAGGACCACGTGCAGGCGGAGGCCCAGGCGCTGCACGAGGTCTCCGAGCGCGTCCGCGTCTATCCGCCCGACGTCCGCGACCGCATCCGCGCCGATGTCGACGCCTACGCCGGACACGTCGTGACCACCGAGTGGAAGACCATGGCCGACCACGGCCATGTCACCAAGCGGGGCGACGAGCTGCTCGGCCGCGTCCGCGCCGACGTCACCGACTACCAGCCCAAGTCGGACTTCGAGGCGCAGGCCTACCAGCCGCTGGTGGACCAGGTGGCCGCCGCCGCCCAGGCACGCACCGCACGCGCCGGCTCCATGGGGGCGACGATGCCGGGCGTGGTGTGGTTCGGTCTGATCGCGGGGGGCGTCGTCACCATCGGCATGGTGTTCGCGCTCCAGATCCGGCGCACGAAACGGGAGCTGATCCTCGCGGGGCTGTTCTCCGCGCTGATCGCCTTCCTCCTCTTCCTGATCTGGGACTTCGACGCCCCCTACAGCCGCGGGGTCTCGGCCACCGCCGGGCCGTTCCTGGACTTGTTCCCCCATCTGACACACTGACGGCCCCGTGTGAATCCCCTGTGCGGCCCAACCGTTGCCCCGTTCGCCCGGGTGCAATCGCGCCGGAGTGCACACCTCCCTAGCGTTTTGGTCAGCGAGGCGCATACCCGGCACAAGCGGAAAAGGTCCGCTGCTGCTCCTCGGGGACCGGGAGGACCCACCATGCGCGTAATAGGTGTCGTATCGGCCGCACTGCTGGGCGTCGGCGCCCTCACCTTCTGCGCGCCGGCCGCCGTCGCCAGCGGCGGTGACGGCCGCTCCTACGGCAACGGGGGCGGCGACAGCCGTTCCTACGGAGGCGGAGGCGGCGGCGGAGGAGGCGGTAACGAGGACCGCTTCGGGGGCGGGGGCGGCGGGGGCGGCAACTCCTACGGCAGCGGGGGCGGCGGCGAGCGCGGCAACTCCTACGGCGGCAACGGCCGCTCCGGTTACGGCGGTGACGACGAGGGCAGCTTCGGCGGTCGCGGAGGCGGCGGTTCGGAGCACTTCCGGCACGGCGTCCGCGCGGGCGTGGGCGGGACCGTCGCCGGCTTCGACCTCAAGCAGATCGGCCTGGGTACCGCGCTCATCGGCGGCTCGGTCGGCACGGCTTACTGCCTCTCCCGCCGGCGCACGGGCGAGGAGGGCACCGCCTGACCGCGTCCTCCTCGGGACAGGCCTTCGCCCCAGACCTTCCAGGTCCGGGGCGAAGGCCTTTCGGCGTACGCGGACCAGGGGCGAAAGCCCCGCCGACAGGAAGGGCGAGGGCTCCGCCGACAGGAGGAGATCCGGCCCCGCACACGGGAGCGGGGCCGGATCCGGCGTACGGAGCCGTCAGGAGCGCTTGTCGGACCGGCGCCGCATCCAGAGCACGCCGCCGCCGACGGCGCCCGCCGCCATCAGCCCGCCGCCGATGGCCATGTCGGCCGGGGTGGCTCCGGTGATGGTGCCGCCGCCCACTCCGCCGCGGACACCGCCGACCACGGTGAAGGCCTCGGGCCGGGTCAGCCGTCGGCCGTTGCAGTCGACCGTGATGTCGTACGTCCCGGGACGGGCGTCGTCGCGGATCGTCACGACACCCCTCGCGCGCTCGCCGGCGCCGTCGAACGGCCGCAGCGTCGACTGGGAGAACACGGTCGACGACATGGTCCCGCCGTTGCGGCAGCCGTCGATCGTGACCACCAGCTGACCGCCGCGGGCGATCACACCGGGCGAGGGCACGATGCTCTGGACGCCGCCCGGGCCACGGCCGGGCGCGCCGCCGAGACCGGCACCCGGACCGACCCCGGAACCGCCACCCGTTCCGACGCCGGGCGCCGCCCCCTCACCTCCCTTGTCGACCAAGCCCCCGAGACCGCCGACACCCGCCCCCTCGCCTCCCTTGTCAACCAAGCCCCCCAGGCCACCGGGGCCGACGAGGCCGAAGTCCCCGCCGAGGTTCCCGCCGAAGTTCCCGCCGAAGCCGCCAACGCCGGGGCCACCACCGGGGAACTCGCCGAACCTGCCCCTATCCCTGTCCCTATCCCTGTCCCTGTCCCTGTCCCTGTCCCTGTCCCTGTCCCTGTCCCTGTCCCTGTCCCTGTCCCTGCCCCTGTCCCCCCGGCCGCCACCACGGAACTCACCGAACCCGCGGAACTCACCGAACCGGTCCCCCGGGCGACCGCGGAACTCACCGAAGCCACGGAACTCACCGAACCGTTCCCCCCGGCCACCGCGGAACTCACCGAAGCCACGGAACTCACCGAAGCCGCCGCCCCCTCCAATGCCGGGCCCGAAACCGGGCCCGAAACCGGGGCCGAACCCGAACCCCGGCCCCACTCCCGGCCCGAACCCCGGCCCCACTCCCGGCCCGAACCCCGGCCCCACTCCCGGCCCCACTCCCGGCCCGAATCCCGGCCCCACTCCCGTCCCGAATCCGGGACTCACTCCTAGACCTCCACCGGGGGCAACCCCCGTGCCCCCACCCACGCCGCCGTCCCGTGTGATGCCGAGGACTTCGGCGCCCTTCGCCACGGCCCCAGGGGAGGCGAGCCCGACCGCGGCGACCGCCGCGGCCAGCACCACCAAGGAGACCGAGGGGGCCGTGCGGGCCATAAGGGTACGAGTAGTACGCATGTGATCCTCCGCGGAAGGCGCCCCGGGGACCCGTACCCGGTCGATCGGTGAGAAAGCACCTCCCGCCACCGACCCTCGGACGCACTCCACGCGGGCGCATTTCGGGGCTGGTCCGTCTCGGTGAGCAAATGCACCAGGACCTTCACCCCATTGAATATCGACGCAGGTCACGGACCGTCAGAAATGACCCTTCCGGATCGCCTCGGATGGCGCACGGCAAAACGACGCCGCCACCCGTTCGCGTGCGTCCCGTCGCCGGTTGCGCGCGCCGGACTTAGCGTTTCTCGCATGCGCGATTGACGCGGCGACGGCCGCGTCGAGAGGGGATGCCGAATGCCTGCGAGAGAGCTGACCGGATTCGTCGAGGAGGAGCGGGAGGCACCGAGGAAGCGGGCACCGTGGGGCGTGATAGCGCTCGCCCTGCTGACCGGACTCGCCCTGATCCGCAACGGCTCCGGGGAGTTCGACGTCGGCCCGCCCCAGCCCGCGACGGCGGCGGCACCGGACCTCAGGCACACGCCACACCCCTCGGGCGGGGTCCTGCAGCCTCTGTCGCGCTCGGTGCCGGACCGGATCAAAATCCCCGTCCTCCAGATCAACGCGCCCATCACACCGGTCGGTGTGGACGCCGACGGCTGGGTCGCCGCGCCGCCGCCCGCGGACCCGAATCTGGCCGGCTGGTTCAACGGCGCGGTCACGCCCGGGGAAAAGGGCACTTCGGTCGTCGTCGGCCATGTGGACAACGCTGCGGGACCCGCCGTGTTCTACGGACTCGGCGCCATGCAGAAGGGAAACCGCGTCGAAATCAACCGCCAGGACGGGAAGACGGCCGTATTCGAGGTGTACGGCGTCGAGGTGTTCGCGAAGAACGATTTCCCCGGAGACCGTGTGTACGGCTCGAAGGGCACGCCGGAACTGCGGGTCATCACCTGCGGCGGCGGCTACACGAAACAGAACGGATATCAGGGGAACGTCGTCGTGTTCGCCCGCCTGGTCGAGGTCCGCTAATAGGACCCCGGCCGGGCGGGCGCCGGACCGTGCGCGCGGCCCGGCTCAGGTGTACTGCCGGCGCGGCACGGTGAAGTGGTGGCCGTCGTCGAGGAGCTTGGGGAGGTAGTCGCGCAGCGCGCGGACGGTCTGCGAGCGGTCGCCCCCGGCATCGTGGGAGAGCACCACGACCCCGGGGGCGGCGCCGTGCTCGATCCGGCGCACGATGGCGCCGGTGCCGGGGGTGGTCCAGTCGAGGCTGTCGACGCTCCAGGCCAGCGGTTCCATGCCCAGCTCAGCGTTGATCTTGAAAACGTCGCGGTTCCAGGCACCGTAGGGGGCACGGAACCACAACGGCCGCTCGCCGTAGGCCTTTTCGATGATGTCGCTGGTGCGCTCGATCTCGTGGCGGATGCCGCGGCGGCCGAGCTGGGTGAGCAGAGGGTGGCTCCAGGTGTGGTTGCCGACGACGTGTCCCTCGTCGGCCATCCGGGCCAGCAGGTCCCGGTTCCAGTCGGCCATCTCCCCGCAGACCATGAACGTCGCCCGGACGTCGTACTTGGCCAGGGTGTCCAGGACGTGCGGGGTGAACTCGGGGTGGGGTCCGTCGTCGAACGACAGCATGATGGTGTCGCCGCGGCCGGAGAAACGCAGGATCGGCGTGGTCCGCACCCTGGCGGGCAGCGGCGCGGCCCGCTGCGGGACATCACCGGCCAGGGGCGTCAGACGGTAGGCGGAGGGCTTGAGGACGCTGCGCGCCTCGGGGCCCGCTGCGGGGGCGGGCGGTACCGGAGTGTCGGAGGAACCGGAGAGCAGCAGACCGGCCGTGCCGGCCGCTCCCGCCGCTCCGAGAGCGACGGCCCCGGCGAACAACGCCCGGCGCCGCGTGAGCAACTGATCCTTCTGCATGACTCATCAGTGTCCGGACCTTCCGCCTCTCCACCGGCACGGCGCCACGAAAGCACCCGCCCGGCCCAGCGCCCGGCGGCAGTTGTGCGCGGGTGCCTCAGCGGCGGCGTACGAGCGGGAACGGCAGCGTCTCACGGATCGTCAGGCCGGTGAGGAACATGATCAGCCGGTCGACGCCGAGGCCGAGGCCGCCGGTGGGCGGCATGGCGTACTCGAGGGCGTCGAGGAAGTCCTCGTCCAGTTCCATCGCCTCGGGGTCTCCCCCGGCGGCGAGCAGGGACTGGGCGGTCAGCCGGCGGCGCTGTTCGACGGGGTCGGTGAGCTCGGAGTAGGCGGTGCCCAGTTCGGTGCCGAAGGCCACGAGGTCCCAGCGTTCGGCGAGCCGCGGGTCGGTGCGGTGCTGCCGGGTGAGCGGGGAGACCTCGGTCGGGAAGTCCTTGTAGAAGACGGGCGGCCCGGTCCGCTCCTCCACCAGCCGCTCGTACATCTCCAGGACGATCTCGCCGGGGGTGTCGTCCGCGGTGTACGGCACGCCGGCGCGGTCGCAGTGCCGGCGCAGTGCCTCCGGGCCGGTGCCGGGGCCGATCTCCTCCCCGAGCGCCTCGGAGATCGCGCCGTGCACGGTCTTGACCGGCCAGGGCCCGGAGATGTCGTACCCGATGCCGTCCTGGTGGGCGACCGGTCGGCCGAAGGCGGCGGTGGCCGCGCCCTGGATCAGCTCGCGGGCGAGGTCGAGCATGACGTCGTAGTCGGCGTAGGCCTGGTAGGCCTCCAGCATCGTGAACTCGGGGTTGTGCTTGTGGGAGACGCCCTCGTTGCGGAAGGTGCGGCCCATCTCGAAGACCTTCTCCAGACCGCCGACGCACAGGCGCTTCAGGTACAGCTCGGGTGCGATGCGCAGGTACATGTCGAGGTCGTAGGCGTTGATGTGGGTGGTGAACGGTCGGGCGTTGGCGCCGCCGTGGATCTGCTGGAGCATCGGCGTCTCTACCTCGAGGAAGCCGCGGTCCAGCAGCCCCTGGCGCAGGGCCTGTACGGCGGTGGAGCGGATGCGGACGACCTCGCGGGCCTCGGGGCTGGTGACCAGGTCGAGGTAGCGCAGGCGCACCTTGGTCTCGGGGTCGGCCAGGCCCCGGCGTTTGTCGGGCAGCGGGCGCAGGCACTTGCCGAGCAGCCGCCAGGAGGTGACGAAGACGGTCGGCTCGCCCGTGTCGCTCCGTCCCGCCCGGCCGGTGGCGGTGATGTGGTCGCCGATGTCGGTGTCGGCGGTGAAGCGCTTCAGCGCGGCAGGCCCGGTCCGGTCGCGGGTGAGGGCGAGTTGGTGGTCGCCGGACCAGTCGCGCAGCACGACGAAGACGATGCCGCCCAAGTCCCGGACGAGCAGGATCCGGCCGGCCACGGTGAGCTGCTCCCCTTCGCGGACCTCGGCGAGGGCGCGGGTGCGGGCCTTCGCCCCCACCGGGTAGGGGTCGGTGCCGGCCGCGCGCAGCCGGTCGAGCCTGGCGTGCCGGACGCGGACCTGTTCGGGCAGGCCGGCGAGGGGACCGCCGGTTTCGGCCCGGGCCTCCTCGTCGCGTCCGAGCGCCGTCAGCGGGGGCAGGCCCTCGGTGGTGGCCGGGCGCGGTCCGGTGGCCGGGTGGGCCGGATGGCCCTTGCCCCAGAGCTTGCGCAGCGAGGGTACGGCGACGAATCCCTCGGCGATGCCGGAGGCCAGGCCGATACGGGCGAGGGAGGCGGTCTCGCCGTAGCAGATGAAACGCGGGTACCACTCGGGGTGGTACTTGGCGTTGGACCGGTACAGGGCCTCCAGTTGCCACCAGCGGGAGAAGAACAGCAGCAGGCCGCGCCACAGCCGCAGCACGGGTCCGGCTCCGATGCGGGCGCCCTCCTCGATCACCGAGCGGAACACCGCGAAGTTCAGCGAGATGCGGCGTACGCCGAGCTTCGGGGCGGCGGCGCAGAGTTCGGCGACCATGTACTCCATGACGCCGTTGGGTGCGGCGCGGTCCCGGCGCATCAGGTCCAGGGATGCACCGTCGCGGCCCCAGGGCACGAAGGACAGCAGGGCGAGCAGCCGGCCCTCCGTGTCGAGGGCCTCGACCAGGAGGCAGTCGCCGTCGGCCGGGTCGCCCAGGCGGTCCAGCGCCATCGAGAAGCCGCGCTCGGTCTCGGTGTCGCGCCAGGCGTCGGCCTTGTCGACGATCTCCTCCATCTCGGCGTCGGAGAGGGTGGCGTGCCGGCGGACGCGGCAGGTGGCGCCGGTGCGGCGGACGCGGCGCACCGCCTGCCGGGTCACGCGCATGTCCCGGCCGTCGAGGTCGAAGCCGGCGACGTGCACGATCGCCTCGTCGCCGAGTTGGAGGGCGCCGAGTCCGGCACGGGCGTAGGCCCGGGCGCCCTCCTCGGAGGCGCCCATGACGGCGGGCGCCCAGGCGTAGCGGCGGGCCGCGTCCAGCCAGCCGGCGATGGCGTGCGGCCAGGCCTCGCGGTCGCCGACGGGGTCGCCGCTGGCCAGGCACACGCCGGCCTCGACGCGGTAGGTGACGGCGGCCTTGCCGCTGGGCGAGAAGACGACGGCCTTGTCGCGGCGGGTGGCGAAGTAGCCGAGGGAGTCGTCCTCGCCGTAGGCCTTGAGCAGGGCGCGGATGCGGGGTTCCTCGTCGCCGTGCAGGGCCGCCTCCAGGCGCTGCGAACGGAACAGTGTGGCGGCGGCGTTGAGCAGGGCGAGCGCTCCGAACAGGCCGAGCAGGAAGGTCACCGGGCGCGGCGGGCGGCCGTCGAAGTCGCGGGCGGAGACCAGTCCGCCCATGACCCGGTTGGCGGACCACGCCAGGTGCAGGCCGGGGGGCAGGGTGCCGGGGAAGAGCGCGACCAGGCCCCAGCCGGCCAGGACGGCCACAGCGAGTCCGGCGACCAGCACGGCCAGCGCCCGCCACCAGGAGCCGCGGCGGGAGGCGGCGTAGAACTCGCCTCTGGCCGTGATCAGCAGCACCAGTGCCAGACCGCAGAGCACGAGGGACGGCGCGGACTCGGCGTAGTCGCCGGCCGCGAGGCCGAGTACGTCGCCGAGGATCACCAGGCCCAGGTAGCCGACGACCAGCCACCAGGCGACCTTCTTGCGGGCGGCGGTCGCGCCGGCCAGCAGGACGAGGAAGACGGCGTAGGCGAGGTTGACGCTGACCGGGACGAGGAGCAGGTCCAGGACGCGGACGACGGGGTGGAGCAGGACCCGCAGCGGGGCGATGAGGTCCAGCAGCGCGCACAGCAGGGCCAGAGCGCCGAAGAAGGCGGCGAAGCCTTGCGGCACCCTGCTGAGGAGTCCGTTCCTCCGCGGCGGCGGGGCGGGGTCGGTGGCGCCCCGGGAGGGGGCGGCACCGGTGGCGGCGGTCATGGCTCTGGTGTGGTGGCGCTCATGGTTCCGACTGTAGGAACTGGGCGCGCGGGGCGCCCGTCGAGAGGTGACCCGCACGGCGTTGGGAACCGGGGATTCCGATAGCCTCGCACATGTGACGGAACAGCACGAGCAGCACGAGCGGCACGCTCACCGGTTCGAGCGGGGCACGGACGGGCCGAAGGTCATCGTCGCCGGCGTGGACGGCTCCGACTCCTCGATGCGGGCCGCCGCGTACGCCGCCGGTCTCGCCCGCCGGCAGGGCGCGCTGCTGGCCCTCGTGTACGTGCAGCCGGTGATGACGGCGGGGGCGGCGCTCGGGGCGCCGGTGGCGGAGACGACCGACGAGATCGCCGAGGACCTCGTGCAGTACATCCGGGAGTCCACGGAGCGGCTGAAGGGCATATTCGAGATCCGCTGGGAGTTCCACACCTTCCCCGGCGACCCGTACAACGGTCTGGTGAAGGCCGCCGACGAGCTGCGGGCGGACGCGGTGGTGGTGGGCGCCTCCGAACAGGCCGGCCACCGGATCATCGGCTCGGTCGCGATCCGCCTGGTGAAGGCGGGACGCTGGCCGGTGACGGTGGTTCCGTAGGGCCCGTTCCCGGCGTTCGGACTGCGCGGCGGGCGGCCGGGGGCCGCCGCCCGGACCGTGCGCGGTGTCTTCCGTACCCGGCGGTGCTGGGCCATCATGATCCGCCGTCAGCCGTTTGCCGTCTGTGAAGAGGTGAGACGCATGGCCGGGCTCCGGATGGGTGAGGGCATTCTCCGCCGCAAACCCATCGAACACATCGAGGAGACGGAAGCCGCCGAGGGACCACGGCTGGAAAGAACCCTCGGATTGTGGCAGCTGACCGCGATCGGCGTGGGCGGCATCATCGGGGCGGGCATCTTCACCCTCGCAGGCACGGTGGCCAACGGTACGGCGGGTCCCGCGGTGCTGGTGTCCTTCCTCGTCGCCGGTGTCGCCAGCGCGGCGGCGGCCCTGTCGTACGCCGAGTTCGCGGGCCTGATCCCGAAGGCGGGCTCGGCCTACACCTACGGCTACGCGGTGCTCGGCGAGTTCGCCGGCTGGTTCATCGGCTGGGACCTGCTCCTGGAGTACACGGCGATCGTGGCGGTGGTCGCGATCGGCATCTCCGGTTACTTCAGCTTCCTGGTCCAGGACATGGGCGCGCATCTGCCCGCCTGGATGCTGGGCGCGCCCGGCACCGGCGCCGGGCACAAGGTCGACCTGTTCGCGGCGATCCTGTGTCTGCTGATCGCCTGGCTGCTGAACCTCGGCATCCGCAGCGCGGCCCGCTTCGAGACGATCGTGGTGGGGCTGAAGGTGCTGGTCGTGCTGGTGGTGATCGTGGTCGGCGTCTTCCACGTCAACACCGCCAACTACCACCCGTTCTTCCCCTACGGGGTCGGCGGGGCGTTCACCGGTGCGGCGACGGTGTTCTTCGCGGTCTTCGGCTACGACGCCATGTCGACGGCGGCCGAGGAGTCCAAGGACGCGCAGCGGCACATGCCGAAGGCGATCATCTACTCGCTGGCGATCGCGATGGTGCTGTACGTGGCGGCCTGTCTGGTGCTGACCGGCATGCAGAACTACAAGGACATCAACAAGGAGAGCGGCTTCTCCACCGCGTTCAAGTCGGTGGGGCTGAGCCGGCTGGCGGACGTGATCGCGGTGGGCGCGATCATCGGCATCCTCACCGTGATGTTCACGTTCATGCTGGGCGTGACCCGGGTGTGGTTCGCCATGTCCCGGGACGGGCTGCTGCCCAAGTGGTTCGCGAAGACGCACCCCACGCGGCACGTGCCGACGCGGGTGACGTGGATCGTCGGGGTGGCGTCGGCCGTCATCGCGGGGTTCCTGCCGATCGCGGAGGCGGCCGAACTGACCAACATCGGCATCCTGCTGGCGTTCGTGGTGGTGTGCACGGCGGTGATCGTGCTGCGCTACCGGCAGCCGGACCTGCCGCGCGGCTTCCGTACGCCGTGGATGCCGTTCGTGCCGGCGCTGGGTGTGGTCTTCTCGCTCTGGCTGATCACGTTCCTGAAGTGGGAGACCTGGGTGCGGTTCGCCGTGTGGTTCCTGATCGGGTGCGTGGTCTACTTCGGGTACTCGTACAAGCGCTCGGAGCTGGCCCGGCGTCAGGGCCTGCCGGAGGACCTGCCGGGCCGGGGGCCGTGACGGCGTTCAGCGGGCCGGGAGGGCGCGGACGAAGTCGGCGACGATCTCGTTGAACTCCTCCGGCTTCTCCAGGTTCGGGTAGTGGGCGGTGCCCTCGATCGTCACGGAGCGGCCGTCGGGGACCGTGCGGGCGAGGCGTTCGGCCTCGGCGATGAGGTCGGGTGTCTCGAGGGCGCCGTTGACGGTGAGCACGGGGACGCCGATCTTCGGCACGCGGTCCCAGGTGCCGGTCAGGGGCACGTGCCAGTTCGTCTCGTCGGCGGTGTGCTTGGACAGGGTGTGCAGGGCCATGTCGCGCAGCCGGCGCAGGATGTCCTGGTCCATGTCGTCCGGGGTGCGGTGCGGGCCGGGCGCGAAGCGCAGGAAGGACGCGAGCCAGCCCTCGATGTCGCCGGCGCCCAGGGCGCGGGCCGACTCGGCCTGCGTCTGCCGCGCCCACGAGTCGGTGTACTGGAACTCGCTGGTGGTGGCGCCGCAGGCCACGACCCCGCGGACCAGTTCCGGGTACTCCAGCACGGTGTCGGTGGCGATGGCGCCGCCCATCGAGACGCCGACGAGCACCGCCGGGCCGGCGTCGAGGTGGCGCAGCAGCACGGCGAGGTCGTCGGCCCAGCGGAACGGCCCGGTCGCGTTGGCGGAGAAGCCGTGGCCGCGTACGTCCGGGGCGATGACCCGGAACTCGGCGGCGAGGGCCGTGATCTGGGCGTCGAGGACGCGGTGGTCGACCCAGCCGGAGTGCAGCAGGACCACGGGGTCCCCGCTGCCGGTGTCGAGGTAGGCGAGGTCGCCGTCGGAGGAAGGGAGGAAACGCAGATTCGCAGCAGCAGTCATGACAACCAGGGTGTCATTTCATGGACGGGTTTGGCAACCAAGGTGTCATGATGGTGCGATGAGTGACATCGACAGCGACATCGACGACGATCCCGAGGCCCCCCTCCCACCGGACGAACTCGGCCGCCGCCTCACCGAGGTGTTCGACCTGGTGGGCCCGCTGTACCGGCGGGTGCAGCGCAAGGTCGAGCAGGGCGAGGCCGTCGAGGGGCTGTCCGTCGGCGTACGGGCCGTGCTCGACCTGCTGCACAAGCACGGCCCGATGACCGTTCCGCAGATGGGGCGCGCGCAGGCGATCAGCCGCCAGTTCGTTCAGCGCATGGTGAACGACGCGGCGGCCCGCGGCCTGGTGCGCAGCGTCCCGAACCCTGCGCACCAGCGCTCGTCGCTGATCCGGCTCACGGACGCGGGCCGGGCGGCGATCACCGCGGTGCTGGCCCGTGAGCACCTGCTGCTGCGCAGGGTCGGGGGCGATCTGACGGAGTCCGAGGTACGGGCCTGCCTGCGCGTGCTCGGGGAGATGCTCGACCTCTTCGAGCACGTGGACGTCGACTGACCGGCCTCACTCCCCCATGACGAGCCCGTCCTTCGCCGCGCCCCGGCTGAGCACCGCGGTGCGGATCCGGTCACGCACGCCCCGGAGGTCGGCGCCCTGGGCGATGACCCTGCTCAGGTTCAGCACCCGGCCGGCGTCGAGGTCGAACACCTCGGGGACGAACTCGGCCCGGGCCACCTCCCAGCGCCCGCCGGGCCGGGCGGGCGGGGAGAAGGTGAAACGGGCGAGGGTGCTCTGGTTGGCGCGCGGGTTCCGCGCGCCGCTGTCGTCGGTCGTGGCGCCGGTGATCTGGTCACCGAGGCCGTAGACCACCCAGGTGCCGTTGACCTTCTCGTAGGCCTGCGGGACATGGGCGTGGCTGCCGAGGATCAGGTCGACGTCGGGCCGGCCGCCGGAACGCGAGGCGGTCAGCTTCCGGGCGAGGGTCACTTGCTGCGCGTCGGGCGCGTCCTGCCATGCCTGGCCCCAGTTCAGGGACACGACGACGACCTCGGCACCCGCCTGGCGGGCGGCCCTGGCGTCCTCGATGATCCGCTTCTCGTCGATCACGCGCACGGCCCACGGCTGATCGGGAGGAAGGTCCTCGTTCGTCCCGTAGGTGTAGGCGAGGTGGGCGACCACGGCCCGCCCGGCCTGGAGGAGCGTGCCGCGTGACTCACTCTCGGCACGCGCCGTACCGGCGTGCCGCAGCCCGGCTTGGTCGAGGGCGTCCAGGGTGCGCCGGACGCCGTCGGCGCCGTCGTCCAGGGCGTGGTCGGAGGCGGTGGCGCAGCTGTCGTAGCCCGCCGCGGCGAGGGACGGCGCCAGCTCGGGCGGGGAGTTGTAGCGCGGGGCGCCGGCGTAGGACGCGTTCGCGCCGAAGACGGTGCCCAGGTGACACAGCGCCAGATCGGCACGGGAGACGATGTCCTTGACGCCGTCGAGCATCGGGCGGAAGTCGTGGCCCGAGCCGCCCGCGTCGAAGGCGGCCCGCTCCAGCACCGGGGTCTCGGGCAGGATGCCGCCGGAGGCGACGAGCGTGAACGCGCGGGGCGCGGTCGCGGAGTCCGGGGCCGGGGCGGCTCGGCCGGGCGGAGGGTGCTGCTCTTCCCTTTGGTGGGCCTGGCAGGCGGCGGCCGCGGTGAGGAGGGCCGTCACGACCAGGGACACCTGCTGTCTGCGTGCGATCATCAGTTCACCCCAGGGCGGTCGTATGGACAGACAAATGAGTACGAATCTGACGGCTTTCGCAAACGGTATCGGGGCTTCGTTAGCCCGTTCGTGTGTGACAAGGGGCCTGACGGACCGTTCGTCGTACCGTTCGCCGACGCGATCGACCGTCCGTCGCACAGCGGTGTGCGCGCCCTGTCCCCGTGCGGCCCCCTGCGATGCCATACGGCCATGACGGCCGGAACCACCCTCCCGCACGGGACGACGACCGCCGAGCACGAGCTCGCCGCACTGCAACGCGAGCACGGCCGACCGCTCTTCGCACTGCTGCTGCGCCTGTGCGACGGTGACCGCCAGCGCGCCGAGGACCTGCTCCAGGAGACGCTCGTACGCGCCTGGCAGCACCCCGAGGCGCTGCGCGCCGACGCCTTCGACTCGGTGCGGCCGTGGCTGCTGACCGTGGCGCGCCGGCTCGCCATCGACGCGCGCCGCGCCCGGCAGGCCCGCCCGCGCGAGGTCGGGGACGCGGAGCTGGAGAACGCGCGGGTCATCGCCGACCACGCCGAGCGGTCCGCCGCGACGCTCGACGTCCGGGAGGCTGTGAAGACACTCACTCCCGAGCACCGTGAAGTCCTGGTGCTGGTGTACTTCCGGGGGGCCAGTGTGGCGGAGGCCGCCCGGACCCTGGGGATCCCACCCGGTACCGTGAAGTCCCGCGCGTACTACGCGCTGCGCGCCCTGCGCAGGATGCTTCCGGGATACGCGGCCGACCTGCGGTGAAACCGACTGCCGAGTCAAACCTCCGTAAAGCGCCTTGCCGTGGACCGCCGTTGAGTAATCGGCTGTCCTCATCCGTTTTCCGACAGGGGGCGGGACCCCGGGACCCGGGGTCGGGTGAGGAGCGCGTACCGGAGGAAGGCAGGAAGGGATGCTGCACAGAGGTCACGAGAGCACGGACGGCCAGGGCGGCGGCGAACTGGCCGTCCCCATGGCCTGGTTGTACGCCGAGTACATCGCCGACGAACTGCTGCGTACCGGCGACCTGATGCCGCCGACGTCGTTCGAGTTCCGCGCCGGGCGGGACGCGCTGGCGCTCACCATCTTCCTCTCCGACACCGGCGGCGAGCTGTCCCGTGTCCGGGTGGTCTCCCAGCTGGAGACCTGGCTGTCGCTGACCGCGTACGACCAGCCGTGGCAGGACTGGGTGTGCCAGCGGATGGCCTGCCTCGCGGCCGAGGCGGACGCCCGCGGGGTGCCCTCGCCGGACCTGGCGCTGGCCGAGGCGGCCTGGCGCTGGCTGGAGGAGACCGAACTGCTCGCGCCCGATCTGGACGCGGTGCCGGGCGGCGCGGGCGTGGTCGGCGAGGACGAAGGACCCAAGGTGTGGACGCCCGCCTGGCGGCTCGGACTGCCCCTCGGGCATCTGGCCATCCACCTCTTCTAGATCTTTTCTTCTAGATCTTTCTTGGAATCCGACCAATCCGCGAGGCCGGCCGCTCCGAACGTCTTGATTACGATTCGGAACGCGGCTGAGTGATTCCAGTGCCGGGTGCGTACGGGTGGGAGCAAGGAGTAACCCCACTCGCACTCACAGGCACGAGGATTCGGCATGAGGTCCCTGGAACGGCATCGCGACGTCGGCGCGTACGCGCTCGGCATGCTGGACGAGGCGGACGCCTTCCGCTTCGAGGACCACCTCATGGAGTGCGCTCGCTGCGCGGCGCACGTCACCGAGTTCGGACCCACGGCACGGCAGCTGATGCTGTACCGCCGGGCCACGCCGAGCTTCGTGCACCCCATGACCCGGCCCGGCCCCGCCCTGCTGGACCGGCTGCTCGGCGAGGTGGCACGGCGGCGCCGGGCCGGACGCCGGCGCGTCCTCTACGGGCTGGCCGCCTCGGTGGTGCTCGCCGTGGGCGGACCCGCGGTCGCCGCCGTCGCCGGGCACCACGACGGGCCCGCCCGGTACTCGGCGACCGACGCGACCACGGGCGTGTGGGCCGAGGTCAGGGCCGCCGACCGGAACTGGGGCAGCGATGTGGAGGTGCGGGTCAAGGACGGCGCGGGCCCCTATTCCTGCCGGCTCGTCGTGGTCGGCCGGGACGGCTCGGAGCAGATCGTGACCACCTGGAACGTCGCCCCGCACGACGCGCGGCCCAGCACGGTCGCGGGCGGCACGACGATGCATCCGGGCCAGATCGACCGCTTCGAGGTGCGCACCGCGGACGGGCGGCCCCTGGTGACCCTCGACGCGCGCTGAGCCGTCACTTGAGCAGCCGGGACAGGCGCCGGTCGGCCAGCGGCTTCCCGCCCGTCTGGCAGGTCGGGCAGTACTGGAGCGAGGAGTCGCTGAAGGACACCTCGCGGATGGTGTCCCCGCACACCGGGCAGGGTTCGCCGGTCCGGCCGTGCACGCGCAGGCCGCCCTTCTTCTCCGCCTTCAGCCGTCCAGCCGCGAGGCCCCTGGAGCGCGCGACCGCCTCCGTCAGGGTGGTGCGCAAAGCCTCGTACAGGGTTCGTGTCTCCCGCGGCGTCAGGGAGGCGGCCAGCTTGAACGGGGACATCTTCGCCGCGTGCAGGATCTCGTCGCTGTAGGCGTTGCCGACACCCGCGATCAGGCCCTGGTCGCGCAGGGCGCCCTTGATCTGCCGCCGCTCCCCCGCGAGCAGCCGGGCGAACCGCTCCTCGTCGAAGTCGTCGGCCAGCGGATCGGGTCCGAGGCGGGCCACTCCGGGCACCTCCTGCGGATCCCGTACGACGTGGACCGCGAGCCGCTTCTGGGTGCCGGCCTCGGTGAGGTCGAACCCCGCGCCGTTCTCCAGGGCGACGCGCAGGGCGAGCGGGCCCTTGCCGGGGCGGGGCGCGCCGTCGGGCAGCCGGTCCTTCCACTGGAGCCAGCCCCCGCGGGCCAGGTGGGTGACGAGGTGGGGGCCGCCGTCCGTGCTCAGGTCCAGGAACTTGCCGTGCCGGTGCACCGCGGTGACCTCGTGGCCTTCGAGGGCGGTGACCGGGGGGTCGTACGTCTTCAGCACGCTGATCGCGACGGGCAGTACGCGCACGATCTCGTGGCCGACCAGATGGTCGGTCAGGAAGTCCTTGAGCGCTTCGACCTCGGGCAGTTCCGGCATAGGTCCAGAGTGCCACCGGAGGCCCGGGACGCCATGCGGTGCGCCGGACGCCTGGGCTCTCGGCTCCCGGTTCTCGGCTCTCAGCTCTGGTCAGGGACCGCGAACTCGCACCACACGCACTTGCCGCCGCCGCGCGCCTCCACGCCCCACACGTCGGTGAGCCGGTCCACGAGCAGCAGTCCCCGGCCGGAGACGCCGTCCTCTCCCGGTTCGCGGCGGCGCGGCAGGGCGCTGGAGGAGTCCTCGACCTCGATCCGCAGCCGCCGGGCCGGGCCGCTGAGGACCCGAAGGGTGACGATCGCGGCGCCCTCGGTGTGCATCAGGGCGTTGGTGATCAGCTCGTCGGCCACGAGTTCGATCTCGTACGAGTCCTCCCCGGCGCCCCAGTCCCGCACCGCCGTGCGGATCATGTGCCGGGCCCGGGTCAGGGCCTCGGGGTCGCCGGGGGCCACGTACTGCTGGAGCCGGCCGACGGGCTGCCGCTCGGCCGGCACCCGGCGGCGCAGCACCAGCAGGGCCACGTCGTCGTCGCCGCCTCGCGCCTCGGCCATCGCGATCAGCCGGTCGGCGAGGTCCCGTACGTCGCCGGGTCCGGCGGCGACGGACCGCGCCAGGGCCCGTATGCCGTCGTCGAGGTCGGCGCCGGGCTGTTCGACCAGGCCGTCGGTGCACAGCACCAGGGACTGCCCGGGATCGAGCTCCATGGTGCCGACCGGGTACTCCAGGCTGCCGAACTCGGCGGACAGGCCGAGCGGCAGCCCCCCGTCGACGGCGACCCGGTGGCAGCTTCCGTCGTTGTGCCGGACCAGCGGGTCGATGTGCCCGGCCCGCACCAGCTGGACCACGCCGGTGGACAGGTCGGCCTCCGCGTACAGACAGGTGGCGAAGCGGTCCGTGTCGAGTTCGTGCAGGAAGACCGAGGCGCGGGCCATCACGGTGGCCGGAGCGTGGCCCTCGGCGGCGTAGGCGCGCAGCACGATGCGGAGCTGGCCCATGACGGCGGCGGCGTGCGTGTCGTGGCCCTGGACGTCGCCGATGACGGCGCCGACCCGGCCGCCGGGCAACGGGATCAGGTCGTACCAGTCGCCGCCGATGTCCCGGCCCAGGGAGCCGCCCGCGTAGCCGGAGCGGTAGCGGACGGCGACGTCGGCGCCGGGCACGCTGGGGATGGTGCGCGGCAGCATGGCCTGTTGCAGGCCCTGGGCGAGGTCCTTCTCCTGCTCGTAGAGCATGGCCCGCTGGAGGCTCTGCGCGATGCTGCTGCCGAGGGCGATCAGGACGTTGCGCTCCTCCGAGGTGAAGCCCCGCCGGTCGCTGTAGAGCAGGCCCATGCCGCCGATCGGGCGGGCCTGGGCTATCAGCGGCAGATAGGCGGCCGAGGTGATGTCCAGTCCCGTGATGTGCGGCCACAGGATGGGGTAGCGCTCGGCGAAGTCCTCCGGGGACTCGATGAAGCGGGGGCTGAGGGTGCGCACGGCCTCGCTCATCGGGTACGGCTCGTCGATCCGGGTGACGCGAGTGCCGGGCACGGAGGAGCCCTCGGGGCCTTCGGCGACGAGGCGGATGCGGCCGGCCTCGACCAGGCCGAGGACCAGGCTCTTGGAGCCGAGGAGGGCCAGCCCGTGGGAGTCCTTGACGACGTCGATGACGTCCTGCACGGTGCGCGCGTGGGCGAGGGCGGCGGTGGCGGTCTCCACGACGTTGGTCTGCTTGCGCCGGGCCGCGGCCTGGGCGGCCCGCTCCCGGCGGGCGGCGATGTCGTTGAGCTCCTCGGAGGCGTCCCGGATGATCCCGATGATCCTGCGCGGCCGGCTCGTCTGGTCGCGGCGGATGCAGCCCTGGATGTGGGCCCAGCGCAGACCGCCGTCGCGGCGGCGGAGACGGACGTAGGTGCCGTAGTTCTCGCGGCCCTCCTTCATCGCCTGGGCCACCAGCGAATCCAGGCGCTCGCGCTCGGACCGCAGCAGCCGCTCGCCCAGGGTGTCCGGCCGGCCGTCGTTCTCCTCAGGGGTGATGTCGAAGATTCGGTGGGCCTGGGCGTCCAAGTGCACGAGCCCGGCGTCCAGGTCCCAGTCGAAGGTGCCCATGCCGTTGAGCGCCAGAATGGGTTCCGGGTGGGCGGGCCAGTCCTCCGGGAGTGACAGGGCAGGCGCTCCCTGATCAGCCATGGGGACACCTTGCCAGGGATTGACTGATTCTTCGAGCCGGGGGTGGGGTAGCCGGGGCCCGTGACTTTCCCGGAGGACGCGAGGAGAGGAGCGCTCGACCGTGGGTTGGTTCACCGCACCCGAGTACTGGCTGAGCCGGCTGGTCTTCCAGCGGGCGCTGGCCGCGGTGTATCTCGTCGCGTTCCTGACGGCGGCCCTCCAGTTCCGCGCGCTGCTCGGCGAGCGGGGCATGCTGCCGATCCCCCGTTTCCTCGAGCGGGTGCCGTTCACCCGGGCGCCGAGCCTGTTCCACCTGCGCTACTCCGACCGGCTCTTCGCGGCGGTCGCCTGGGCCGGGTGCGCGGTGTCGGCGGCGCTGGTCGCGGGCGCGGACTCACTGGTGCCGCTGTGGGCGGGCATGCTGCTGTGGCTCGTCCCCTGGGCGCTGTATCTGTCGATCGTCAACGTCGGGCAGACCTGGTACGGCTTCGGATGGGAGTCACTGCTGCTGGAGACCGGGTTCCTCGCGGTCTTCCTCGGCAACGACGAGGTGGCCTCGCCCGTCGTCGTGCTGTTCCTGCTGCGCTGGATCCTCTTCCGCGTCGAGTTCGGCGCCGGGCTGATCAAGCTGCGCGGCGACGCCTGCTGGCGGAAGCTGACCTGTCTGCACTACCACCACGAGACGCAGCCGATGCCGGGCCCGCTGAGCTGGTTCTTCCACCATCTGCCAGGGCCGGTGCACAAGGCGGAGGTGGCCGCCAACCACGTCACGCAGCTGATCGTGCCGTTCCTGCTGTTCACTCCGCAGCCCATCGCCACGGCCGGCGCCACGCTGATGATCGTCACCCAGTTGTGGCTGGTGCTGTCCGGGAACTTCTCCTGGCTGAACTGGATCACGATCGTGCTGGCGCTGTCCGCGGTCCGCTTCCCGGGGAACACGCCGTCCGTGCCGGCCGCGCCGCTGTGGTACGAGGTCGTGGTTCTCGCCGTGGCCGCGCTGGTGGTGTTCCTCAGCTACCGCCCGGTGGTGAACATGGTCTCCCGCCGTCAGGTCATGAACCGCTCCTTCGACCCGCTGCACCTGGTCAACACCTACGGCGCCTTCGGCAGCGTCAGCCGCGTCCGCTACGAGGTGGTGGTGGAGGGCACGCTGGACGAGGTGCGGGACGAGGACCACGAGGAAGCGGACTGGCGGGAGTACGAGTTCCGGGGCAAGCCCGGTGATCCCCGGCACTGGCCGCGCCAGTTCGCGCCCTACCATCTGCGCCTGGACTGGATGATGTGGTTCGCCGCGCTGTCCCCGGCCTACGCGGGCGTCTGGTTCGGCGCGCTGGTGGAGCGTCTCCTGGAGAACGACCGCGACACCCTCCGGCTGCTGCGCCGCTCCCCCTTCCCGCCCGACGAGCCCCCGCGCTACGTCCGCGCCCGGCTCTTCCGCTACCACTACACGACGTGGCGGCAGCTGCGGGCGACCGGCGCCTGCTGGGACCGCGCCTATGTGCGGGACTTCCTGCCGCCGACCCGGCTGGCGGCAGGCACCCGGGAGCCGTGACCGGCCCCCGTTGTCGGACCCGGCCGGTACGGTCGCGGGCATGAGAGCTACGGGCACCTTCACCGTGAAGTCGTTCAACCCCACCGGTCTCAAGCCGGACCCGGACGTCTCCACCGGCCTCCCGGTCGGCGTCGCGACACTGGAGAAGTACTTCGAGGGCGAGATCACCGGCCGCGCGGCGACCCTGTTCACCGCCGCGTACGACCAGGAGTCCGGCGTCGGCACGTATGTGGCGATGGAGTCGTTCGAGGGCACGCTGCACGAGCGGCGGGGCGCCTTCAACTTCGTCCACTCGGCCACGACGACCGGCACCGACCGCACGGCCGAGTTCTTCACCGTCGTCCCGGCCAGCGGCACCGGCGAGCTGGCCGGGATCACCGGCACCGGCGGTCTGCGGATCGACGCGGACGGCACGCACCGGATCTGGTTCGACTACGCACTCGGCTGAGGCGCGCCCGTCCGGTCACAGTCCGTACACGCGAGTGGCCGTCCCCTCGAAGACGGCCGCGCGTTCGGCGGCGCTGAGCTCCGAGGTCAGCTCCCGGGCCGCGGCGAGGACCTCGGCGTATCCCGCGGCCAGGGTGCACACCGGCCAGTCCGAGCCGTACATCAGGCGGTCCGGGCCGAAGGCGTCCAGGACCACGTCGGCGTAGGGGCGCAGATCGGCGGTGGTCCAGGTGGCGGGGTCGGCTTCGGTGACCAGGCCGGACAGTTTGCAGACGGTGTTGGGCAGGGCGGCGAGCGCCCGGACGGCCGTGGCCCAGGGCTCGCGTTCGCCCGAGGCGATCGGCGGCTTGCCCAGGTGGTCGAGGACGAAGGTCAGACCGGGATGGCCGGCGGCGGACTCGACGCAGGCCGGGAGCTGGTGGGGGACGACGACCAGGTCGTGGACCAGGCCGGCGTCGGAGACCGCCGCCAGCCCCCGGCGGACATCGGGACGGAGCAGCCACCGCGGGTCGGGCTCGGCCTGGACCTGGTGGCGGACGCCCTTGAGGTGCCGGCCGCCGGGCAGGTCCCGCAGCCGGGCCAGTTCGGCCGCGATGTCGGGCCGGGTGAGGTCCACCCAGCCGACCACGCCCGCGATCAGGTCGTGCGCGTCCGCCAGGGCCAGCAGCTCGGGGGTCTCCTCGGGCACGGTGACCGTCTGGACGAGGACCGTGCGGTCGACTCCGGCGGCACGGGCCTGCGGCTGAAGGTCTTCGACGGTGAAGTCCCGACGCAGCGGCCGCAGTTCCTCTCCCGTGATCCAGTCCTGGTCGCGTACCGTCAGGTCCCAGACGTGGTGGTGGGCGTCGACGGTCATGGCATCGCCTCTCGTGACGGTTCCTCCCGGGGCAGCAGTCCGGTGTCTCGCAGCTCCTGCCAGAAGCGGGCGGGCACGGGTGCGGCGAACTGCTCGGCACAGTCGCGGACTTCATCGGCCGAGCGGGTACCGACCAGGACGGAGGCCACGGCCGGGTGGTCGGCGCAGAATCTCAGGGCCGCGCCCCGCAGGGTGAGGCCGTGACGGTCGGCCACCGCCTTCATGCACTGGGCATGATCCACCAACTCCGGTGGTGCGCTGACGTAGTTGTACGTGGCTCCGGGCCTGGGGTCCGCAAGCAGGCCGGAGTTGAAGGCGCCACCGATGACGACGGACACGCCCCGCTCGGCGGCCGCGGGCAGCAGCTCCGTCCGGGCGCGCTGGTCCAGCAGGGTGTATCGGCCGGCGCACAGCACCACGTCCACGTCCGTGTCGCGGACGAAGCGGGTCAGCATCTCCGACTGGTTCATGCCCGCCCCGATGGCCCCGACCACCCCCTGGGCACGCAGTTCCTTCAGCGCCGGGTAGCCCTCGCGCAAGGCCTGCTCGGCGTGGTCGTCGGGGTCGTGAAGGTGGACGACGTCGACGCGGTCCAGGCCGAGCCGTTCGAGGCCGGCCTCCAGACTTCGCCGTACCCCGTCGGCGCTGAGGTCCCACACCCGGCGGTGGCTGGCGGGCACGGCCGCTCGCGCCTGCTCCTCGTCCACTTCGGTGTGGAGGTTGCCGATGGCGGCGGCACCGAAACCGAGGGCGCCGGCCTCGACCCCGCTCCCGCCCAGCGTCCTCATCGGGCCTCCTGTCGCGACCCGATCCAGTACGGGTCCCACTCGGCGAGCGCCCTGGTCCGGCGGATCGTCTGGGTCACCAGCCACTCGGGGTGGGCCCCGGCGAGCAGCCGCCGCAGGGGCGCGCCGGCGCGTTTGACGGCGAAGTCCCACACCGCGTTGGCGACCGCGCCGACCGCCATGTGCATCACGTCCTTCTCGTGCCCGGGCCGGGAAAGGTTCATCGCGTCGGAGCCGTCGAGTTCGCGCGAGCTGGGGAGGCGGATGTCGTAGGTGTCGGCCGCGGTGATGCGGGCGGGCGTCGCGGACACGGATGGCCTTTCGGTCGGTGGCGGGGGAACTCGCGCGGACGAGCCTGGATTCCGGTCGTGCTCAGGGGCCGGGGGCCGGCAGTGGCGGTTCCGGGCTGCGGGTCCGGGACTCGGACCATTCGCGCAGTTCGTCGGCGCCGACCTCCTCGATCACCGTCCGCAGGGTCTGGCGGGCCGCGGCGTCGCGTTCCGGTTCGGGCAGGAGCAGATACCGGTCGACGGCCCGGCGCAGGGTCTCGCGTGCCCGCGCGGTGAGCACCCAGCGGGAGCCGGGATCGTACAACTGCCGCATGCCGGTGAAGAACACGGCACCGCCCGCGATCACCGCGGTCAGCCAGGCCGGTGCGTGCAGACCGGCGGCGACGACCGTCACCGAGGTGGTGGCGAGGGCGCCCAGCTCCGTGCCGCGGTGCAGCCGCCTGGCCCGGTCGCAGGACCGGGTGTAGAACATCAACTCCCGTTCGGCCAGGGCCAGCAGGGGATCCGGCTGGGCGGCCCAGGAGTGGTCGGGCACCGCTCTTCGTGTCATCGCCACATCATCGTGGCCCCGCACCCCACCGGAAAAGAGCGGCACGGCCCGATCCCGCCGCGCCGCCCCCGGTTCAGGGCCTCACGCGCGCCGCAGCCGCAGCGTCATCAGCTCGAACGGGCGCAGCCGCACGGCGATCCGGCCGCCGTCCCGCTCCGGTTCGTCCGCCTCGGGCAGGGCCCGCTCCAGCAGATCCGTCACCGTCACGTCCGCGACCTCGAACCCGGCCGTCAAGGTCGCCCTGGCCCGGCCACCGTGGGCCTCGTGGAACCGGACCACCACGTCGCCGCTGCCGTCGTCGGCCAGTTTCACCGCCGTCACGACCACCGCGTCCTCGTCCACCGTCACCAGGGGAGCCACCTCCCCGCCGCCGGTCAGCCGCCGCTCGGGCACGTTGATCCGCCAGCCCTCGCGGACCGCGTCCCCGATGTCCGCGCCCGGCACCAGGGCGTGCCGGAAGCGGTGCGCGCCCTGGTCGGTCTCGGGGTCGGGGAAGCGCGGGGCGCGCAGCAGGGACATCCGGACCGTGGTGGTGGTGCCCCGGTCGCCGTCGGTGCGGACCGTGCGGGTCACATCGTGGCCGTACGTCGAGTCGTTGACGACGGCGACGCCCCAGCCGGGCTCGGCCACGTGCACGAAACGGTGGTTGCAGGCCTCGAACTTGGCCGCGTCCCAGGAGGTGTTGGTGTGGGTGGGCCGGTAGAAGTGCCCGAACTGCGTCTCCGACGCGTACCGTTCGGCGTGCACGTCGAGCGGGAAGGCCAGCTTGAGGAACTTCTCCGTCTCGTACCAGTCCACCTCCGTGTCCAGCACCAGCCGCCGCTCCCCCGCCGGAAGCGACAGCACCTGGGTGACCCGGGAGTCCCCGAAGGCCCGTACGACCCGAACCGAGGCGCCGTCCTCGCCGGCCGTGACGGACTCGGCGTCCGTGAGGTCGGTGACCGTGTTGCGGTAGAACTCGTCCACGTCCCAGGCGTCCCACATGTTCGGGAGGTCCGGGTGCAGTTGGAGGAGGTTCGCGGCCCGGCCCGGAGCGATCGTCTCCCGGCCGGCCTCGATGTCGTACACCGAGACGACCAGGCCCCGGTCGTCGATCCCGATCCGCAGCAGACCGTTGTCCAGTACGTGTCCGCCGCCCGCGCGGGGCCTCAGCTCCGTGCTTCCCCCGGTGGCCGGGGTGGCGGCGCCGCCGGCCGGGACACCCGCCCGCGCGTGCGGGGCCGCGTTGAAGACCAGCGGTGTGGCGCCCTCACCCGCCAGCGCGCGCTGCGCGGACTCGACGATCCGGTTCAGCTCCCGGGCGATCCGCTCGTACGTGTCCCGCGCCTCGCGGTGCACCCAGGCGATGGAGGAGCCGGGCAGGATGTCGTGGAACTGGTGCAGCAGCACCGTCTTCCAGATCCGGTCCAACTCCTCGTAGGGGTAGGCGAATCCGATGCGTACGGCCGCCGTCGCCGCCCACAGCTCGGCCTCCCGCAGCAGGTGTTCGCTGCGCCGGTTGCCCTGCTTGGTCCCGGCCTGGCTGGTGAGGGTGGCGCGGTGCAGCTCCAGGTACAACTCACCGACCCAGACGGGGGCTTGCGGGTACTCGGCCTCGGCCCGGTCGAAGAAGGCCCGCGGTGTCTCCCACACCACCCGCGCCGAGCCCTCCAGATCGCGCAGCCGGGCCGCCTTGGCGACCATCTCCCGGGTGGTGCCGCCGCCTCCGTCGCCCCAGCCGGTAGGTGCGAGGGAGTGCCGGGCGGCGCCCTTGTCCTTGAAGGTGCGTGCCGCGTGGGCGATCTCGCCGCCCGTCATGGAGCAGTTGTAGGTGTCGACGGGCGGGAAGTGGGTGAAGATCCGGGTGCCGTCGATGCCCTCCCACCAGAAGGTGTGGTGCGGGAACGCGTTCGTGCGTGACCAGGAGATCTTCTGCGTGAGCAGCCGGGTGGAACCCGCCGCCCTGATGATCTGCGGCAGTCCGGCGGCGAAGCCGAACGTGTCGGGCAGCCATGCCTCGTCGTTCTCGACGCCGAACTCGTCGAGGAAGAACCGCTTGCCGTGCACGAACTGCCGGGCCATCGCCTCCGAGCCGGGCATGTTGGTGTCGGACTCCACCCACATGCCGCCGGCCGGCACGAACCGGCCGTCCGCCACGGCCTTCTTCACCCGCGCCCACACCTCGGGCCGCCGCTCCTTGAGCCACGCCCACTGCTGGGCCTGGGACATGGCGAAGACGAACTCCGGCTCGTCCTCGAGCAGCGCGGTCATGTTGGACGCGGTGCGGGCCACCTTGCGCACCGTCTCGCGCAGCGGCCACAGCCACGCCGAGTCGATGTGGGCGTGCCCGACCGCGCTGATCCGGTGCGCGGAGGCGGCGGCGGGCGCGGCCAGCACCTCGGTGAGCCGGGCGCGGGCCCGCTCCGCCGTGCCGTTCACGTCCTGGAGGTCGACCGCGTCCAGCGCCCCGTCCACCGCGCGCCGGATCTCCCAGCGGCGCTGCGAGTCCGCCGGCAGCTCGGCCATCAGCTCGCCCAGCACCTCCAGGTCGATGACGAGCTGCCACACGTTCTCGTCGAACACTGCGAGGTCCATGCGTGTGAGCGTGTACTGCGGCTCGTCGCCCGCCGTCTCGCGGTCGCCGAGCGGAGTGGGCAGGAAGCCGGGGATGACGGGGTTGGAGGCGGCCTCGATGTGCAGGCGCACCTCCTCGCCGCCCAGGGCGGGGGCGCCGACGCGGACCCACTGGTTGCGCGGGTTGAGCCCTTTCACCGGGGTGCCGTCCGGCCGGAGGACCAGGCCCTCGCACTGGAAGCCGGGCATGTTCTCGTCGAAGCCGAGGTCGAGCAGGGCTTCGACGGTTCTCCCGGCCCACGCCTCGGGCACGGTGCCGGTCACCCGGAACCAGCTGGTCCCCCACGGCGCACCCCACCGGGTGCCGACCTCGATCGGCTCGGGCTCGGCGGCCAGGCCTTCGGCGACCGGTACGGGCTCGCCGGGCGCGTGCCACACCGCCACCTCCAGCGGGACGGACTCGGGATACACGGCGGGACGGATGCGCTCGCCGAGCACCCGCCGGAGGCGGGCCTCGACCAGGCCGCGGTCGTCATGCATGAGGGACGCTCCGTGGGGTGGGCGGGCGGCGGTCCGGGCCCGGGGCGGGCATCAGCGGGTTCGGGGGTCCGGCCGTTCCCCGTCGGCCGTGCCCTCGCGCGGCTCGGCTCCCTCGGTGTCCGGCCGCGGTGCGCTCGGGCCCCGCAGCGCGAGCCGGCCGTCGCCCTCTTCGGGGCGGGCTCCGCCGGAGTTCCGGTCGCCGTGGCCGTTCAGGTTCTGCCGGACCGAGTCCAGGATCGTCAGGCCCTGGGCGACCAGGCCGGCCGCGATCTCGCCGAGCCCGTCGGCGCCGTTCAGGACGTTGACGTTGGCCCCGGAGAGGCCTCCCGCGGCCTCCTTCACGATCAGCGGCAGTTGGTCGATCAGCATCCGGTCCAGGGCGACACGGTCGTACGACGCCGCGGCCTCGGCCTGGATCTTCATCCGCTGCGCCTCGGCGGCGGCGAGGACCCTGACGCGTTCGGCCTCGGCCTCGGCGGGCTTCACGATCTCGGCCACCAGCTCCTGCTGACGCAACTTGGCCTGCCGCTGAGCCAGTTCGGTCTGGGCGTCGAGCACCTCCTGCCGGGCGTGTGCCTGCGCCAGCGGGCCGGCCTGGGCCGACCGCGCCTGGGCCCGGTCCACCTCGGCCGAGTACTCCGCCTTCACCACCGCGGTCTGCCGGGCGTACTCGGCCTGCTTGCGCGCCGCCTCCTGCTCCGCCTGGGCGGCGGCCTGGTTGGCCTGGGCCTGGGCGATCTGGGCCTGCCGCCGGATGGCCGCCTTGTGCGGCGCGGACATCGCGTCGATGTAGCCGGTGTCCCCGTCGTCGATCGACTGGATCTGCAGCGAGTCCACGATCAGGCCGATCTTCGCCATCTCGGTCTTCGAGGTGTCCAGCACCTCGGCGGCGAGCTTCTGCCGTTCGGTGACGATCTCCTCGACCGTCATCGAGCCGATGATGGCCCGCAGATGGCCGGCGAAGATCCGGCCGGTCAGGACCGACATCTGGTCCTGGTCGGAGAGGAACCGCTGGCCCGCGTTGATGATGCTCTCGGTGTCGTTGCCGACCTTGAAGGCGATGACGGCGCGCACGTGCAGCGCGATGCCCTGCCTGGTGACGCAGGTCTCGACGACCTCGGACTCGCACATCGACAGGGTGAGGAAGCGGACCTTGCGGAAGACGGGGAGCACGAACTTGCCGTGGCCCGTCACCACCCGGAACGGCGCGCCCCCCAGTCCCCGCCTGCCTCCGGAGATCAGCATCGCCTCGTCGGGGGCGGGAACGCGGTAACCGAACATGGTCTTGTTCTCCTTAGTCCGGATCAGCCCGGATCAGCCCCGATCCACAGGATCGTCCCGCAATCTCTCCAAGGGGTCGCCCCACGCGATGACGTCGACCTCACGGCATCCGCGTGATTCGACCACGAGCACCGTCGCACCGATCGGCAGCGGTTCCTGCGACCAGGCGAGAAAGGTCTCGGAACCGCCTCTGACCCGTACCAGGATCTCGCCCGGACCGGCGGAACCGCGCGTTCCGATGAGAAGCTCCCCCGTGCAGCCGATCACGGCCTCGTCCTGTGCCATCGCCGACCGGTTCCCCTCGTACGCGTCCTCTGCCTTCGACCTTAGACCCACTCGGACGGGCCGCATACGCCGCTGCACCGGCCTTTCCGCGGCGGGCGGCCTCTCGACGCGGCACCCGTCGCCGGGCACAGTTCTCCCTGCGTACCCGCGAGTACGAAACCGCCCGTCCCCCATCCGAGGAGCGCCCGTGACCAGCTGGGCCGGCCGCAGTGCCGCCGAGATCGCCGCCGCCGTACGAGAGAGGCGGGTCACACCCCGCGAGGTGGTGGCCGAGCACCTCGCCCGCATCGAGCGGCTCGACGGCCGCGTCGGCGCCTTCCGCACCGTCCGTGCCGAGCCCGCGCTCGAGGAGGCCGACGAGGTGGCCGCCCGCGGCGATCTGGCCGGACTGCCGCTCGCGGGTGTGCCGGTGGCCGTCAAGGACAACCTGGTGGTGCGGGGCGAGTCCAGCCGCGTGGGTTCGGCGGCGACCTCGGACACGCCGGCCGTCGACGACCATGTCACGGTGGCCCGGCTGCGGGCGGCGGGCGCGGTGGTCGTCGGGTTGACGAACGTGCCCGAGCTGTGCGTCTTCGGCACCACGGAGAGCGTCCACGGCACCACCCGCAACCCGTGGGACACCACCCGGAACGCGGGCGGCTCCTCGGGCGGCAGCGCGGCGGCGGTCGCCGCCGGCATGGTCCCGATCGCCCTCGGCAACGACGGCATGGGCTCGCTGCGCATCCCGGCCGCCAACTGCGGCCTGGTCACCGTCAAGCCGGGCCACGGGGTGGTGCCCGCCGGCATCGGCGAAGGCGACTGGTTCGGCATGGCCGAGAACGGGCCGCTCGCCACGACCGTCGAGGACGCGCGGCTGATGCTCTCCGTGCTGGCCGGCACGGAGGCCGTACGCGGTCGGGAGGCGGCCCCGCGCACGGTCGCCGTGTCCGTGCGCAGCCCGCTCGCCGGGGTGGGCGTGAGCAGGCCCTACGCCGTTGCCACCCGGGACGCGGCGCGGTTGCTGGCGGGGGCCGGTCACCGGGTGCGCCGGGCCGAGCCGCCGTATCCGATGTCGCTGGGCGTGACGGCTCTGCGGCACTGGACCGCGGGCACGGCCGTGGACGCCGCGGGTCTGGACCCGCGGCGGCTGTCCCGGCGCACCCGGGTGCATGCCGCCGTGGGGCGGCGGTTCCTGAAGGGGGTGCGCGCGGATACGCGACGGGAGGCGCTGCGGCGGCGGATGGAGCCGTTCTTCGCCGAGTACGACGTGCTGCTCACCCCCGCGCTGGCCCGCCGCTCCCCGCAGGCCGGGCCCTGGCACGAGCGGGGCTGGCTGAGCAATGTACTGGCCGACACTTCCTACTCGCCGATGACCCCGCCGTGGAACCTGACCGGATGGCCCGCGATGGCGGTGCCGTTCGGCACGCTGCCCTCGGGCGCCCCGTGCGCCGTTCAACTGGTGGGCCGTCCGGGCTCGGAGGCGGACCTGCTGAACCTGGCGGAGGAGATCGAGCGGCTGCGCCCGTGGACCCGGACGGCGGACCTGCCGCCGGACGCGTAGGGCCGACCCGGACTCGCGGGGCCCGGTCCAGAGGGGCCCGTTCCAGAGGGGCCGCTCCAGAGAAGCCCGTTCTAGAGGGCCCGGTACATGATGTGCAGGCCCACCAGGCCGTGCCGGGGGTGCTCGAACGCCTCCGGCACCGTGCCGAGGATCCGGAAGCCGAGCGAGGTCCACAGCCCGACGGCGGGGTTGGTCTCCACTACGGCGTTGAAGACCATCGCCCGGTAACCGGCGGCCGTCGCGGCCTCGAGGACGTGTTCGGCCAGGGCGCGGCCGATGCCGCGTCCGGCCTGGTCGGGGTCGACCATGAAGCCCGCGTTGGCGACGCCGGCCGCGGGACCGCCGTAGTTGGGGGTGACGTAGGCGGAGCCGACGACCGCCCCGGTGTCGTCCTCGGCGACGTACACGCGTTTGGCGGGGCTCATCCACAGGGCCCGGGCATCCTCCTCGGAGGTGTCCGGGCCCCAGGCGTAGGTCTCGGCCGCGGCGACGATCCGGTGCCAGAAGGGCCAGATCCGCGGCCAGTCCTCGGCCGCGGCTTCTCTGATCAGCATGGGCGTGAGTCTGGCACGCCCATGCGGTCGGCGATCGCGACGGGTTCCCGCCGGTCAGTCCACGCTGGGCAGGATGTGCGGCTCGGCCAGGTCGTCCTCGTAGCCCGCCAGGCGGATCGGGGCCGAGCGGGCCCACACGTCGAGGCTGCCCAGGTCCGCGGGCCGTCGGCCCGCGCGCTCCGTGCGTTCGTTGGGGCGCTGCTCGCGATTCGTCTTCTCCGGTGTCACCGCGCACTCCTTATGTGTCGGTCACCCTCGGGGCATGCGGCCGGTACGCACCGCGCCGCCCAAGCCCGCTCGGGTCTGGTTGGTATGCATCTCGGACGCGGTGGCGTCGGCAACTGAGGTGCGAGCAGGCCGTGGTGCACCGGCTTGCCCCGGGACGGACCATGGGTGTGGATGGAACCCCTAGTCGCTGTCCGTCCACCCCAGATTAACCAAATGAGCGGCCCCCTGCTCGATGGGGCTGCAAAGAGCAGGTAACTATCTGACGTCGCGCGTGTTGATTGGACCACTTACAGGGCGATTTGTCGCATCATGTGCCGGGTGGGATTCATCCCTGAGGGCTACCCGGCACACCCGTGGGACCGTTCAGGTTCCGTTGGCCGCGCCGCAAGCTCGCCATGATCTGCTGACCCACCACGACGGCTTTCTCGCGGGAGGACCGACGCATGGAGCTGCGCAGCGCCGAGGAACTCATGGACCTGCTGTACGCCTGCCCGCCCGATGCCCGCGCCCACGCCCTGCGCACCGCCGCCCTGCTGCGCCGGCATCATCCGGCCGACAAGGAGCTCCAGGTGGCGGGCCTGGTCCACGGCATCGGCCGACTGTTGCGGCCGGGTGGCGGAACCGGTGCGTCCGACCCGGCTGCGGACGCGGTGCACGCGCTGCTCGGCGAGCGCGTCTCCCGCCTCGTACGGCGGCACGCGGCGTCCACCGACGGCCGTCTGCCCGACGAGTCCGACGAGGACGCGCTGTCGCTGCGCCAGGCGGCCGAGGAGGCCGGCGCCACCGGTTTCGACGCCGGCGTCCTGGAGGACTGGCGCACGGTCCTGGAGCTGCTCGCGGCAGGCAACTACCGGCTGCGGACCGTGGACTGACACGACGTCGGAACGGGGCCGGCCGGAGAGCCGCCCCAGCGGTTCACCACTTGCCCGGCGCGTAGTCCTTGAGGAAGACGCCGTACAGGTCCTCACCCTCCTCGCCGCGGACGATCGGGTCGTAGACGCGGGCGGCGCCGTCCACCAGGTCGAGCGGGGCGTGGAAGCCGGCCTCCGCGAGGCGGACCTTGTCGGGGTGCGGACGCTCGTCCGTGATCCAGCCGGTGTCGACGGCCGTCATCAGGATGCGGTCCTTCTGGAACATCTCCTCGGCGCTGGTGCGCGTGAGCATGTTCAGGGCGGCCTTGGCCATGTTGGTGTGCGGGTGGCCCGCGCCCTTGTAGCCGCGGTTGAACACACCCTCCATGGCGGAGACGTTCACGATGTAGGTGCGGCGGGCCGCGGCGGCCGCCATCGCCGGGCGCAGCCGGCTGATCAGGATGAAGGGTGCCGTCGAGTTGCACAGCTGGACCTCCAGCAGCTCCACCGGCGTGACGTCCTCCACCGCCTGGATCCAGCTGTTGGTGTCGTGCAGGTCGGGCACGAGACCGCCGGCGTCGATGGCCGTGCCCGCCGCGATCCGCTCCAGGGACGCCGAGCCGGAGACCAGTGCCAGGTCGGTGACGTCCTGGGCGGTGAGCGCGCCGCCACCCGCCACCGGCAGCTCCGCGACCGCCCCCGAGCCGAACGTGCCGATCACCTCGGCCGCGGGCAGCTCACCGGCCGGCAGCGGGGCCGACTCGGCGGCGACCAGCTCGCTGTAGGCCTGCGGGGAGCGCCGTACGGTCTGGGCGGCGTTGTTGATCAGGATGTCCAGCGGTCCCTCGGCGGCGACCGAGTCGGCCAGGGCCACCACCTGGGCCGGGTCGCGCAGGTCGATGCCGACGATCTTCAGCCGGTGGATCCACTCGCCGCTGTCGGGCTGGGCCTTGAAGCGGCGGATGGCGTCGTTGGGGAAGCGGGTCGTGATCGTGGTGTGCGCGCCGTCGCGCAGCAGCCGCAGCGCGATGTACATGCCGATCTTGGCGCGGCCGCCGGTGAGCAGGGCGCGCTTGCCCGTGAGGTCGGCGCGGGCGTCCCTGCGGTTGCGGTTCTCGTCGGCGCACCGCGGGCAGAGTTGGTGGTAGAAGTAGTCGACCTCGACATAGCGGGTCTTGCAGACGTAGCAGGAGCGCGGGCGCTGGAGTATGCCCGCGATCTGCCCCTCCCGCGTCGCGGACGAGGGCAGGATGCCCTCGGTCTCGTCGTCGATGCGCTGGGCGGAGCCGGTGGCCGTGGCCTCCGTGACCGCCTTGTCGTTCGCGGTCTTGGCGGCCCGGCGCTCCTGGCGGCGGCGCTGCTTCACCGTGCGGTAGATGTGCGAGGTGGCCCGGCGCACAGCGACGGCGTCCGGGTGGTCCACCTCGATCCCGTCGAGTTCCTTGAGCACGCCGAGGCACACGGCGAGGCGTTCGGGGTCGATACCGGGCCCGTACACCACTTCGTCCGTGGCCGTCGAGCCTTCGTCTGTCACCGTCATCGCGCTGCCGTTCCCTGATCACCCGTGCGGCGCTCCGACTCGCGTCCGCTTTCGAACAGGGGATTTTACGGCAGCGCCGGGCCCCCGGGCCAAACCGCGGTGATCAGGGTCCACAGACCGTGATCAGGGTCTCCACCTCCTCGGTCACGGCCCGGGCGAGCCGGTTCAGGTCGGGCACGGCCCGCGCGTCGGCGACGAGCCCGTAGTGGACCTGGCCGCGGTAGGTGGAGATCGCGACGGCCAGGGACTGGCCGCGGGCCAGCGGCGCGAAGGGGTAGACCTCGGCCAGCGGATGGCCGCCCAGTTTCAGGCCGATGCCGGGCAGCGGCACGCTGGTGACCAGGATGTCGAACCACAGCCGGGCGGCCTGGGCGACCAGCGGTCCGCCGAGCCGGTGGCCGAGGGCGGGCACGTGGTCGGCGAGCAGCGCGACGGCGCCCGCGCCCCGGTTGGGCCCGGCGTCCTTGTTGCGGTCCATGGCGGTGCGGACGGCGCCGAGCCGGCGCAGCGGGTCCGGGTCGCCGACGGGGAGTTCCATCAGGTAGCCGGAGAGCCGGTTGCCCTGCGGGTGGGCGGTGCGCGGGCGGCGCCTGGAGACCGGGATCAGGGCGCGGGGCGCGATCCCCTCGGTGCCCTCGCCGCGCTCGTCGAGCCAGCGCCGCAGGGCGCCGGCGACGACCGCGATCAGCACGTCGTTGACGGTGCCGCCGACGGCCTTGCGGACCAGGTGCACATCGTCGATGTCGACGACCGCGCCGGCGGTGCGGCGGGTTCCGGTGGGCTCGGCGGTGAGCGCCGGGGTGGACCGGGTGGCGAGGGACGAGCGGGCGACCGAGGCACCGATGTCCAGGGCGCGGCCCACGTCGGACAGGGCGCCGCGCAGCGCCTCGGGCAGCTTGCGGACGTCGGGCAGCGGACCGCGTGCGGGCGCGGCCGGACGGGGCCGCGAGGTGGGCACGTCCATGGGGTCCAGAACGGCCGCGGCGAGGGTCAGGGCGCGCAGGCCGTCGGCGAGGGCGTGGTGGAACTTGAACAGCACGGCGAAGGAGACGCCGTCCTCGCCCGGCAGCACGTGCGCCTCCCAGGGCGGGCGGTTGCGTGCCAGCGGGCGCTGCATGAGCCGGCCGGCCTCGGCGTGGAAGTCCGTGGCCGGGGCGTGCAGCCGGACGTGGTGGAGCGGGTCGAAGCCGGGGTCGGGTTCACGGGCGGCGCCGCCGAAGCCGAGCGGGCGCAGCGCCTGGGCAAGGGGCCGGCGCAGGTCGAGCGGCCGCCACACGTCCCGGATCCGCATGCGCAGGCCGGGCACGGCGGCCGCGCGGGCGGCGAGCAGGTCGGCCGCGTGCGCGCCGGCGGTCGGCGAGTGGGCGGAGAAGACGCCGAGGGCGCCGAGGTGCATGGGGTGGTCGGCGGACTCGATGTTCCAGAACGCCAGGTCGAGGGGAGCGAGCAGGTCGGGAGTCAATGGCTTGCCTCGCATCGGCGGTGGGTGGGTACGCAGTCAACCGCCCTCGACTGATTACAGTCAAGTACGATCAAGCTACTCTCAGTTAACAACAGATTAAGTCGGACCCCTGAAGAAAGGGGTGGGACACATGGGGCCTTTGAGGTCACTTCGGGGCCGCCGCAGGTGTCACCGCAGGGCGGGTGGCGCGGCCTGCGCGGACGTGCCCCACGCCGAGGGCCGGGGTCCCACGGTGTAGCTCAGGGTGCCGAGCGACCGCAGGGCGCGGGTGGTCAGATACGTCCGGTCGTACGGTGCTCCGCCGGCCCGGACCGACTGGATGTACCGGTCCTTGCGCGAGGTGCCCGGCGCCGTGATGGTGAGGCCGCCGCGCGGGTAGTAGCCGCGGTCCAGGCGCAGGTCGACACGTTCGAAGACGGGCGTGGACAGGCCCCAGGTGGGACAGCCGGGCTGGACGGGGAACAGGCCGATGGAGGCCAGCACCTTCCAGGCGGACATGGTGCCCAGGTCGTCGTTCCCGCTCAGCCCGGCCGGCTCGTCGGTGAACAGGGTCAGCGCGGCGTGCACCACGTCGGTGGTCTTCCACGGCTGCCCCGTCGACAGGTAGGTGTACGGCGCGGCGAGGTCCGGCTCGTTCATCGGGTTGTACTTGTCGGCGTCGTAGTAGGCGTACGGCCCGCTGACCCAGGTCTCGCGGACGGTGCTCTCCAGGTCCTTCAGCAGGTCGGGGTAGGCGAAGAACGCGTCGAGCCGCGCGTTGGCGGCGCGCCGGCCGCCGATCAGGCGCACCAGGCCGGGCAGGTCGTGCGGCACCAGCCACTGGTACTGCCAGGACGTGCCCTCGTGGAAGCCGACGCCACGGGCCGGGTCCGCCGGTCCGATGAAGGCGCCGGAGACGTCACGGGCGCGGAAGAAGCCGGTGGCGGGGTCGAACAGCTCGCGGTAGGCGCGGGAGCGGGCGGCGTACCGCGCGGCGTCCCCGTGGTGGCCGAGGGCGCGGGCCATCCGGGCGAGCATCGCGTCCGAGAGGGCGTACTCCAGGGTCGCCGACGCGCCGAACGCGTAGTCGGAGTGGCCGGGCTTCGCGGGCTCGTGGCCCTTGCGGTACGGGACGTAGCCGCGGGCGAGGTAGTCGCGGTTGGCGTCGCGGCCCACGGCCGGGGAGTCGGCGGGCGGCACCCCGTCGGCGTTCCGCCTCAGCGCCCGGTAGGCCCGCTCCTCATAGCCCTTCAGCAGGCCCTGCTGGTAGGCGTTGGTCAGGAACGGGGTGACCGGGTCGCCGGTCATGACGTTCGTCTCGACGGTGCCGTAGCCCCACTTGGGCAGCCAGCCGCTCTCCTCGGCGACTCTGATCACCGAGATCGCCATGTCCCGGGACTCGCGCGGCGCGAGCAGGGCCAGCAACGGGGCCTGGGTGCGGTAGGTGTCCCACAGCGACCAGTTCTGGTAGTAGGTGAAACCCCGCGCGCGGTGGATCCGCCCGTCCCAGCCGGTGTAGCGGCCGTCGGCGTCGCTGCCGGTGTTCGGCGCCAGGAACGAGTGGTACAGCGCCGAGTAGAACGTGCGGCGCAGGACCGCGTCGCCGCCCCGGACGCGTACGTCGGCCAGCCGCCTCTCCCAGGACCGCCGGGCAGCGCCGCGCACCGCGTCAAAGGAACGGCCGCCCTCCGCCGCCAGGTTGCCCGCCGCGCCGGCCGCGTCGACGTAGGACAGCGCGGTCGTCGCCTCCACCGTGCGGTCCTCGGTGGTGTCGAAGCGGACGTAGGCGCCGCCGTGTCCGATTCTGGACCCCGCCGTGACCCTGGTGCCGTCCCAGGTGCCGTACGCCGTGAACGGGCGGTCGAAGCGGGTGACGGTGTAGACCGTGTAGGGCCGGGTGTCCCGGCAGAAGCCGCGGCCCGTGATCGCCGTCCGCACGGTGCGGTCGTCCAGGACCTCCACCTTCGCGGCGACCGGCTTGTGCAGCGCCTGGGCCGCGTTGAGCAGGATGTTGGCCTTGCCGGTGGCCGGGAAGGTGTAGCGCTGCACCCCGGTGCGCGCGCTCGCGGTCAGTTCGGCGCCGATACCGCCGGTACCGGAGGACAGGCCGACGCGGTAGTAGCCGGGGCTCGCCCGCTCGGTGTCGTGGCTGAAGGCGGCCGCGTACTTCGCGTAGTCCGTCCGAGTGACGTCACCGGTGGTCGGCAGCACCGGCAGGTCGCCGCCGATGCGGCAGCCGACGCCGGAGAGGTGGACCAGGGAGAAGCCGCGGACGCGGTCCTGGCCGTGGTCGTAACCGGTGCTGTGGCCGGTGTCCGGCGAGAGCTGCACCATGCCGAAGGGCACGGCCGCGCCGGGGAAGGTGTTGCCCTCGTTCGCGGTGCCGATGAACGGGTCGACCAGATCGGTGAGCCGGTCGTCGCGCGCTTCGGCGGCCGGTGCGGCGACGGGAGCGGCGGTCAGCGCGAACGCTGCCACCGCCCCCGCCGCGCACAGGCGCGGGCGCCGGGTCCATCTCATGCAGGAAGACCTCCGAAGGAGACGTCACTGCCTGCATGATCCGGTCTGAAGGCCGGTCAGCCCGGCAACCGGCGGGTGTCGCGCGCGACGCGTCGCGGATCGGCGCCCCGTGCGGGGCCCCGGACGCGTCGCGTCGGGCTACGGGACCAGCTGCCCCTTGCCGAGGGCGATCACACCGCCCTGGGAGACGGTGTACAGCTCGGCGTCCCGCTCGGGGTTGACGCCGATCGTCGCGCCGGGCGGCACTTCGACGTTCTTGTCCAGGACCGCGCCGCGCACGATGGCGCCCCGGCCCACCCGGACGTTGTCGTGCAGCACCGAGCCCTGGACGACCGCGCCCGGGTCGACCCGGACACCCGGCGACAGCACGGAGCGGGTGACCTGCCCGCGGATCAGGCAGCCGGCGCTGATGATGGACTCGCCCGCGATCCCGCCCGCGTTGAACCGGGCCGGCGAGAGCTGACCCGAGTGGGTGTAGATCGGCCAGTCGCGGTTGTAGAGGTTGAACGCGGGGCGCTCGGCGATCAGGTCCATATGGGCCTCGTAGTACGCGTCGAGCGTGCCGACGTCCCGCCAGTAGCCCTGGTCGCGGCTGGTCTCGCCGGGCACGTGGTTGGCGCCGAAGTCGTACAACTGCGCCTCGCCGCAGGCGGTGAGCTGGGGCAGGATCGAGCCGCCCATGTCGTGCACCGACCGGTCGTCCTCCGCGTCCCGCTGAAGTGCCTCGATCAGCACCTTGGTGGAGAACACGTAGTTGCCCATGGAGGCGAAGACGCTCTGCGGGTCCTCGGGCAGCCCCGGAGGGTCGGCGGGCTTCTCCAGGAAGCGCTGCACGGTCTGCCCGTCCGAACCGGGGGTGATCACCCCGAACGACGACGACTCGGCGCGCGGCACCCGGATGCCCGCGACCGTCACGCCCGCGCCGCCCTCGATGTGCTCCTTGAGCATCTGCCGCGGGTCCATGCGGTAGACGTGGTCGGCACCGAACACCGCTACGTATTCGGGCTGTTCGTCGTGGATCAGGTTGAGCGACTGAAGGATCGCGTCGGCGCTGCCCAGGTACCAGCGGGGTCCGAGCCGCTGTTGGGCGGGGACCGGGGTGATGTAGTTGCCGAGCAGGCTGGACATCCGCCACGTGGTGGTGATGTGCCGGTCCAGCGAGTGCGACTTGTACTGGGTCAGCACGCAGATGCGCAGGATGTCGCCGTTGACGAGGTTGGACAGGACGAAGTCGACGAGCCGGTAGGTGCCGCCGAACGTGACCGCTGGTTTCGCGCGGTCCGCGGTCAGCGGCATCAGCCGTTTGCCCTCTCCGCCCGCGAGGACGATCCCGAGGACCGAAGGTCCACCACGACGCATGGCCGCTCCCCTCACCAGGTTGCCTCCCTCCTGCACCTGAGCAGGAGGGATAGAGCCCTAAGCCTGTCCGAGGATCTCCTCGTAGAGCCGCACGGTGCGCCGGGCGACCGCGTCCCAGCCGAACTCCTCCACCGCGCGCCGTCGTCCGGCCTCACCCATGCGGCGGGCGCCGTCCCGGTCCGCGAGCACCGTGTCGAGTGCGCGGGCGAGCCCGGTCTCGAAACCGTCGTCCACCGGCACGAGTACCCCCGTCCGGCCGTCGTCGACCACCTCGGGGATCCCGCCGACCCGGGAGGCCACGACGGGCGTGCCGCACGCCATCGCCTCCAGGTTGACGATGCCCAGCGGCTCGTAGACCGAGGGGCAGACGAAGACGGCGGCGTGGGTGAGGAGCTGGATCACGTCCGGGCGCGGCATCATCCGCGGAATCCAGTGCACGCCGTCGCGGGTCCGGCTCAGCTCCTGGTAGAGGTCCCGGAACTCCTGATCGATCTCCGGTGTGTCGGGCGCCCCCGCGCACAGCACCACCTGCGCGGCCGGGTCGATGTCCCGTACCGCCCGCAGCAGATGGGGCACGCCCTTCTGCCGGGTGATGCGGCCGACGAACAGCACGTACGGGCGGTCCGGGTCGAGGCCGACGCGGTCGAGGGCGTCCGTGCCGTGGTCCGGCCGGTAGAGGGTGGTGTCGATGCCGTTGTGGATGACGTGCACCCGGGCCGGGTCGAGCGCCGGGTAGCAGCCGAGGATGTCCTCGCGCATGGCGCCGGAGACCGCGACGACCGCGTCGGCGGACTCGATCGCGGTGCGCTCGGCCCAGCCGGACAGGGCGTAGCCCCCACCGAGCTGTTCGGCCTTCCAGGGGCGCAGGGGCTCCAGGGAGTGCGCGGTCATCACATGCGGCACGCCGTACAGCAGTTTGCCGAGGTGACCGGCGAGGTTGGCGTACCAGGTGTGGGAGTGGACGAGTTCGCGGTCCTGGAGCACGGCGGCCATGGCGAGGTCGACGGAGAAGGTGCGCAGCGCGTCGTTGGCGCCGTCCAGCGCGGTCCAGGGACGGTGGCGTACGACGCCGTCGGCGCGGCCCTCGCCCCAGCAGTGCACCTCCAGGTCCACCAGCGGTCCGAGTTCCCGCGCGAGGAACTCGACGTGGACGCCCGCACCGCCGTACACGTCCGGCGGGTACTCCCGGGTCAGTAGTCCCACGCGCACCCGCAACCCCCTGGTCCGAAGCGGCCGGTCGCCTTCATGGTCACTCAGATGCGGCCCGTGGGGAAGAGCCCGGCACCCGGGTGAAGCAGCAATCCCCGCAGAGGCCGCCGCCCGGGACGCGGTAGTAGAGGCAGCAACTGCGCCGCCGGAAGCCGGTGCCGGCGCCGGTCAGCGTGCCGGCACCGGCGAGGAGGGGATGGGCGAGGAGCCCGGCGGCCAGCTCCCGGGCGTGGTCGCCGGCCGCGGTACGGCCGCTGTCGCGCGCCCGGCTCTCCAGCAGGCGTGCCGCGGCCGCCAGCGCGGAGGCCACGTTGCCCCGCAGCAGCCCGGGTGCGAGGCGGTACCGGGCGCGCAGGGCGGCCGCGAGGGGTTCGAGGTGCCCGTGCAGGACGACGTCCGCGAGCGTCTCCGGGTCCGCCGGGCGGGCGCGCACCTCGGTGAGCCACAGGTCGTCCGGGGCGCTGCCGGCGGGGTCCCAGCGGATCAGGCGGGCGTCCAGGTCGGGGAGCCGCCCGTACAGCACGGCGCAGCCGAGCGCGGCCGACCACAGCCGGGCGGCGAGCGCCTGGTGCGCGACCGAGGCGGCGACCCGGGCTTCGGGGGCGCCGATGCCGTCGGCGACCCGGCGGACCCGAACCACTAGGGGATGCCGGTCGGGGTCGGCGGCGGGCGCGGCGTAGGCCTGGGCGAGGGTGGGCAGCGGCCGGTGCGGCGGGGCGCCCGTGCGCAGGACGAAGAAGCCGCCGAGGTCGTTCAGTGCGGCGAGGCCGGGGGCGAGGTTCACGGGAAGCAGTAGTACCAAGGCCCGTCGGGCGGTGCGCAAGGGGTTCCGGCAGGGACTCCGCGTCCTCTGTCGCCCACCCAGGGGAGGACGGAGGGCGGGGCGTACTCCATCGGCAGTAGGACCTATTGACTGCTCAGGGACGACGACGCGAGGCGATCGGCACGGCAGGGTGGTCAACCATGGAAGCCGACCGTTCGTCGCGCCGGGGTCGCCGCCCCAGCCCCACGCGGAGGTGCAGCTCATGAGCGCCCTCGCGCTGTCCGTGCTGCTGTCCTTCGTGTCCGCCGTGGCCTACGCCGGCGGTGCGATCGTCCAGGAGCGGGTCGCGGTGTCCTCCCCCGGCGAGCGGTACGCGCCGCTGCGCCGGCCCGCCTGGTGGGCGGCGCTGATGCTGAACGGTCTCGGCGGGCTGCTGCACGTGGTGGCCCTGGCCTGCGGCCCGCTCAGCCTGGTGCAGCCGCTGGGTGCCCTGACCATCGTGTTCGCGCTGCCGATGGCGGCGCTGTTCGTCGGCCGGCGGGCCGGCGCCGCCGCCTGGCGCGGCGCGATCATGGCGACGGTGGGGCTCGCGGGTCTGCTGTCCCTGGTGGGCACCTCCGAGGCCCAGTCGCTGACCACCGCGCAGCGCGGGGGCCTGGCCGTGGTGACCGCCGGTGTGGTCGGGGCGCTCACGGTCGCGGGCCGGGCGGCGCACCGGCATCCGGCGGTGCGCAGCGTGCTGCTCGCCACCGGCTCCGGCATCGCCTTCGGCATGTCCTCGGTGTTCACCAAGTCCGTCACGGTCGACTTCACCGAGGGGATCGCGGCGTCGGAACTGCCGTCCCTGGCCGCGATAGGCGTCCTGGCCACGGCCGGGATCCTGCTGTCGCAGGCGTCGTACCGGGGCGGTGGCCTGGCGGCGCCGCTGGCCACGCTGACGGTGGTGAACCCGGTGATGGCGGCCGCGGCCGGGCTCACGCTGTTCGGCGAGACCTTCCGCTACGGCACGACGGGCACCGTGCTCGCCCTCGGCTGCGGTGTGGTGGCCGCGGGCGGGCTGATCCTGCTGACGACCGAGCGCATCGAGCGTACGGCTCCGGTCGTGGTGACCGGGACCGGCCAGATGCCCGCCGGGGAGGCGTCGCCCGCCGAGGCGGTGTTGTCTGTCGAGGTGGCGCTGCCCGCCGAGGCGTCCGGGGCCTCCGGGCGGGGCGTGCGGGTGGACGCGGTCGTCGTCCCGGTCCCACCGTCGGCGCGCCAGGAGCACCCCGCGCAGGGCGAACCGCCGCTCATCCTCGGTCTGTTCTACGGTGCCCCGTGCTACGGCGGGCAGTTCTACGCGAGCCCCTGCGTCCCGGTGCCCGTGGCCGACCGGCAGGAGTCCCGCGTCGGATCCTGACCTCCGGCGCCCTGACCTGGGTACGGGTCCGGGTGCGGACACGGGTCCGACTCTGGATACGGGTCCCGGTCCTGTTGCGGCGGGTCAGATCGTGACGCCGCGGGCCCGCAGATAGGCGAGCGGGTCGACGTCGGTGCCGAAGCCGGGCCCCGTGCGCACCTCGAAGTGCAGATGCGGTCCGGTGACGTTGCCCGTGGCCCCCGAGCGGCCGATGCCGCGCCCGGCGGCGACCGACTGCCCGGCCCGCACGGATATCGCCGACAGGTGGCCGTACTGCGTGTAGTGGCCGTCGGCGTGCCGGATGACCACCTGGTAGCCGTAGGCGCCGCCCCAGCCCGCGCTGACCACCCGGCCGGCCGCGGCCGCCTTCACCGAGGTGCCGGTGGGGACCTCGAAGTCGACGCCCGTGTGGTAGCCCTTCGACCAGTGGGCGCCGGTCGCGTGGTAGGGCGTGCCGACGCTGCCGCCGACGGGGGCGACGAGGGTGTGCGGAGTGGCGTGGGGCCGGGACTTGGGCGTGCCGACGGCGGGCTTGGCCTCTCTGGCGGGGCGCGTGGCGGTGGACGGCTTGCGGTGCGGCTCGGCCGTCGTACGCGACTTGGGCACGGCCAGCCGCTGACCCGGCTGGATCAGGTTCGGGTCGGCGCCCACGGTCGAGCGGTTGGCGGCGTACAACTGCCGCCATCCGCCGGGGACATGACGCTCCTCGGCGATGCCGGAGAGGGTGTCGCCGCGGACCACCTTGTACATCTCGGCGCTGCCCGCCCGCGCCTGCGGCGCGGTCTGCGGCCGTACGTCGACCTCGCGGACGGAGCTCTTCGCACTGCGCACGGTCCGCTGCCCGGCCGTGTCCGGATGGACGTCGGGGGCGCCGCCGCCGCGGGCGAGACCGGCCCGGGTCGAGCACACCGGCCAGGCACCGGGTCCCTGCCCGTCGAGCACCTTCTCCGCGACGGCGATCTGCTGGTCCCGGGTGGCCAGGTCCGCGCGGTGCGCGTACCGCGTCCCGCCGTACGCCTCCCAGGTGGAGCGGGTGAACTGGAGCCCGCCGTAGTAGCCGTTGCCTGTGTTGATGTGCCAACTGCCGCTCGACTCGCAGGCCGCCACCTTGTTCCAGGTGGAGGCGTCGGCGGCGTGCGCGGCTCCGGCGCCGATGAGCGGAATGGCCATCCCGGCGCCGCCCGCCGTGACGGTGAGCGAGGCGCGGTTGATCCTGTTCGGCTGGTACCGGCGGTGCCGGCCGCGTACGGCCATCTCAAGCCCCTTCGACATGCGTCAGGAGGGGCGAAAGTAACCGCCGCGAACAGGCCGTGACAAGACGGCTATCGGCCGGTTCGTCACTCCAACTGGCCGGTTGCGGCGCCTGATTGGCCGGACCCGCGGGCCGTGCGCTGAGCCACTGGGCCCCCACGGCGCGTATGGAAGGGTGCCGGGTCCGGATATGCGCGCGCCGTACCGGCACGTCAGGATGGTCGAAAGAGTATGAACGGCGATACTGGCGGGCACGGACGGCGCGACGGACGGAAGGCCGACGACGAGACCGACGGCGGAACCGGCGGCGGACCGGCCGTCAGCGGCACCGACGGCGGCACTGGCGGCGGACCGGCCGACGGCACCGGCGGCGGGGCCCCAGCGTCCCACTTGATGATTCACCGGATTTTCGAGGAGCAGGCGGTATGAGCACTACAGCCCAGATCGGCGTCACGGGACTCGCGGTCATGGGCCGCAACCTCGCCCGCAATTTCGCGCGCAACGGCTACGCGGTCGCACTGCACAACCGGACGGTGGCCCGGACGCACGCCCTGGTCGAGGAGTTCGGGCACGAGGGGGACTTCGTCGCGGCCGAGACCGCGAAGGAGTTCGTGGCGGCCCTGGAGCGGCCGCGCCGCCTGGTCATCATGGTGAAGGCCGGCGAACCGACCGACGCGGTGATCCAGGAGTTCGCCCCGCTGCTGGAGCCCGGCGACATGATCATCGACGGCGGCAACGCGCACTTCGCGGACACCCGGCGCCGGGAGCGCGAGCTACGCGAGCAGGGCATCCACTTCGTGGGCACCGGGATCTCCGGCGGCGAGGAGGGCGCGCTGCACGGGCCGAGCATCATGCCGGGCGGCTCGAAGGAGTCGTACCAGTCGCTCGGTCCGATGCTGGAGAAGATCTCCGCGAAGGCGAAGGACGGCGCGCCGTGCGTCACGCACGTCGGCCCCGACGGCGCCGGGCACTTCGTGAAGATGGTGCACAACGGCATCGAGTACGCCGACATGCAGCTGATCGGCGAGGCGTACCAGTTGCTGCGCGACGTGGCCGGATACTCCCCCGCGCAGATCGCGGAGATCTTCCGCACCTGGAACACGGGCCGGCTCGACTCGTACCTGATCGAGATCACGGCGGAGGTCCTGTCCCACGTGGACGCGGCGACCGGCAAGCCGTTCGTGGACGTGGTGGTGGACCAGGCCGAGCAGAAGGGCACCGGCCGCTGGACGGTCCAGATCGCCCTCGACCTGGGCGTGCCGGTCTCGGGCATCGCGGAGGCGGTCTTCGCCCGTTCCCTGTCGGGCCACGCCGACCTGCGGGAGGCCTCGCGCGGACTGGCGGGCCCGAAGGCGTCCCCGCTGAGCGAGTCGGAGGCGGGCGCCTTCGCCGACCGGGTGGAACAGGCGCTGTACGCCTCGAAGATCGTGTCCTACACCCAGGGCTTCCACGAGATCGCCGCCGGCAGCGCGGAGTACGGCTGGGACATCGACCTCGGCGCGGTCTCCGCCATCTGGCGCGGCGGCTGCATCATCCGCGCGGCCTTCCTGGACCGGATCCGCGCGGCTTACGACGCCCGCCCGGACCTGCCGAGCCTGCTGTCCGACGACACCTTCGCCCAGGAGATCGCGGCGGCCCAGGACGACTGGCGCGAGGTCCTGGTCGCCGCGACCCGGCAGGGCGTGCCGGCCCCCGGCTTCTCGGCCGCCCTCGCGTACTACGACGCCCTGCGCGCCGAGCGGCTGCCCGCCGCGCTCACCCAGGGGCAGCGGGACTTCTTCGGGGCGCACACGTACCGGCGGGTGGACCAGGACGGCTCCTTCCACACGCTGTGGGGCGGGGACCGGTCGGAGGTGACGGCGTAGAGGTTCCGCTTCGCCGGCCGCCTCGGCCGGGAGTACGGGAGTAGCTGCGTAGCAGGCAGAAGACGGTGGGCGGCTGGGGAGCCGCCCACCGTCTTCCTTCGTTTTCCTTCGTTCGCGGGCGGGGCGAGGGGCGGGTACGCCTGGGCGGTACCGGGGTCGGGTCGGTACCGGGGGCGGACCGGGTCCCGGGTCAGGTCGGACGTCAGGTCAGGGGGCCAGGTCCGGTCCCGAGGCCGGGTCAGATCCCGAGGCCGGGTCAGGCGTCAGGTCAGGGGTGGTCCCGGCTCCGGGTTCGGGACCGGCTCCGGGCCCGGCGGGATCGGGGACGGCGGGGGCTCCGGAGGCAGAGGACTGGGCGGCGGGCTGGGGATCGGGCCCGGGGGCGTGGGCGGGATCGGGCCGGGGCCTGGCGGCGGGGGCGGAGGCGCGGGAGGCGGGGTCGGGCCAGGACCGGGTGGTGGGCCCGGCGGCGGCCCTGGTGCCGGAGGGGGCTCCGGGACCGGGGGCGGCTCCGGTGTGGGCACGGGGTGCGGTTGCGGCTGCGGATGCTGGGGGTCCGGACCCGGCATGGGTGAGGGCGAGGTGGGGTCCGGGTACGGGTCGGTCATGGCGTCCTCCGGCCAGTCGGTCGACATCGGCTCTGGACTACTCCCCCACCTACCCGACCCCCGCGCCACCAGTCACCCGACGGGGGCACGGCGAGCATCCGGGCGGACCCATGGGTGACGGGCGGCCTGTTCGGCTACGCGAGGGTGTCGAGCGGTCGGGCGGGGCCATGTCGTGCCGCGCGTGCCGCTGCCTCGAAGCCCGGTCGCGGGCTGGAGAGGACGGGGACCGCGGTCGTCGTGAGGTGCTGGGCGGGAGCCATCGAGGCCTGGGCGAGGACGATCGCGTCGACGTCGGTGACCCGGTCGGCCACGGTGACCACCTCCCGCACGTATCCCTCGTTGTCGCCGGCCTCGAAGCGGGACCATGCGGCGTCGACGACCACGGGGCGGACGGTGACGGTGCGCCCGGCGCGGCGGGCCTCCTCCTCGATGAGCACGGTGGTCGGCGCGAGGGTGCTCGCCAGCGCCGCGAGGAGGACCACCCGCGGCCCGGCGGCGACCGCGGCGGCCGCCATGGGGCGGTCCACCCGCAGCACCGGCACGGCGAGCTGCGCCGTCCCCGCCTCCTCCGCGACGCCCCCGAGGGTCGAGCAGGTGCACAGGACCGCCCTGGCGCCCTCGGCGACCGCCCTGCCAAGCACCGCCCCCACCGCGTCCGTCACCGCCGCCGGACCTTCTCGGCGGGCCCGGCGCAGCAGCTCCTCGTCGACGAAGTGCCGTAGCCGGAGGCCGGGGTGGGTCTCGTCGCGCAGCGCGTCGAAGACCGGGACGTGCACCGGCGAGGTGTGCAGCAGGGCGAGCATCGGCCGCTCAGAACCTTTCCGGATGCGCCGCGAGCCACTCCCGCGCGGCACCCAGCAGCTCGGGGTCGGCCGCCGGGGCCTCGTCGCGGTGGCGTTCGGCCCACTTGACGACGTACGAACAGAGCGGGGTCACGGCGGCGCCCTCGCGCCCGGCGATGGCGTACAGCTCGCGCGTCAGCGAGCCCGCGATGCCCCGGCCCTCGCGGGCCGGCTCCACGATCGTGTGCACGGCTACCATCGCGCGCCTGGGCCGTTCGAGGACGAAGTACTCGATGCGGCCGACGACCGCACCGCCCTCCACTGCCTCGAGGCGTCCCGCCGTCCGGTCGTCGCGGATCTCGATGTCGCTCACGGTCACGCTCCTGGTCGGTCAGCTCGATACGGCCTGCGGGCTGCGCTCCTGGTCGGAACCCGGCACCGGCTCGGAGGCGTCGGCGCCGAGCGCCACCATACGGTTGTCCGCGTCGACGTGGACAACCCGCGGCTGAAGGGCCCGCGCCTCGGCGTCGGTGACCTGGGCGTAGCTGATGATGATCACCAGGTCTCCGGGGTGCACGAGATGTGCGGCTGCCCCGTTGATCCCGACGACCCCGGACCCGCGCTCCCCCTCGATGACGTACGTCTCCAACCGGGCGCCATTGGTGACGTCGACGATGTGGACGAGCTCACCGGGCAGCAGATCGGCGGCGTCGAGCAGGTCCGCGTCAATGGTCACGGATCCCACGTAGTGCAGGTCGGCCTGGGTGACGGTGGCGCGGTGGATCTTGGACTTGATCAAAGTTCGCAGCACTTTGGACTCCTGTAGGACGGCTCCCTGCCAGCTTTCTGCAGGTCAGGGGCGTCGTTCACTGTACATCGGCGTGCCTTCGACTCGAAGACTTTCCACAACATCGTGCGCCGTGGCGAGCAGGCTTCTCACCTGCGCGATCTGCGCGAATCAAGCTGCCGCGGAGCCGTCGGCCAGGAGCAGGTACGGAAGACTGTCCCGGTCTAATGCTGATTGGATGCTGACTTACCTGATGACTCATCAGGTAAGTCGAGGGAACCAGAGCAAGGTGCTACCGAAATTGCACTCGTGGTGTCGTAGGGACTGACGGCGGGTCGTCTGCTGCGGTATCACCGGGGCATGCAGTTTCCACAAGGGGGCGGGCTGACCGCCGAACGCCAGCAGTTCCGCGAAGGGTTACGGATCCAGGCGGCGGAGCGGTTCGCCCTGGGTGAGGCGAGTGCGGTGATCGCCAAGGACCTAAGTCCTCGACGTTCGCGATAAGCAGTTCTCGCGTGGTGTCAGAGGTGACGTTTTCCGCGACGTATGCCCAGAGGCGATTCCGGTACTCAGCGGTTGCGTCCACTTGCTCCTATGTCAATCAGGCTGCTTGTTGGAGAGATGAGCGGTCGGTGAGGATGCGGGCGTGGTTGAGAAGGGCTCGGCAGACGACGTCTGAGAGCCGCCGTCGCAGGGCTCGTATCGCTTCACGTTGAGGGTGCGCGGTGTAGAAGACTGCAGCGCTTCCTCGGGCATGCTCGCCCGACTGCGCCGTGGTGTCGGCCCGGCACCGGTTATCAGCTGCGGTCTTCGATGCTGCTGTCGGTGATCGCTCGGAACAGCTCGCGAGCCCGCTCGCAGAACTGCTCGACATCCGTGATGTCCGGCTCCTCACCGTCCGCCAGCATCCGGGCCTGGAGCTGCTCAGAGCGCAGCCCGCCGTAGCGGGCTCGCACCTCGGCGGTCACCGGCTGGACCGCGATGTGCAAGTGCTTGCGTGCGTCGCGGCCGTGCGACCACATGCAGACGTAGGTCTGCTCGGGCGGGTGGCCATGGCCTGCTCGCCGAGGGCCCGGATGCGGGCGTGCACGGCGTTGACCGCGCGTTGACCTGCCGAAAGGCGATCCCACCACGCCGCGAAAGGGCACCCGAATGACGCTGCCCGCGCCTTGGTAACCCTTGTCCACCCAGCAGGCCAGGCCCGCCTCAGTGAGGACGTCGATGATGCCGTGGGTGCGGGCGGCTTTCCGCCGTGGACTCAGGCGGTCACCTGGACGGATCTGCCAGGACGCGCTCCGCGCCCGGCCATGGTTTCGTTCCTTGCGGAACTCCCTGCACGTCCGGGCGCGGGATACGAAAAAGCGGGAGAACGTATTACGCTCGATGGTGAAGTCATCGACGAGCAATACGGAACATTTCCTCCGGAGCTTCACGGAGGAAATTCGGGATCACGTTGTCCGGGTTCTCACCGTGCTCCCGCGATCCTGAAGAATGCGGTTTGGTTCGTCACGCTCGATAAGAGGCGAAAGGAAGGTGGGTCATGTGGGTCAGCCGCGGATGAACGAAGAGCGCTTCTACCTCTATCCCATGAAGCGTGTGGCCGCCGTTCTGGATGACGAGGACCGGTATACGGCTACCTGTCATGACTTGGAACAAGCCGGGATCAATCTGGCGGAAGTGAACGTGCTCAAGGGTCCGGAGGGGCGGCGGATTCTGGACAACAGGGGAACGTCTCATGGGCTGCTCGGCCGCCTCATGCGTCGGCTGCAGCACGGGGGCTACGAAAGCGAAACGCTGGCGGTCCACTGTGAGGCCTTGAGTCAGGGCAAATGGCTGATCTTCATTCCGGTCCGGGGTAAGAACGAAGTCAGGAGGACGGTCGACATCCTCCGATCGCATGCGGGCAGCGAAATTTTCCACTTCCGCCGGTGGGCAGTGCAGTTCTTTCCCCCGAATTATCGCTTGAAGTCGTAGGGAATGCGGCGCCTTTCGTGCCCTACGGACGTCTCAGCACCGCACCTCCGAAGACGGGCAGCGTCAGCTTCAGCCATTCGGCCTCCAGTTCCTCAAGCGGTGCGGGCCTGCCCGACGGTGTTGCGCGAGGGTGTCCTCGGGATGCGGTTCTGTCGCCCGCCGTGCGCCCTGGTGTTCCCGGAGCCGGCAGAGGAGGCGGACATGGGGCATGCGGCCGCCGGCCTGGACGATCTGACATGTCGAGTTGCAGTTGGTCGGCGGCGCCGTTGCCAATGCGTACCGGGGCTGATGCCCGGTAGCCTTCCCAATGATCCAGCGTCTCCTCCCCCAGATCCCCTGAGCCGTCCACCCGATACATGACCTTCAGGGGATGTCCTCCCACACCGGGTTGTTCCCGGACGCGGTCGCCCATCCAGTCCGTGAATGCAGCGGCTTCCTCGGTGAAGCCCATCCCGAGGCCCACATGAGCCGGGCCGCCCGCAGCGCCGGTCTCACCTTCCTCAACATCAGCCTCAACGCACGCAACGAGTGCCCCTGCGCTCAGGTCCAGCACCCGGGTCACCTGGGTCACGTTCTCGGGAGAACCAGCCGGCCACGTCAGCACCCCCCTTCCCCACCATCGAACTAGCTCTGGCGGTCACCTGCCTGTCGATCACACGAGGCAGCACCACAGTCACAGACCGTCGATGGGGCACGAACAAGGTGCTGGACCTGCTGGGGGACCCGACTCTGCAGATCGGGCTGACGCTGCTCGTGCCATACGCCTCCTACGTGCTGGCCGA
>NZ_JBEYTS010000026.1:0-109807 GCF_040643155.1 Streptomyces sp. NPDC047453 | reverse complement strand
TCGAGATCCGCAAGCAGAACCCCGCCTTCGGGCTGGGGTCCTTCACCGAACTCCAGTCCTCCAACCCCGCGGTCATCGCCTTCCTGCGCGAGTACGAGGACGACCTGGTCCTGTGCGTCCACAACTTCTCCCGCTTCGCCCAGCCCACGGAGCTGGACCTGAGCGCGTTCCACGGACGGCATCCGGTGGAGCTGTTCGGCGGGGTGCGCTTCCCGGCCATCGGGGAGCTGCCGTACCTGCTGACCCTGGCGGGTCACGGCTTCTACTGGTTCCGGCTGCGCCGGGACGCCGCCTAGGTCTCACGGTGCCCACGGGTGGGGCGGGCGTTTCCTCCACCCCGCCCGTGGGCACGCGTCAGTCACACCCGACCAGCGATTGGACGCGACGCCATGTCGGAAGCCATGTCGCAAGCCGTCACACGCTCTGTCACCGCCGGGAGCCCCGGTCTCCTCGCGTCACTGGACCCACTGCTGCGGGAGTGGCTGCCGCGGCAGCGCTGGTTCGCGGGCAAGGGCCGTCCGGTGACGGGCTTCTCGCTGGTCGCCGCCACCGAGCTGCTGCCGGGCGACCGGAAGCTGGGCCTGTACCACCTGCTCGTCCGCGCCCACCAGCCGCTTGCGCCCGTGCACGGCGCGGTCCCGCACCCCGGTGACTGCTACCAGCTGCTCATAGGCGTGCGCGAGGCGCTGCCCCCGCGGCTGGCGCCCGCGCTGATCGGCCATGTGCACGAGGGCCCGCTCGCCGGACGCACGGTGTACGACGCCCTGTACGACCCCCGGCCCGCCGAGGTGATCCTGGAGGCTCTGCGCACCCGGGCCCGCATCGGCGGGCTGCGTTTCGAACGGCGGGACGAGATACGCCCCGACCTGGTCCCCCGCGTGGTCACCGCCGAGCAGTCCAACTCGTCGGTGGTCTACGGCGATACGTTCATCCTGAAACTGCTGCGCCGGGTGGTGCCCGGTGTCAACCCCGACCTGGAGCTGCCGCTGGCGCTGGCCGAGGAGGGCTGCTCGCGGGTGCCGCCGCCGACGGCGTGGATGACGGCGGAGCTGGACGGCGAGTCGTACGTGCTCGGAGTGCTCCAGCCCTTCGTGCAGGGCGCCTCCGACGGCTGGGAGCTGGCACTGCGCGAGCTGGCCAAGGGCGAGGACTTCAGCGCCGAGGCGCGGGCGCTGGGCCGCGCCACCGCCGAGGTGCACACCGCGCTGGCCCGCGCTCTGCCCACGGTCACGCTCGGTCACATGCAGCTCGAAATCCTGATGAACGGCATGACCGAGCGCCTGGAGTCGGCCGCGCAGGCGGTGCCCGCGCTCGGGCCGTACGTCTCCGGTCTGCGCTCCGCGTTCGAGGCGCTGGCCGATCTGGCGGCCGAGGGCCACACCTGGACCGCCCAGCGCATCCACGGCGACCTCCACCTCGGGCAGTGCCTGCGCTCCCCCTCCGGACAGTGGTGGCTGATCGACTTCGAGGGCGAGCCGGCGAAGCCGCTGGCCGAGCGGCGGATGGCCCAGCCCGTGGTGCGGGACGTGGCCGGGATGCTGCGTTCCTTCGACTACGCGGCGCACTCGTCCGGCGGCCCGCCGGCACCGGAGTGGGCCGAAGCCTGCCGCGCCGCGTACTGCACCGGATACGCCGAGGTCAGCGGCAGCGACCCGCGCACCGACCCCGTCCTGCTGCGCGCCTACGAGACGGACAAGGCCATCTACGAGGTGCTCTACGAGGCCCGGCACCGCCCCGACTGGCTCCCGGTACCGATGTCCGCGGTACACCGGCTGGCCGCTCCGGACACGACCTGACCGCCCTCCCCTGTCCCCCGTCTCCCCCATCCACCGCACCCGACCTGCGCCGAGGAGGCACCACCCGTGACCCCCCGCACCCCGTCCAGCGGTTCTGATCCGAAGAACACGGCCGAGGCCGCGGGCCACGACCGGCCGGCACCGGCGAAGAAGGCAGCCGCGAAGAAGGCAGCCGCGAAGAAGGCAGCCGCGAAGAAGGCCACGGCCAAGAAGGCGGTGGCGAAGAAGACGACAGCCAAGAAGGCAGTGGCGAAGAAGACCGCCGCGAAGGCGACCGCCGCGAAGGCCGCGACCACCGGGGCCGCCGCCAGGAAGACCGCCAAGAAGGCGGCAACGGCGGCGAAAAAGGCACCGGCCACGAAGGCAGCCCCCCGACCCGCGACGCCGGAGCCCATGACACCGGCACCCGCGGCCGCCTGGCGCCCGGAGGACCCCGCTCTGGTCGCCGTCGGGGCCGGCGACCGGGAGCGGTTGCTCGCGGGGACGCATCACGATCCGCATTCCGTGCTCGGTGCGCACCCGGTACCCGGTGGCGTCGCCTTCCGGGTGTTCCGGCCGTACGCGCTGGGCGTGACCGTGGTCGCCGGGGAGCAGCGGGCCGGGCTGCGCGACGACGGGGAGGGGTTCTTCTCGGGGCTGCTGCCGCTGCCGGAGGTGCCCGCGTACCGGCTGGAGGTGGAGTACGCGGGGACGGTGCAGCACACCGAGGACGCCTACGGCTTCCTGCCCACGCTGGGCGAGTTCGATCTGCACCTGATCGGCGAGGGCCGGCACGAGCAGCTGTGGCAGGCGCTCGGGGCGCATCCGATGACCCACGAGGGCGTGACCGGTACCCGGTTCGCGGTGTGGGCGCCCAATGCCCGAGGAGTGCGCGTCGCCGGTGGCTTCAACTTCTGGGACGGCACCGGTTATCCGATGCGCTCGCTCGGCGCCACGGGCGTGTGGGAGCTGTTCGTGCCCGGGATCGGCGAGGGCGAGCTGTACAAGTTCGAGATCACCCGGCCTGACGGCTCCAGGACACTGCGCGCCGACCCGCTGGCCCGCCGTACCGAGGTGCCGCCGGCCACGTCGTCCATCATCCACGTCTCGCACCACGAGTGGGGCGACGCGGAGTGGATGGCGCACCGCGCGGACACCCCGGCGCACGAGGCCCCGTTCTCGGCGTACGAGCTCCACCTGCCGTCCTGGCGACCAGGGCTGACCTATCGTCAGCTGGCCGAGCAGCTCCCGGCGTACGTCAAGGAACTCGGCTTCACCCACGTGGAGCTGATGCCGGTCGCCGAGCATCCCTTCGGCGGCTCCTGGGGCTACCAGGTCACCGGCTTCTACGCGCCCACCGCGCGCCTGGGCACCCCGGACGACTTCAAGTTCCTGGTCGACGCCCTGCACCAGGCGGGCATCGGCGTCCTGATGGACTGGGTGCCGGCGCACTTCCCGCGCGACGAGTGGGCCCTGGCCGAGTTCGACGGCCGGCCCCTGTACGAGCACGCGGACCCGCTGCGAGCCGCGCATCCGGACTGGGGCACCCTGGAGTTCGACTTCGGCCGCCGCGAGGTGCGCAACTTCCTCGTCGCCAACGCCCTTTACTGGTGCGAGGAGTTCCACATCGACGGCCTGCGCGTGGACGCGGTCGCCTCCATGCTGTACCTCGACTACTCGCGCGAGCCGGGCCAGTGGACGCCGAACGAGCACGGCGGCCGGGAGAACCTGGACGCCGTGGCGTTCCTCCAGGAGATGAACGCGACCGTGTACCGCAGGGTGCCGGGCGTGGTCACCGTCGCCGAGGAGTCCACGGCCTGGGACGGCGTGACCCGCGCGACCCACCACCGGGGCCCGAGCGGCTTCGGCGGCCTCGGTTTCGGGCTGAAGTGGAACATGGGCTGGATGCACGACTCGCTCCAGTACATGAGCCACGACCCCGTCCACCGCAGGTTCCACCACGGCGAGATGACGTTCTCGATGGTGTACGCCTACAGCGAGAACTACGTGCTGCCGATCTCGCACGACGAGGTGGTGCACGGCAAGCGTTCGCTGGTGTCGAAGATGCCCGGCGACTGGTGGCAGCAGCGGGCGGACCTGCGCGCCTACCTGGGCTTCATGTGGTCCCACCCGGGCAAGCAACTCCTGTTCATGGGCCAGGAGTTCGCGCAGGGCGCCGAGTGGTCGGAGACCCGCGGCCCGGACTGGTGGCTGCTCGACCCGAACTACGGTGCCGCGGCCGACCACCGGGGGGTGCTGGACCTGGTCCGCGACCTCAACACCGTCTACCGGGCCACGCCCGCCCTGTGGGCGCGCGACGTCCACCCCGACGGCTTCCAGTGGATCACCGGGGACGCCGCGGACGACAACGTCTTCGCCTTCCTGCGCTACGACACCGACGGCACCCCGCTGCTCGCGGTGTCCCACTTCGCCCCGGTCGTCCGCCCCGACTACCGCCTCGGCGTCCCCGACGACGTGCCCGCCTGGCTGGAGGTCCTCAACACCGACGCGGCCCGCTACGGCGGCAGCGGCGTCGTCCACCCGCACCCGGTCAAGCCGGAGCCGCAGGGGCGGCACGGCCGCCCGGCGAGCATCCGCCTGACCCTGCCGCCCCTGGCGACGGTGTGGCTGCGCCCGGCGTGAGGATTTCCTGCCGGCCCGTCCGGCGCTCGAGGACGAGGCCGTTCAGGCCGCAGCGGGGGCCTGGGGGTGGCAGCCCCCGGACCGGCCACCGCTACTCCGTGAACGCCTCCACCAGAGCCGGAGGCAACACCTCCGTGTACAGCACGCCCAGCCGCTGTGTGGCGCGGGTCAGCGCCACGTACAGGTCACTCGTGCCATAGCGGGCGGGTTCGACCACCAGGACGGAGTCGAACTCCAGGCCCTTGGCCTGGCGCGGGTCCAGAAGGACGACCGTCCGGGTCAGGTCGGGCTCGGCACCGGCCTCGACCCCCTCGAGGCGGGCGGCCAGCCGCCGGTGCAGGTCGCGCGGGGCGATCACGGCGAGCCGGCCCTCCTCCGGGGTGAGTTCCGCGACGGCCTTCTCCACCGCGCCGGGCAGGTCGTCGGTGGCGCGGGCCCAGGGCCGTACGCCCGTGGAGCGGACCGAGCTCGGAGGCTCGAAGCCGGGGTGCTCGGCGCGGACCACGGCCGCCGCCACGTCCATGATCTCGGCCGGGGTGCGGTAGTTGACGCCGAGGCGGGTGTGCTCCCAGCGGTCCTCGACGTACGGCCGGAGGATGTCCGCCCAGGAGCCGACGCCGGCCGCCTCCGCCGTCTGCGCGGGGTCGCCGACCAGGGTCATGGAGCGGGTCGGGCTGCGCCGCATCAGCAGCCGCCACGCCATCGGCGACAGCTCCTGCGCCTCGTCGACGATGATGTGCCCGAACGCCCAGGTGCGGTCCGCAGCCGCACGCTCGGCGGCGCTGCGGTGGTCCTCCTCCTCCTGGCGTTCGGCGAACCGCTCGGCGTCGATGATGTCGTGCGCGGACAGCACCTCCGAAGCGTCCGGGTCACCGTCCTCCTTGTCCTCGAACTCGTACGTCCGGGACGCGTACGACACGTCCAGCACGCCCTGGGCATACGCGATCTGGGTCTCGCGCTCGTGCTCGGCCAGGGCGCGGGCCAGACGGTCGTCCTCGCCGAGCAGTTCGGCGGCCTCGTCGAGAAGGGGAACGTCCGCGACGGTCCACGCCCCGGTCACCGGGCGGCGGATCGCGGCCGCGTCCTCGTCGCCGACGTACCCCTCCGGGTCCGCCAGGAAGTCCGCCACCAGCCGCTGCGGGGTGAGCCGCGGCCACAGCTGCTCGATGGCCGACCAGACCTCGGGGTTCTCGGCGAGTTCGTCGCGGATCTGGCTGATGTCGCTGGGGTCGAGGAGGTTGGAGCCGTCGTAGGGGTCGGTGCCGATGCGCTCGGCGACCAGGTCGGTGAGCGTGTTGAGGATGTGGCCCTCGAAGTGCTCGCGGGCCGCGTTGTGCGGCAGCTTCGCGGCGCGGGTGCGCTCACGGGCGACGCCCACCAGGCCGTCGTCGAGCATCAGGATCTCGCGGTCGTGCTCGATGGCGATCACTGGATCAGGCAGCGCCTGACGGTCCCGTACGACGGCGGCGAGCACGTCGGCCATGCCGGCGCGGCCCTTCACCGAGGCGGCCTCGGGAGTGTCCGCCGCGGTGGCCTTCACTCCGGGGAACAGCTCGCCGACGGTCGCCAGGAGCACCCCGGTCTCGCCGAGCGAGGGCAGCACCTCGCCGATGTAGCCGAGGAACGCGGGGTTCGGGCCGACGATCAGCACAGCCCGCCGGGCGAGCAGTTCCCGGTGCTCGTACAGCAGGTAGGCGGCCCGGTGCAGGGCGACGGCGGTCTTGCCGGTGCCCGGGCCGCCCTCGACCACGAGCACTCCGCGGTGCGGGGCGCGGATGATGCGGTCCTGGTCGGCCTGGATGGTCCGCACGATGTCGCCCATCCGGCCGGTGCGCGCGGAGTCGAGCGCCGCGAGCAGCACCGCGTCGCCGGTCGGGTCCTCGTGGCCGGTCCGGGTGGTGTCGCCGAGGTCGAGGATCTCGTCGTGCAGCGCGGAGACCCGGCGGCCCTCGGTGGAGATGTGCCGGCGGCGGCGCAGGCCCATCGGGGTGTGGCCGGTGGCCAGGTAGAAGGGGCGGGCGACGTCGGCCCGCCAGTCGATCAGGATCGGCGTGCGCTCGGTGTCGTCGGCGCGCAGGCCGATGCGGCCGATGTGGTGGCTGTCTCCGTCGGTGAGGTCGATCCGGCCGAAGCAGAGCGAGCCGTCCACGGCGTTCAGCGCGGCCAGCAGCCCGGACCGCTCGGCGACGAGGATGTCCCGCTCCAGCCGGGCCTGCATGGGCGTGTCGCCCTGCGCGAGCGCGTCCGCGACGGAGGTCTCGGTGTCACCGCGCAGCGCGTCCACGCGCACGTACAGTCCGTCGATGAATTCCTGCTCCTGCCGCAATTCACCGTCTGGAAATTCGGTGTTTGACAATTCGGCTCCCGCCCGGATATACTGTGCCAGTGAACTTCTTCGTGACCTGACGAATACCAAGTCACGAATCACCGAATATACGCAAAGAAATCCCCCGGGCGCAATTACCCCGGGGGATTTCTCATTCTCCGGCTCGCGTCACAGCAGGTCCGGGCAGGTCACAGGACGTCCGACAGCTCCTCAAGCAGCCGCCGCTTGGGCCGTGCGCCCACCATGGACTTCACGGGCTCACCAGCGCGGAAGACCATGAAGGTCGGCATCGACAGCACCTTGTACGCGTTCGTGGTGTCCGGGTTGGTGTCCACGTCGAGCTGCACCACCTTCAGCCGCTCGCCCTGCTCGGCCGCCAGTGCGCTGAGCACGGGCCCCATCTGCCGGCACGGCGGACACCAGTCGGCGGTGAACTCCACCAGCACCGGCCGGTCCGCGCCGAGCACCTCCGCCGCGAAGTCCGCGTCCGTCACCTCCGCCACTCCCGCTGCCCTGATCACCGCTGCTGCCCTCCCAGTTCGCACCTGGGCTCCGGACCGCCCGGAACCCCTGCGTCGGCGGCCAGCGCCTCCCGCGCCTGCTCGGCCCTCACGAGCTGGGCGCCGACCTGCTCCCGCACGGCCCGCAACTCGCCGATCAGCGCGTCGAGCTGGTCCAGCTTGCGCCGGTAGACCGCGAGGGACGCCGGGCACGAGTCGCCCTCCGGGTGCCCCGCCCGCAGACACTCGACGAAAGGCCGGGTCTCCTCCAGCTCGAACCCGAAGTCCCGCAGCGTCCTGATCTGCCGGAGCAGCCGCAGGTCGCGCTCGTCGTAGGAGCGGTGACCCTGCGCGTCCCGCCGCGCGGGCAGCAGCCCCCGCGACTCGTAGTACCGCAGCGCCCGCGTCGTGGTCCCGGCCCGCTCGGCCAGCTCGCCGATTCGCATGCGTACGAACGTAAGCCCTGACGCCGACGTCAAGGCAACGCCGGCGGAGTGCGGGCCGCCGCTGGGGCCATCACGCCGGCCGACTCCTCCACCTCCAGCAGGGAGGCGCTGCGGCGCTCCTCGTCGAAGGCCCTGCGCCCGCCGCGCAGGCCGAACAGGCGCTTGGCGAGGGCGATGTAGAGGACGGCGACGATGTTGAGGACCAGCGTGGTGATCTTGACCGCGCTGACGTGCTCGGTGAGCTCGTAGATCTCCAGCGGCAGGAAGGCGGCGGTGGCGACCACCGTCAGGTACTCCGCCCACCGCTTGGCGTACCACAGGCCGACGGCCTCGATCAGTTCCACCAGCGCGTAGGCCACCAGCACGGAGGCCACGACGAGCAGTGTGGAGTGCCGGTAGCCGAAGGTCCTCTGGATGGTGCCGATCACGGGCGAGTGGTCGAGGTCGTAGTGGAAGTGCCGGAAGACGGGGCGGAAGACGTCCAGGTACTCGTTGAACAGGCGGCGCACCGCGTCCTGGCTGTTGCTGAACTTCCACACCGCCACCGCGACCAGCACGATGAACACCCCGCGCAGTGCCCGTTCGAAGGCGAGGAACCGCAGGATGAACAGGTCCCGCAGCACCTTGCCGCGCGGCACCAGCGGGGCGTCGCCGGCCGGTCCCGAGCCGTGCGGCTCGCCGAGCGCGAAGTCGCCGCAGCGCAGGCAGCGCCACACGTCGCCCAGCGCGGTCCGCGCGTGCAGCCGGATCCGCAGCCTCGGGTCGTCCGGTGCGTAGGTCACATGCCCCTTGCGCGCGCACGTGCGCCGGTCCCAGTCGATCGCCATCCCGTGGTTGCCTCCATGCCTGCCGATGTGCCTGCGGCCGTGCCGTGCCGGTCGGTCCGGCACGGCACGGCACGGTAGTACATCGCAGTAGGAGACGACCGCCGGGAGCTTTCAGCTCACACCGCTGCCCACCAGCTCCCTCGCCTCCTCGGCCGGCTGCTCGTCACGGGCGGTGCCGCGCGGCAGCAGCAGGGCGACGGCGAGGGTGCCCGCGCCCAGGATCACCGCGCCGACCAGGCTGGTGTGGGCCACCGCGTCGGAGAAGGACGAGCCGACCGCGTCCTTCATCCGCTGGGCGCCCTGGGCGAGTTGGCCGGCCTGCGCCTTGAGCTGCGCGGCCTGCTGCGGGTCGGTCGCGTGGGCGGCCTGCGCCGCGAGCTGCCGGGCCTTCTCCCCGATGCCCTGGGCGACCGCGTATCCGGCGCCGACCGAGTCCTGGGCGGTGGACAGGGCGCCGGCCGGGAGCCCGCCGCCGGCGGTGGCGTCGGAGAGGTGCCGGGCGTACGAGGTGGACAGCAGGGAGCCGAGGATCGCGATGCCGAGCGAGCCGCCCAGCTCCAGGGAGGTGTCGTTCACGGCACCGCCGACACCCAGCTCGGACTCCGGGAAGGCGCCCATGATGGCGTCGGTGCAGGGTGACAGGGCGAGTCCGATCGCCAGCCCCAGGATCACCAGGGGTGCCACGAAGTCGCCGTAGCCGGACGAGCCGTCCACCCGGGTCAGCAGCGCCAGGGCCGCGGTGCCGCCGACCATGCCCGCGGTCACCGTCCACTTCATGCCGACCCGCGGGGTGAGGTAGCCGGTCAGCGCCGAGCCGGCGAAGACGGCGCCGGCCAGCGGCAGCATGCGCAGGCCGGTGGCCAGGGCGTCGTAGCCGAGGACGAACTGGAGATGCTGGGTGAGGTAGTAGAAGGCGCCGAAGACGGCCAGGAAGAACAGGGCGACGGCCAGGTTGGAACCGGCGAAGCGGCGCCGCCCGAAGCGCCGCACGTCGAGGACCGGACGCGGGTGGCGCAGCTCCCACAGGACGAAGGCCACCAGGCCCACACCCGCGACGGCGGCCGCGGTGACCGCCTTGGCGTCCCAGCCGAAGTGCGGACCTTCGATGATCATGTAGACCAGCGAGCCGATCCACACCACCGACAGCAGTCCGCCGACGTAGTCGATCCGGCCGTGGTGCGCCGCCCTGGAGGGCGGTACGAGGACGAAGGCGCCGACCAGGGCGACGGCGGCGACCGGCACGTTGATCAGGAAGGTCGAGGACCAGCCGTGGTCCTGGAGCAGCGCGCCGGCGACGAGGGGACCGGCGGCGATGGCGAGGCCGGCGGTGGCGGTCCACAGGGTGATCGCCTTGGCGCGCTCGGCGCGCGGGAACGTCGCGGCCAGCAGGGAGAGGGTGGCCGGCATGATCAGCGCGGCGCCCACACCCATCACGGCGCGCGCCGCGATGACGGTGGCCGCGCTGTCGGCGAGGTAGCCGAAGACGGCCCCGCCGCCGAACACGACGAGCCCGAGGACGAGCGCGCCGCGCCGGCTGTACTTGTCGCCGATCGCGCCGAGCAGCAGCATCAGCGCCGCGTACGGGACGGTGTAGCCGTCGATGACCCACTGGAGGTCGGCGCTGGACAGGCCGAGGACCTGGGTCATGTCGGGCGCGGCGACCGTGAGCGCGGTGTTCGCCATCACGATGATCAGCAGGCTCAGGCAGAGCACGAGGAGCGCCCACCAGCGCCGGGCGTAGGGCCGATCCATCCTTTCGGCCGGTTCGTTCATGACGAGTCGCATGGGCAGGGGGGCCTTCCTCGGTCTACTTGCACAGCGGAGTGCAATTGCACAACGATGTGCAATGTACGACCATTGCACAGCACTGTGCAAGTCGAGGAGAGGGCAGAATGTCAGCCATGACCACGGGTAGCACCAGTCGCGCCGACGTGAACCGGCGCCGGATCCTCGACGTCGCCCTCGCGGAGCTGCTGCGCGACCCCGACGCGTCCATGGACCAGATCGCGCGCGCGGCCGGTGTCGTACGGCGCACGGTGTACGGCCACTTCCCCAGCCGGGAGGCGCTGATCAGTACGCTCGTCGACGAGGCGGTGCTCGCGCTCGCCACCGCGCACGCGACGGGCCGGGAGGGCGTCGAGGACCCGGCGGAGGCGGTGGCGCGGTCGGTGCTGGCGGTCTGGGAGATCGCCGACCGCTACCGGCTGCTGGTCGCGCTCGCCCAGCGCACGGTGACCACGGAGGGCATCCGCGGCCGCCTCGCCCCCGTCCGGGAGAGCGCCGCGGGACTCCTCCAGCGCGGCCTGGACGAGGGCGTCTTCGTCTCTCCCCTGCCCGCGCCGGCCCTGGCGTACGTGAAGGAGCAGATCCTGTTCGCCGTGATGGAGGCGGTGAACGACGGACTGCTGGACCCCCGGGAGGCGGGCCGCACGGCCGCGGTGACGGTTCTGACCGCGGCCGGGGTACCCGCCTCCCTCGCCGCCGCCCTGGTGGCCAGGCTCAGCGGCTGACCGTCCCGGAACGCGAAGAGACCCCGCGCCCCTTGAAGGGGCGCGGGGTCTCGGTGTCCCGTGGAGCGCTACGCCTTGGCCAGCTCGCGCTGCTCGGGGACCCCGGCGGAATCGTCGGCGTCGTCCAGCAGCGTCTTCTCGTCGAAGGGCAGCTCGCCGGCGAGGACGCGCCGGACGCGGTCCTTGTCGACCTCGCCGGTCCAGGTGCCGATCAGCAGGGTGGCGACCGCGTTGCCCGCGAAGTTGGTCAGGGCGCGGGCCTCGCTCATGAAGCGGTCGATGCCGACGATCAGGCCGACGCCGTCGACCAGGGCGGGCTTGTGGGACTGAAGGGCACCGGCGAGGGTGGCCAGTCCGGCGCCGGTGACACCGGCGGCGCCCTTGGAGGCGATCATCATGAACAGCAGCAGCGTGATCTGCTGGCCGATGGACAGCGGCTGGTCCATCGCGTCGGCGATGAACAGCGAGGCCATGGTCAGGTAGATCATCGTGCCGTCGAGGTTGAAGGAGTAGCCGGTCGGCACGGTGATGCCGACGACCGGACGGCTCACGCCCAGGTGCTCCATCTTGGCGATGAGCCGGGGCAGCGCGGACTCCGACGACGACGTCGACAGGATCAGCAGGAACTCACGGCCCAGGTACTTCAGCAGCTGGAAGATGTTGACGCCGGCCACCAGCCGGGTCAGCGCGCCCAGCACCACGAGCACGAACAGCAGACAGGTGACGTAGAAGCCGAGCATGATCGCGGCGAGTGCCTTCAGGGCGTCGATGCCCGTCTCGCCGACGACGGCGGCCATGGCGCCGAAGGCACCGATCGGGGCGGCCCACATGATCATGGCGAGCACGCGGAAGACCAGCCGCTGGATGTGCTCCACCCCGCGCAGGACCGGCTCCCCCTTGCGGCCCATGGCCTGGAGCGCGAACCCGACGAGCAGGGCGACCAGCAGGGTCTGCAGCACCTGGCCCTCGGTGAACGCCGACACGAGCGTGGTCGGGATGATGCCGAGCACGAAGTCGACCGGGCCCTCGCTCGCGGCCTGCGCCTGCGCCTGGCCGGCGCCCTTCACGGCTTCCGTCAGGTGCATCCCGCTGCCGGGGTGGACGATGTTGCCGATCACGAGTCCGATGCCCAGGGCGACGAACGACATGGCGAGGAAGTAGCCGAGCGCGAGCCCGCCGACCTTGCCGACCTTCGCGGCCTTGCGCACCGAACCGACGCCGAGCACGATCGTGCAGAAGATGATCGGCGAGATCATCATCTTGATCAGGCTCACGAAGCCGGTGCCGAGCGGCTTGAGCTCCTTGGCGAAGTCGGGCGCGGCGAACCCGACGGCGACGCCGAGGACCACCGCGGCGATCACCGCTATGTACAGATAGTGGGTACGGTCCCGCTTGGCTGCGGGTGCGGGTGCGGCAGGTGCCGTATCGGCTGCGCTGCTCAAGGCGGCCCTCCTTGACGACGTCATCGGCATCACCGGCGTGCGGCTCACGTCCGGGTGTGGGGGAATGCCGCGACTATCTCCCGTCCTGTGAGGGGGGTCACGCTTCCGTTCATTAAGTTCACGCCACATAGTTCACGCCAGAACGAAAGAGGCAGACTGGCGGCATGCGCATACCCGTCCTCCCCAGACCCCGCAGCCTGGCGGGCCAGCTGTTCGCCATGCAGGCCGTGCTGCTGGCGCTCGTCGTGGCCGGGTACGCGCTCTTCAGCTACGTCAGGGACCAGGGCCAGGCCGAGGAGGCCGCCCGCCGCCAGACCACGGCGGTGGCCCGCTCCATCGCCGACGCACCCTCGGTCCTCACGGCCATCCACACCTCCGACCCTTCGGCGGAGCTCCAGCCGTACGCGCTGAGGGTCCAGCAGGACACCGGCGTCGACTTCGTCACGATCATGACTCCGGGCGGCATCCGCTGGACGCACCCGGATCCGGACCAGATCGGGCGGTCCTTCCTCGGCAACATCTCCCGCGCCCAGCGCGGCGAGTCCTTCACCGAGACCTACACCGGCACCCTCGGCCCGTCCGTCCGCGCGGTGACGCCCGTCGAGGAGCACGGCCGCGTGGTCGGCCTCGTCAGCGCCGGCATCAAGGTGGAGGCGATCAGCGAGCGGGTCCGGGAACAGGTCATCGCCCTGTTCTCGGTCGCGGCCGGGATCCTCGCGCTCGGCGCGATCGCCACGTACGTCATCAACGCGCGTCTGCGCCGCCACACCCACGGCATGAACGCGGCCGAGCTCAGCCGTATGCACGACTACCACCAGGCCGCCCTGCACGCGGTGCGCGAGGGTCTGCTGATGCTGGACGCGCAGCACCGGGTGGCGCTCATCAACGACGGCGGGCGGGAACTGCTGGGCGTGGGACGCCAGGAGGACGTGATGGGCCGGTCGGTGGCGGACCTCGGCCTGCCGGCCCCGCTGACGGGCGCGCTGCTGGCGTCCGAACCGCGGGTGGACGAGGTGCACCTGACCGAATCGCGCGTGCTGGTGGTCAACACCTCACCGGTGTCGGGCGGGCAGCGCCGGGGCACGGTGGTGACCCTGCGGGACGTCACCGAACTCCAGTCGCTGATGGGGGAACTGGACTCGGAGCGCGGCTTCAGCCAGGCTCTGCGCTCCCAGGCGCACGAGGCGGCCAACCGGCTGCACACCGTGGTGTCGCTGATCGAACTGGGGCGGGCGGAGGAGGCCGTGGAGTTCGCGACGGCGGAGCTGGAGCTGGCCCAGGCGCTGACCGACCAGGTGGTCAGCGCGGTGAGCGAGCCGGTGCTGGCCGCGCTGCTGCTCGGCAAGGCGGCCCAGGCCAACGAGCGCGGCGTGGAGCTGGTGGTGTCCTCGGACAGCGGCCTGGACGACGGTCTGCTGCCGCGGAGCCTGCCGCCCCGGGACCTGGTGACAATCCTCGGGAACCTCGTCGACAACGCGGTGGACGCGGCGCGCGGCGGCATGCCGGCGCGGGTGACGGTCATGGCGTGCGCGGAGGACGGCGAGCTGGTGCTGCGGGTCGCGGACACCGGGCCGGGCGTGCACCCGGCGCACGCGGACCGGGTGTTCCAGCACGGCTTCTCCACCAAGCCGACGGGTCCCGGCGGACGGGGACTGGGTCTGGCGCTGGTACGGCAGGCGGTACGGCGGCACGAGGGGACGCTGACGGTGGCGGACGCCGAAGGGGGCGGTGCGGTGTTCGAGGCGCGGCTGCCCTTGACGCACGGGACGGAGAACCACATGACCCGCAAGGCCGTGTCCGGGGCCGAGAGCGGCCTGCCCGGAGGCGTGGCATGACGGACGGCGGGAGCGGGGCGCAGCCCATCCGGGTCCTGGTGGTGGAGGACGACCCGGTCGCGGCGGACGCGCACGTGATGTACGTGGGCCGGGTGCCGGGATTCGTCGCGGTCGGCAAGGCGCACACCGGCGCCGAGGCCCGGCGGGCACTGGAGCGCACCCCGGTGGACCTGCTTCTGCTGGATCTCCACCTGCCGGACGTGCACGGACTGAAGCTGGCCCGGTCCCTGCGGGCGGGCGGCCATCACGCGGACGTGATCGCGGTGACCTCGGCACGGGACCTGGCGGTGGTGCGCGAAGGGGTCTCGCTGGGGGTGGTCCAGTACGTCCTGAAACCGTTCACCTTCGCCACGCTCCGGGACCGGCTCGTGCGGTACGCCGAGTTCCGCGCGGCGGTCGGGGAGGTGGGCGGCCAGGACGAGGTGGACCGGGCGATAGCGACCCTGCGCGCCCCGAGCCCGGCCGCCCTCCCCAAGGGCCTGAGCGCGCCGACGCTCCAGCGGGTGACGGACGCGCTGCGCGAGTCGGAGGAAGGACTCACGGCGGCGGGGGTCGCCGGGGCGGTCGGCATCTCCCGGATCACCGCCCGGCGCTACCTGGAGCACCTGGTGGACGCGGGCCGGGCCGTACGCAGCCCGCTGTACGGGCAGGTGGGCCGGCCGGAACTGGTGTACCGGTGGGTGCGGGAGAGCGGCGGGGACCGGTGGGGGGTGACCGCACCCCCGTAGAGAGGTTCTGCAGCCCCCGTAGAGGCGTTCTGTGGAGAGCTTCGCGTCCGCGCGGGCCCCTTCGGGAGACCGGCCCCGCGCGGGCCTCTTCAGAGAACTGCGCCGCCCGGACCACCGGCTCCTTAGAACACCGACTCCGTCTCGTCCATGCGGTCCTTGGGGACGGTCTTCAGCTCGGTCACCGCCTGGGCCAGCGGGACCATCACGACGTCGGTGCCGCGCAGCGCGGTCATGTGGCCGAACTCCCCGCGGTGGGCGGCCTCCACCGCGTGCCAGCCGAAGCGGGTGGCGAGGACGCGGTCGTACGCGGTCGGGACGCCGCCGCGCTGGACGTGGCCGAGGATGACCGGCTTGGCCTCCTTGCCGAGCCGGCTCTCCAGCTCGTACGCCAGGGCCGTGCCGATGCCCTGGAAGCGCTCGTGGCCGAACTTGTCGATCTCGCCCTTGCCGTAGTCCATGCTGCCCTCGGCCGGGTGGGCACCCTCGGCGACGCAGATCACCGCGAACTTCTTGCCGCGGGCGAAACGCTCCTCGACCATCTTCACCAGGTCGGCCGGATCGAAGGGGCGCTCGGGCAGGCAGATGCCGTGGGCGCCGGCCGCCATCCCGGACTCCAGCGCGATCCAGCCCGCGTGCCGGCCCATGACCTCGACGACCATCACGCGCTGGTGCGACTCGGCCGTGGTCTTCAGCCGGTCCATGGCCTCGGTGGCCACGCCGACGGCCGTGTCGAAGCCGAAGGTGCGGTCGGTGGAGGAGATGTCGTTGTCGATCGTCTTCGGCACGCCCACCACCGGCAGCCCGGCGTCCGACAGCATGCGCGCCGCGGTCAGCGTGCCCTCGCCGCCGATCGGGATCAGCGCGTCGATGCCGAACCGGTGGATCATGTCCGAGGCGTTCTCACAGGCCTCGCGGAGCCGGTCGCGCTCCAGTCGGGAGGAGCCGAGGATCGTGCCGCCGAGGGCGAGGATGCCGCCCACCGCGTTGAGGTCCAGAGCGCGGTAACGACCGTCGAGCAGGCCCGCGTAGCCGTCCTCGAAGCCGATGACCTCGTCGCCGTACGTGGTGACCGCCCGGTGTACGACCGACCGGATCACCGCGTTCAGTCCCGGGCAGTCGCCGCCCGCCGTGAGAACTCCGATACGCATCCTGCTGTGTCTCCTGCTCGCTGTTGACACCGGTGATCCCATCCGATTGTTTCATGTCCGGGAGGCGTCCACGGCCTGACGGGCGCCATATCTACCGGCGGGGGTATTGTCAAGAGGATTCCGCTCACCCCGGTGGGCGTTTTTTGCAGGACGCCATCCCCGGCCGACGAGTGATCCCCCGAGGAAACGGAGAGCCCGCGTGACCCGCAGCGTGTACGTGACCGGCATCGACCGCGGTGACGGCCGACAGGTCGTCGAGCTGGGAGTCATGGAACTGCTGACCCGGCAGGTGGACCGGGTGGGCGTCTTCCGCCCCCTCGTCCACGACGGCCCCGACCGCCTCTTCGAGCTGCTGCGCGCCCGCTACCGGCTCTCTCAGGACCCGGCGACCGTCTACGGCATGGACTACCACGAGGCGTCCGCCCTCCAGGCCGAGCAGGGCACGGACGAACTGGTGTCGGCCCTCGTCGACCGCTTCCACCTGGTCACCCGCGACTACGACGTGGTCCTCGTCCTCGGCACCGACTACGCCGACACCCAGCTCCCGGACGAGCTGTCCCTCAACGCCCGGCTCGCCAACGAGTTCGGGGCCTCCGTCCTGCCGGTCGTGGGCGGCCGCAGGCAGAGCGCCGAGTCGGTGCTCGCCGAGACCCGCAACGCCTACCGCGCCTACGACGGCCTGGGCTGCGACGTGCTGGCCATGGTCACCAACCGGGTGGCCCGCGAGGACCGCGACGAGATCGCCGAGCGACTGGCCGGCCGGCTGCCGGTGCCCTGCTGGGTGGTGCCCGACGAACCGGCCCTGTCCGCGCCGACGGTCGCGCAGATCACCCAGGCCCTGGACGGCCGGGTCCTGCTCGGCGACGACTCCGGCCTGGCCCGCGACGCCCTCGACTTCGTGTTCGGCGGCGCCATGCTGCCCAACCTCCTCAAGGCGCTGACCCCCGGCTGCCTGGTGGTCACCCCCGGCGACCGCGCCGACCTGGTCATCGGCTCGCTCGCCGCGCACAGCGCCGGCACCCCGCCGATAGCCGGCGTGCTGCTCACCCTGAACGAGGCGCCGCGGCAGGAGATCCTCACCCTGGCCGGCCGGCTCGCCCCGGGCACCCCGGTCGTCTCGGTGTCCGGCAACAGCTTCCCCACCGCCGAGCGGCTGTTCTCCCTGGAGGGCAAGCTGAACGCGGCCACCCCGCGCAAGGCGGAGACCGCGCTCGGCCTGTTCGAGCGGTACGTCGACACCGCCGACCTCAGCAAGCGCGTCTCCGCGCCCAGCAGCGACCGGGTCACCCCGATGATGTTCGAGCACCAGCTGCTCGAACAGGCCCGCAGCGACAGGCGCCGGGTCGTGCTGCCGGAGGGCACCGAGGAGCGCGTGCTGCACGCGGCGGAGGTGCTGCTGCGCCGGGGCGTGTGCGACCTGACGCTGCTCGGCCCGGTGGAGGGGATCCGCAAGAAGGCCGCCGACCTCGGCATCGACCTCGGGGACGCGCAGCTGATCGACCCGGCCACCTCCGAACTGCGGGACGCCTTCGCCGAGCAGTACGCGCTGCTGCGCGCCCACAAGGGCGTCACCGTCGAGCTGGCGTACGACGTCGTCTCGGACGTGAACTACTTCGGCACGCTCATGGTGCAGGAGGGTCTGGCCGACGGCATGGTGTCGGGCTCGGTGCACTCCACGGCCGCGACCATCCGGCCCGCGTTCGAGATCATCAAGACCCGCCGGGACGCCTCGATCGTCTCGTCGGTGTTCTTCATGTGCCTGGCCGACAAGGTCCTCGTCTACGGCGACTGCGCGGTCAACCCCGTCCCGGACGCCGAGCAACTCGCCGACATCGCCATCCAGTCGGCGGCCACCGCCGCCCGGTTCGGCGTGGAGCCGCGGATCGCCATGCTGTCGTACTCCACCGGCGACTCCGGCTCGGGCGCCGACGTGGACAAGGTGCGCGAGGCGACCGAGCTGGTGCGGCTGCGCCGCCCGGACCTGATGATCGAGGGACCGATCCAGTACGACGCGGCCGTGGAACCGTCGGTGGCCGCCACCAAGCTGCCCGGTTCGGAGGTGGCGGGGCAGGCCACCGTGCTGATCTTCCCGGACCTGAACACGGGCAACAACACGTACAAGGCCGTGCAGCGTTCGGCCGGCGCGATCGCGGTCGGACCGGTCCTCCAGGGCCTGCGCAAGCCGATCAACGACCTGTCCCGCGGCGCCCTGGTGCAGGACATCGTCACCACCGTGGCGATCACGGCGATCCAGGCCCGGTCGTCCGGCAACTGACCTCCCGTCGGCCGTGTGCGCCGGGGCCGCCGCCCCCGGCGCACACGGCCGCAGACCTCCACAGCTCCCGACCAGAAAGCGCCAGCGCTCGTGACCGCGACCCGCGTCCTAGTCCTCAACTCCGGCTCCTCGTCGGTGAAGTACCAGCTGCTCGACATGCGCGACGCGACCCGGCTCGCCGTCGGCCTGGTGGAGCGCATCGGCGAGCAGACCTCCCGGCTCAAGCACACCTGCCTGACCACGGGGGCCACCCGCGAGGAGAACGGCCCGATCGCCGACCACGACGCCGCGCTGAAGTCGGTCGCGGAGGAACTGGCCCGGGACGGGCTCGGCCTGGACTCCCCCGAACTGGCCGCGATCGGGCACCGGGTGGTGCACGGCGGCATGTTCTTCACCGAGCCCACCGTCATCGACGACGCCGTGCTCACCGAGATCGAGCGGCTGATCCCGGTGGCACCGCTGCACAACCCGGCCAACCTCACCGGCATCCGCACGGCCATGGCGCTGCGTCCCGACCTGCCGCAGGTCGCCGTCTTCGACACCGCGTTCCACACGACCATGCCGGAGTGCGCGGCGCGCTACGCGATCGACACGAAGATCGCCGACCGGTACCGGGTGCGGCGCTACGGCTTCCACGGCACCTCGCACGCCTACGTCTCCCGGGCGACGGCGGAGCTGCTGGGCAAGGCGCCCGAGGACGTCAACGTCATCGTGCTGCACCTGGGCAACGGCGCGTCGGCCTCGGCGGTCCGGGGCGGCCGGTGCGTGGACACCTCCATGGGGCTCACACCGCTGGAGGGACTGGTGATGGGAACGCGTTCCGGTGACCTCGACCCGGCCGTCATCTTCCATTTGCAGCGTGTCGGCGGAATGTCCATGGACGAGGTCGACACTCTCCTCAACAAGAGGAGCGGTTTGTTCGGCCTGTGCGGCGACAACGACATGCGGGAGATTCGGCGCCGGATGGAGGAGGGCGACGATGAGGCACGGCTCGCGTTCGAGATCTACACCCATCGGCTGAAGAAGTACGTGGGTGCCTATTACGCGGTACTCGGCACGGTGGACGCGGTCACCTTCACGGCCGGGGTCGGCGAAAACGCGGCCTTTGTCCGCGAGGCCGCCCTCGACGGCCTGGAGGGGCTGGGCCTGGCGGTGGACCGGGGGCGGAACGCCGTACGCGGCGACGCTGCGCGGCTGATCTCGCCCGAGGGCGCGCGGACCGCCGTGGCCGTGGTTCCCACGGACGAGGAAATGGAGATCGCCACCCAGACTTACGCACTGGTCGGAAAGGACGGCTGAGCACGTCCACGGAATTCCGGCCGGCACTCGACTGAGCGCGAAGGCGCCCATTTGCTGCTTCCACCAGACGGAATATTCCGGAGCGAAACAAACCGATAGGATCGCCCCATGCGCCGTTCGAAAATCGTCTGTACTCTCGGCCCAGCGGTCGACTCCCACGAGATGCTCGTCGCCATGATCGAGGCGGGCATGAATGTGGCCCGTTTCAACTTCAGCCACGGAACGCACGCCGAGCACCAGGCACGGTACGACCGTGTCCGCGCCGCGGCCAAGGAGACCGGCCGGGCCATCGCCGTCCTTGCCGACCTCCAGGGCCCGAAGATCCGGCTGGAGACCTTCGCCGAGGGGCCGGTGGAGCTCGAGCGGGGTGACGAGTTCACCATCACCACCGAGGACGTCCCGGGCGACAAGCACATCTGCGGTACGACGTACAAGGGGCTGCCGGCCGACGTTTCGCGCGGCGACCAGGTCCTCATCAACGACGGCAACGTCGAGCTGAAGGTCCTGGACGTCGAAGGCCCGCGGGTGAAGACGATCGTCATCGAGGGCGGCGTCATCTCCGACCACAAGGGCATCAACCTGCCCGGCGCCGCGGTGAACGTGCCCGCGCTGTCCGAGAAGGACGTGGAGGACCTGCGGTTCGCGCTGCGCATGGGCTGCGACATGGTCGCCCTGTCCTTCGTCCGCGACGCCAAGGACATCTCCGACGTCCACCGGGTCATGGACGAGGAGGGCCGCCGCGTCCCCGTCATCGCCAAGGTGGAGAAGCCGCAGGCGGTGGAGAACATGCAGGACGTCGTGATGGCGTTCGACGGCGTGATGGTGGCCCGCGGCGACCTGGCCGTCGAGTACCCGCTCGAGAAGGTCCCCATGGTGCAGAAGCGCCTGATCGAGCTGTGCCGGCGCAACGCCAAGCCGGTGATCGTGGCGACCCAGATGATGGAGTCGATGATCACCAACTCCCGTCCGACCCGCGCCGAGGCCTCCGACGTGGCCAACGCGATCCTGGACGGGGCCGACGCGGTCATGCTGTCGGCCGAGTCGAGTGTGGGCGCCTACCCGGTCGAGACCGTCAAGACGATGTCGAAGATCGTCAAGGCGGCGGAGGAGGAGCTGCTCGCGAAGGGCCTGCAGCCGCTGGTGCCGGGCAAGAAGCCGCGCACACAGGGCGGTTCGGTGGCCCGCGCCGCCTGCGAGATCGCCGACTTCCTGGGCGCCAAGGGCCTGGTGGGCTTCACCCAGTCCGGCGACACCGCGCGCCGGCTGTCCCGCTACCGCGCCTGCCAGCCGATCCTGGCGTTCACCACCGACGAGTCCACCCGCAACCAGCTGGCGCTCAGCTGGGGAGTGGAGCCGCACGTCGTGCCGTTCGTCAACAGCACCGACGAGATGGTCGACCTGGTCGACCAGGAGCTGGTCAAGCTCAACCGCTTCGCCCCCGGCGACACGGTCATCATCACCGCCGGCTCGCCCCCCGGCGTCCCCGGCACCACCAACATGGTCCGCGTCCACCACCTGGGCGGCGGCTCGCGCGACTGAGACTGACCAACCGCACGGTCGATCGGCACACCACTGAGGGCGCCTCCTGCGAACAGGGGGCGCCCTCAGTGGTGTCGCGGCTCCCGGACGGGTCTTTGGCCGGTCAGTCGGTGTTGTACACGTGCATTCCGGGGATGTGCAGGTTGCCACCGAACTGGGCCGCCTGGACCACTTTGACCTTGGTGAAGTAGATCAGCGGGAGGTTCAGCGGCGGAGGGCTGTCCGGGCTGAAGGTGACGGGGATCAGACCGAGCAGGTTGCCGGAGATGCTCTCGGTGTACATCACCGTGTCGCCGCCGCGGATCGTGGACGTCGAACCCTTGGCGGCCTGCACGTGGTACGTCTTGCCGGCCTGCTTGTCCTTCACCGTCTGGTGCAGGTCGCCGATGTCGGTGCCATCCGAAATGACGTACTTCAGCACCTTCTTGACTTTTCCGCCGGCCGTGCGCACCTCCACGATGCCCTGGTAGTCGGCACCCTTCAGCAGCAGCGAACTCGCGTCCAGGTACCAGGGATCGTCGGCCAGGAGCACCTTGTTGTCCACGCCGCCCACGGCGTCGGTGGCGGCCGGGCAGTGCTCCGGGTCCGTCGTGGAACTCGCCGACGGGCTCGGCGAGGCCGTCGCCGCGTCGGCCGCCCCACCGGCCGCCTTGCCGGCCGTGTCCTTGACGCCCTCGACGGCCTTCCCGGCCCCCTCGACCGTCTTGGACACCGTGCCGGTCGCGTCCTTCACGGTGCCCTCGACCGTGTCGGTGACCTTCTCGGCGGTGTCCTTGACCGTGCCGGCAGCGTCGTCGCCGGCGTCCCCGGCCCCGCCCGCCGAAGGCGTGGCGGAGGCGGACGGCGCGGCCGCGGAGTCGGCGGAGGCCCCGGACCCGGTGCTCTGCTTGCCGCCGGCGAGGACGCCGCCGAGCGCGTCGCCGATGGTCCCCAGCAGACCGCCGCCGCCCGCGGGCGCCGACGGGTCCGCCGTGGCGGCGCCTCCCGTGCCCGAACCGCCGGGCTTGCTCTGCGATGCGGTGGCGTCGGGCTTGGGCGCGGCCTTGTCACCGGAAGCCGGATCAGGCGAGGGGGACGTGTGCGAGGAGCCCTCGTCTCCCTTGCCGTCCTGGTCCGCGGGGCCCGTGGAGGACGTGGCCGAGGGGTCCGGCTGCGCGGTGGCGTCCTCGCCGTCCTCGGCGGGGTCTTCGGCGCCCGCGGAGGCGGACGGCGCCGGCGAGGCCGGGGCCTTGTCCTGGGAGCCGTCCAGCGCCTCGACACAGTCCTTGTACTCGTCGGCCGTCAGGCTCTTGGCGGACGGCGTCGTCGCGTTGTTGTCGGCGACGGCGTGGGTCGATGTGAAGCCCATCCCCATGAGGACCGCCGTCGGCATCGCCGCCATGGCTATCGCCTTGCCGGCCGGCATGTGGAACCTGGTGAACAGCGGCTTCTTGGGTGCCGCGTGACGCGGCCCGGTTCTCACGCGGGACACCTCCACTCCCGTCCCGTGAGTCACCTCGTCAGCCGGCACTTTGCCTCCCGTTCGCCCCGTTGGCCGGGCTCGTTCCTGACAGGTCGTTCTCCCCCAGTGCCTTGAAAGCCTGGGAGGGGCCCTCATCGCTCATCGGGTCCACCGCAGGGCCGGACGGCACCGGGCCGTCCACCACCGGGCCTGGCGCGGCCTCCGGGGCACCGCCCCGCACCGGGCCGGCCCGCTCGGCGTCCTCCCGCGTGGGCGGTGCGCCCTCCGCCCACGCCACGGCCATCGCGCCGCCGATGAGCGAGAGCAGGAAGCCCATGATGAAGCCGCCGAAGTTGGACACAGGGATGGACACCAGCGCCAGCAGGATCGCCGCGACACCCGCGAACACCCGGATGTGCTTCTGGAACCAGAGGCTGATGCCGAGGACGACGAGCAGCACGCCGATGATCAGGGACCCGGCTCCCGCGGTCGTCGCCATCGCCAGCGTCAGATGACCGAGCTGGAGGTGGGCGTACGGGAAGTACATGATCGGAAAGCCGCCGAGCAGGACGAACAGCCCGGCCCAGAACGGACGTGTGCCCCGCCAGGCGCGGAACTGCAGCCTCCGGCGGGTGAACTGGCCGGCTTCGGCAGGAGTCTCGGCGCTCATGGAAAACAGCTCCCTGGTGCGGCGTTGCTGTGATGAGGGTGGTGCTTGGTCGGTGTGGGGGGTGTGTGAAGAGCGGGTGGAAGGTGGAACGGGCGGGGGCGCCGTCGGCTCCCCCGCCCGTCACCGAGCGCCTAGTAGCACTCCTGCTTACCCGTCACCAGCGACATCTTCAGACCGCTGAGCCTGAAGGTTCCGGCAGTGGTCGCCCACGCCGTCTGCTTCACGTCGGTCAGGATGGCCGTGTCGGCCTGCTGGGCGAACCCGAAGGGGCTGGCCTGCTCCTTGCCGCCCTTCATGCCCGGACCCTTGCCGTTGCCCGGGCCTGTGTCCTTCGCCGCAACACCGATGTCGATGTTGTTGAATGTGGCGTTGGCCTGCAGGTCGGCGACGTCGATGTAGAGGTTGTCAGCCGTGACCGGCGTCTTCCCACCGCCCGCCTTCAGGACCAGGCTCACGTTGCCGAAGGGCGTAGGGGTGACAACCGACTGGCACATGTTGTTGATCGTGGCCGTCTTGAACGCCGAGACCGCGACCGGGTGGTGCTCGTCCTTGCTGCCGTCGAGGCTCTTCCCCGAGTCGATCGCGCCGTACTGCGCGAACCCCTCGCCTTCCAGCCGGTCGGCCGTCACCTTGAACGACTGACCCGACACACTGAACGACGCGGCGAGGGCACCCTGAGCCAGGGCCACGCCTATCGCCGCCGTCGCGGCAACGCTGGGCACCATGACCACAGCGAACCGCTTCCATCTAGTCCCGCCACGCACTTGGGACTCCATATTTCCTCCTTCTCGGACGTACATCTCCTGGCCCGGCTCACCACCGGCCGGCGGTTCGGCCGGGCAGGGATGGGAGAAGTGCTACGTCCTCGGGAAGGAGAGCGCCCGCGCTCGGTGGCGCCAACCGCGCCCGAATCACCGGCGATCACCCCCGAGCGACAACCACTGGTCGCGCCTGACACGCATCACGCACAACCTTGCTGGACAGGCTTCGCCAGCCGGCGAAGACCCCCCTGCCCCAAGGGACGGCGCCACTGCCGCCGACCCTGCTCGGTGGGGACCCAGACACCCCATGACCCGACCGGCTGCCGGGGTACGGGGATGGACCGAGCGTCGCCGATCGTGGTGCATTCTCGCCGCCCGCACAAGGGGGTTCGTTACTCGCTAGTAACGGCTGGATAACCGGGACACGACTCACCGGTTCCGAACGGCGACACTCGGTGGTAACAAAGGGCAGAACAAAACGGTTCACCCCCGGACGTAACCGGGCGGAACCACACCCTCGATTTACTGCCAGTAACAGCGGCCGCGATTACCAAGTTTTGGTAAAGCGCGGCCGCCCTGACGGCTCCCCGCCAATCTTTCACTCGGGCATCACATGCCGTGGTGTTTAACGACTGGTCAGAACAAGAGGGTTGGCCCGGATCAGAACAGCGCCCGCGCCAACGCCCGGCGCGCCCCCGCCACTCGCGGGTCCTCGGCGCCGACGACCTCGAAGAGCTCCAGCAGCCTCAGGCGCACCGCGTCCCGGTCCTCGCCCGCGGTGCGCCGCACGGTGTCGATGAGCCGGCTGAACGCGTCCTCCACGTGACCGCCCACCAGATCCAGGTCGGCGGCGGCGATCTGCGCCTGTACGTCGGCAGGCTTCCCGGCCGCCTCCTCGCGCACCCGCTGCGGGTCGAGGTCCTGCACCCGCTGGAGCAACTCGGCCTGCGCCAGGCCGAGTTTGGCCTCCGGGTTGCCCGGGTCGTCGGCCAGCACGTTCTTGTACGCCTGGACCGCGCCGCCCAGGTCGCCGGCGTCCAGGGCCTGCGAGGCCGCGTTCAGCAGCGCTTCGTACGGGCCGACCGGGGCCTGCTGAACCGTCTGTGCGCCCGCCTCGGCGTCCGGGTCGACGGTCAGGCCGGTCAGTCCGAACCGCTGCTCGGCGACCTGCACCAACTGGTCCAGCGTCTCCCGGATCTGCGCCTCGCCCGCCGCCCCCTGGAACAGGGGCAGGGCCTGGCCCGCGACCACCGCGAAGACCGCGGGGATCCCCTGGACGCCGAACTGCTGCATCAGCAACTGGTTGGCGTCGACGTCGATCTTGGCGAGGAGGAAGCGACCGTTGTACTCGACGGCCAGTCGCTCCAGGACCGGGCTCAGCTGCTTGCAGGGCTGACACCACTCGGCCCAGAAGTCGATGACGACGGGCACCTCGGCCGACCGTTGGAGGACATCGCGCTCGAAAGTGGCCTCGTCGACGTCGATGACGAGATCGGCCGGGGAGACCGCCCCCGCGCCGCCCTCCCTGGCCGCTTGGGCGCGCGCCTGCTCCGCCTTCGCCTTGGCCTCCTGGGCCGCCTTCACCGCGGCGAGGTCGACGACTCCGCTCATGGACATGTTCCGTGGCTGCATGCGTCTATCCTCCCCCGTTCTGCCCGCCTGAGTGAAAACCGCCGGGAAAGCCGTACTGCGCCGGGCGCCCGGTCCCCACCTGGCACCCTGTGGTCATCGCTCGGACACCGGCTCGCACCCGTGTTTCGCTACGACCCGTAGCGTAATGGCAGCGGATGCCCGCGCGGAAGCACACCGTGGTGATCTCTCTCACGACCGGACAGGAACCACTCGTTTTCGGTCCGGTTATGGTCAGGGGATGCAGAGCCGCACCCCCGCCGCCCGTGCCGGCCGGCCGCGCAGCGCCGCCGCGGACGCGGCGATCCTCGCCGCCACCCGGGCGGCGCTGGTGGACCTGGGCTGGTCCAGGCTCACCCTGGGGGACGTGGCCACCCGGGCCGGGGTCGCGAAGACGACCCTGTACCGCCGCTGGGCGGGCAAGAACGAACTCGTCGTCGACGCCGTCGCCGAACTCTTCGACGAACTCCGTCTCCCCGACCGCGGCAGCCTCGCCGCCGACATCGAGGGCGTGGTCCTCCAGTTCGCGGCGATCCTGGCCCGGCCCGAGGCCAAGAGCGGCCTGATGGCCGTGGTCGCCGAGTCGACGCGCGACGAGGCCCTGCGCGAACGCATCCGCACCTCGATCGTGGACCGCCAGAAGCGTCTGGTCCTGGAGGGCCGCGCCCGCGCCCAGACCCGGGGCGAACTCCCCCCGGAACCGGACCCGGAGGAAGCGGCCCGCACGGTCGGCCTGATCTTCGACATCGTCGCCGGCGCGGTGGTGCACCGCACCCTGGTCAGCGCCGAACCGGCGGACGAGGAATGGGTGCGCGGCTTCACCCGGGTCCTTCTGACCGGGCTCGCGGCGGACGGCTGACAGGGGCGCCGGGGCGGACGGGCCCGCCCGGCGCCGGTCCCTCAGAACCCCGCGGGCTCCGTGTACACCCCCCACTCGTCCCGCAGGACCCCGCAGATCTCACCCAGCGTCGCCTCGGCGCGCACGGCGTCGAGCATCGGCTCGATCATGTTGGCGCCGGACCGCGCGGCCGCCAGCATCGCGTCCAGCGCGGAGCGCACGGCACTCTTGTCCCGCCCGGTCTTCCGCTCCCCGAGCACCCGCACCTGCTCCCGTTCCACCTCGTGGCTGACCCGCAGGATCTCCAGGTCGCCGGTGACCGAGCCGGTGTGGACGTTGACGCCGACGACCCTCTTGTCGCCCTTCTCCAGCGCCCGCTGGTACCGGAAGGCCGACTCCGCGATCTCGCCGGTGAACCACCCGTCCTCGATACCCCGCAGGATCCCGGACGTGATCGGCCCGATCGGGTGCTGCCCGTCGGGGTGCGCCCGCAGCCCCCGCTCCTTGATCTGCTCGAAGATCTTCTCGGCGTCCGCCTCGATCCGGTCCGTCAGCTGCTCGATGTACCACGAACCGCCCAGCGGATCGGCCACGTTGGCGACGCCGGTCTCCTCCATGAGCACCTGCTGCGTGCGCAGCGCGATCTCCGCGGCCTGCTCGCTCGGCAGCGCCAGCGTCTCGTCGAGCGCGTTGGTGTGCAGCGAGTTGGTGCCGCCGAGCACCGCCGCGAGCGCCTCCACGGCCGTGCGCACGACGTTGTTGTACGGCTGCTGGGCGGTCAGCGAGACCCCGGCGGTCTGCGTGTGGAAGCGCAGCCACTGCGCCTTGTCGGTCTTCGCGCCGTAGACGTCCCGCATCCACCGGGCCCAGATGCGGCGCGCCGCGCGGAACTTGGCGATCTCCTCGAAGAAGTCGACATGCGCGTCGAAGAAGAAGGACAGGCCTGGCGCGAAGACGTCGACGTCGAGACCGCGGCTGAGCCCGAGTTCGACGTACCCGAAGCCGTCCGCCAGCGTGTACGCCAGTTCCTGCGCGGCCGTCGCCCCCGCCTCGCGGATGTGGTAGCCGGAGACGGACAGCGGCTTGTACGCGGGGATCTTGGTGGCGCAGTGCTCCATCAGGTCGCCGATGAGGCGCAGATGGGGCTCGGGCTGGAAGAGCCACTCCTTCTGGGCGATGTACTCCTTGAAGATGTCGGTCTGGAGCGTGCCGTTGAGGACGGAGGCGTCCACGCCCTGCCGCTCCGCGGCGACCAGGTACATGCAGAAGACAGGGACGGCCGGCCCGCTGATCGTCATCGACGTGGTGACGTCACCGAGCGGGATGTCCTTGAACAGCACCTCCATGTCGGCCGCCGAGTCGATGGCCACGCCGCAGTGGCCGACCTCGCCCAGCGAACGCGGGTCGTCGGAGTCGCGGCCCATGAGCGTCGGCATGTCGAAGGCGACCGAGAGCCCGCCTCCGCCGTTGCCGAGGATCATCTTGTAGCGCTCGTTGGTCTGCTCGGCGTTGCCGAACCCGGCGAACTGCCGGATCGTCCACGTACGCCCCCGGTAGCCGGTCGGATACAGGCCTCGGGTGAAGGGGTACTCCCCCGGCCAGCCGATCCGCTCGAATCCCTCGTACGTGTCTCCCGGCCGGGGACCGTACACCGGCTCCACGGGGTCGCCGGAGAGCGTGGTGAAGTCCGCCTCGCGCTTGCGTGCGGTGTCGTACCGGGCCTGCCAGCGGCGGCGGCCCTCCTCGATGGCGTCAGCGTCCATACCCTCGAATTTACTAGGACGTCCAAGTAAATGTCGACGGCTGACCGCCGTACGGGTTCCGTACGGCGGTGACGCGTGCTTACGCCTCGGCGACCGCAGGGGCCTCGTCTTGCGCGAGCTTGGACTCCAGCTCCTGGCTGACCTTGCGCTCCACGAAGAACGCGGCGGTCGGGATGGTCCCCGCGAGGAGCACCCACAGCTGCTTGGCGACCGGCCACTTGGCCTTGGAGCCCAGGTCGAAGGCGAACACCAGGTACACGACGTACAGCCAGCCGTGCGCGATGCCGACGACGCTCGTGAAGCCCGCCGCGCCGTTCATGTCGAGCAGGTGCTTGGCGATCACGCCGAGAGTCAGCAGGACCAGCAGCACACCGGTGACGTAGGCCATGACGCGGTAGCGGGTCAGCACGCTTCGTTTCATGAGGACGAGCGTAACCACCCGTTCCGGGAGATCTTGCCCCGGGTGGCCCCTGCCGCGGCGGGCCGTGCCCCGGCCCCTCGGCCCTCGGCCCTCGGGGAACCCGTGCGCGTCAGTCCTCGTGGAAGTCGTGCGCGGCGATCCGCAGCGGCCGCAGCATCGCGAAGATCTCGCCGCACTCCTCGGCGTCGTAGGCCCCGAGGCCGAACTCCATCGCCATCAGGTCGCGGGTGGCGGCGTCGACCGCCTCGCGGCCCTTGTCGGTGATGACCGCGAGCGTGCCGCGCCCGTCGTTGGGGTTGGGGCGCCTGGCGACGAGGCCGGATCTGACCAGCCGGTCCACGGTGTTCGTCACGGACGTGGGGTGCACCATCAGACGCTCGCCGATCTTGGACATCGGCAGTTCGCCGGCCTTCGAGAAGGTGAGCAGCACCAGGGCCTCGTAGCGCGCGAAGGTCAGCCCGTACGGCTTGACCACCGCGTCGACCTCGGCCAGCAGGATCTGGTGGGCGCGCATGATCGAGGTGATCGCGGCCATGGACGGCACGCTTCCCCAGCGCTGCTTCCAGAGCTCGTCGGCACGGGCGATGGGGTCGAAAGGGAGACTGAGGGGCTTCGGCACGTCACCAGACCCTACCGGTCGGTCATATCCGGCTCAGCCCCGTCTCAGCTTTCGGTCCGGCGGGCGGCCACCGCCAGCCCCACGCAGCACACCGTCCCCAGCACTCCGGCCCCCGCGACCGTCGCCGCCACCCCGGCGAACTCCGCCGCGACGCCGGCCAGCGCCATGCCCAGGCCCTGGATCGTCATGAGTCCGGCGGTCATCAGGGTCATCGCCCGGCCGCGCAGTTCCTCGGGCACCGCCCGCACGAACCACTGATCCAGGCCCAGCGTGTACGCCGCCCCGGCGCCCGAGAGCACGAGCAGGAGAAGGGAGACGGCGAGACCGGGGTGCAGGGCGTAGCCGACGTAGGGCAGCAGGGTCAGGCAGACCAGTGGCAGGGCGATCCGCTCGCGGAGGGCGGGCCCCAGCCGGGAGCCGGCGTACACCTCACTCGCGATCGTGCCGACGGGCAGCCCGCACATCAGCAGACCCAGACCGATGGAACCCGCGCCGAGCGCGTCGGCGTACGGGGCCGTCAGGGCCTCCGGCACGACCGCGAACATCGGCGGCACCCAGAACAGCAGGAGCAGTACGCGGACCCGGCGGTCGGCGAGCAACTGCCGGGCACCACGCAGCGAGTCGCCCACCAGGGCGCCGGACTGCCCGGTCCGGGCGGGACGGCGCCGGGTGCCGAGGCGGAGCAGGACGGCGGAGGCGAGGAAAGTACCGACGGTGATCAGCAGAGCGTGCCGGGGGCTGACCACCGTGAGCAGCAGGCCGCCAAGGCCGAAGCCGACGAGCAGCGCGCTCTGCGAGACGATCCGCAGCAGGGAACGGCCGAGGACGAACAGCTCGCCGTCACCGAGGATGTCGGTGAGGCTCGCCATCCGCGTCCCCTGGAACACCGGCGACACGACGGCGACGGCGCAGCGCAGCGCGAGCAGGACGCCGATGTGGGCCCCCGGCACCACCATCGGCGCCACGCAGGCCGCGCACACCAGGTCGCAGGTGACGAGCACCCGGCGGGCCGGGAAGCGGTCGGCGATCCCGCTGAGGAAGGTGCCGCCGACGACGTAGGGCAGCATGCCGAGCGCGAAGGTGAGGGCGCTCATCAGGGGCGAGCCGGTGAGGTCGTAGACGAGGACCGACAGGGCGATCTCGCTGACCATCACGCCGAGCAGGGAGAGGGCGTGGGCGGCGAAGACCGCCCGGAACTCGGGTACGGCGAAGACCCGGGCGTAGCCGGCCGCCGGTTCGGGGGCGGGCGCGGGCGGGGGTTCCGGCCGGTCCGGGGCCTGCGGGGTCGGGGTGGGCTCGGGGGCTTGCTGCATGGGCCGCAGCGTGCCGGTGGGAGGGGCGAGCGGCGTAGAGTTTCGGCCACTGCCGAATCTTCGCCCTCTCTCTGTCTTTCCTGACCTGTCTTTCCTGACTTCACCTGTCTTTTCTGGGGGTGCCGTGCCGTTCCGTCTGCACTTCGGGGACGACGACCTCATGCGGTGCCGGTTCGCGGTGTCGCCGCTGTGGGAGACGCAGGAGGCGGTGCGGACGCTGCGGCGGCCGGACCGGCACGGGTACCACCCGCACTGGCTGCGCCGCATCCGGGAGGCCGCACGGGGGCCGGACCTCGCCCCGCTGTGGCTGCTCATGCCCCGGCGCGGGCACAGCCCCGACTTCCTCGGGCCGCCGCCGATCGGGCCGGCGGCCGTGTTCGAGGACGAGATCGCGCAGGTGCGGGCGGCGGATCCCGGGGCGGCGCGGGAGGACTTGGCGCGGGCGCTGGCCGATACGCCGGGTGCGCTGGAGTCGTCGCGGGGGCGGGCGATGCTCGCCGATCCGGGGCGTGCGGTGCGGGAACTGGCCGATCTGCTGGAGGCCGCGTGGCACGCGCTGGTCGAGCCGGAGTGGCCGCGGCTGCGGGCGCTGCTCGAGGCCGATGTGGCCTTCCACTCGCGGCGGCTGGCCGAGGTGGGGCTGGGGGCGCTGTTGCCGGAGCTGGACCGGCGGCTGTCCTGGGACGCGCGGACGCTGACGGTCGACTGGCCGGGCGAGCACGGGCGCGACCTCGACGGGCGGGGGCTGGTGCTGATGCCGAGCGTGTTCTCCTGGCCGGACGTGATCAGCGGCTTCGATCCGCCCTGGCAGCCCACGCTGGTGTACCCGGCGCGCGGGCTGGGCGGTCTGTGGGCGCGGCGGGGCGCGGAGGCCGGTGAGGCCCTGGTGCGGCTCCTTGGGCGCGGACGGGCCGCGGTACTGGCCGCGCTGACCGATCCGGCGTCGACGACGGCGCTGGCCCACCGTCTGGACCTGGCCCCGTCGTCGGTGTCGGCGCATCTGACGGTGCTGCGGGACGCGGGTCTGCTCACGTCCCGCAGGTACGGGCACCAGGTGCTCTACGAACGCACTCCGCTGGGGATGGCACTGGTCTCGGGCGGGTGAGGCCCGCGCAGCGCGGGACGGGTGTCCCGAAACGCGCCGCCGGGTGCCTACTCCGCTTTCCGGGCCTCCTGGGCGAGGTGCCTCTCGACCCGCTCCACCTTGGCGGTGAGGCCGTCCGTGACACCGGGACGGATGTCCGCCTTGAGGACCAGGGACACACGCGGAGCGCGTGCCTCCACCGCGGCGACGGCTCGCTTGACGACGTCCATGACCTCGTCCCACTCGCCCTCGACGGAGGTGAACATCGCGTCGGTGCGGTTGGGCAGGCCGGACTCGCGGACGACCCGGACGGCGTCGGCGACGTACTCCCCCACGTCCTCGCCGACGCCCAGCGGGGTCACGGAAAAGGCGACGATCATGCGTTCACGACCCCTTCGCGGCGGGCGCGGGAGGCGATCACCGCGTCCTCGGCCTCGCGCTTGAGCCTGCGCTCGGCGAAGAAGCCGCCGGTGGGCAGGACCGAGAGGACGAAGTAGAGGGCGGCGGTCCCCACCGACCACTTGGCGCGGTTCCAGGCGTCGGCCCAGAAGATCACGTACAGGATGAACAGGACGCCGTGGATCGCGCCCATCACGGGCACCGCGTTGAAGTCCGTGGTCCGCTTCAGGACCGAGCAGACCAGCAGCAGGAGGAAGGAGACCGCCTCGGGGGCGGAGACCAGGCGGAGGCGGCGGAGGGCGGTGGCGGTCTTGATGTCCACGGGTCACCTTCGGTGGGAGACGGACCGGCGGGCCGCTGAGGTGGCGCCGGCCGGCTTGTGAATGCGAGCACAAACGTTCGTCCATTGTGGCAAACCCACGGGGCGGGTCCGGTCAGGGGGTGGGCGCGGCCATCCCGTAAGGGTGTGAATCAGGGTCGTTGTCCCCCCGTGGGCCCTGTCGGCCTCCCCCGTCCGCCGCTACCTTCACTCCGTGGCGATGTTCCGACTTCAAGACAGCAGGGTGCTCGCCGTCGACATGACCGGGGACGCCGTGAAGGCGAAGAACGGCTCGATGGTCGCGTACGACGGACAGATGGCCTTCAAGAGGCTGACCGGTGGCGGCGAGGGACTGCGCGGCATGGTGACCCGGCGGCTCACCGGCGAGCAGATGACCGTGATGGAGGTGCGGGGGCAGGGAACGTGCTGGTTCGCCGATCGGGCGGCCGAGATCAATCTGGTGCAGCTCCAAGGGGACAAGTTGTACGTCGAGTCGAGCAACCTGCTCGCGACGGACGCCGGGCTGCGCACGGGGACGACGTTCACCGGGCTGCGCGGCGCCTCCCAGGGCAACGGGCTGTTCACGACCACGGTCGAGGGGCACGGGCAGGCGGCGATCATGTCGGACGGGCCGGCGGTGGTGCTCAGGGTCGGCCCGCAGTACCCGCTGATCGTCGACCCCGGCGCCTACATCGCGCACCAGGGGAACGTCCGGCAGTCCTTCCAGTCCGGGGTGACCTTCCGCACGTTCCTCGGGGAGGGCGGCGGGGAGGCCTTCCAGATCCGGTTCGAGGGGGACGGGCTGGTGTATGTCCAGCCGAGCGAGCGGAACACGATCGCGGGGGACCTGTGAGATGACCTTCCGGGAGATCAACTCGAAAATGGTCGAGGCGACGGTCGTCCCCGGCCGGCGCCTGTTCAGTCAGCGCGGCGCGATGCTCGCCTACCAGGGCGACGTGGCGTTCACGCCCAACATCCAGGGCGGCCAGGGCGGTCTGATGTCGATGATCGGGCGCCGGGTGGCGGGTGAGGCGACGCCGCTGATGACCGTGGAGGGCAGCGGCACGGTCTTCTTCGGGCACGGCGGCCACCATGTGCACGTGATCGAGATGACGGGCGACACGCTGTACGTGGAGGCGGACCGCCTGCTCGCCTTCGAGGGCACGCTCCAGCAGGGCACGATGTTCATGGGCTCGCAGGGCGGGGTCATGGGCATGGTGCGGGGTCAGGTGACGGGCCAGGGACTGTTCACGACGACCCTCCAGGGACACGGCTCGGTGGCGGTCATGGCGCACGGCGGCGTCTTCGAGGTGCCGATCACCCCGCAGCGCCCCGTCCACGTCGACCCGCAGGCCTACGTCGCCCACCACGGCGACGTCCGCAACAAGCTGTCCACCGCGCTGGGCTGGCGCGAGATGGTGGGACGCGGCTCCGGGGAGGGCTTCCAGCTGGAGCTGAGCGGCAACGGCACGGTGTACGTCCAGGCGTCGGAGGAGAAGCTGTGAGCGCGTACGGAACGCCCGGCTCCGGGCCGGTGGTCCACGACCCGACGACCCTGCCGGCCGACGACAACGTGAACCCGTACACCTTCTGCGTGGAGCTCAAGGGGAGCCAGTGGTTCCTCCAGAAGGGGAAGATGATCGCCTACTACGGGACGATCGAGTTCAACGGCATCGGGCACGGCCGGCTGGACCATCTGGTCCGTACGGCCTTTCATTCGCCTCTGCACGCGAGCGACTGGGTGGTGGCCGAGGGTTCGGGCCGGATGCTGCTCGCCGACCGGGCCTTCGATGTCAACTCCTTCGACCTGGACGACGGCAATCTGACCATTCGCTCCGGCAATCTGCTCGCTTTTCAGCCAAGTCTGTCGCTCAAGCAGTCGATCGTGCCCGGCTTCCTCACTCTCATCGGAACCGGAAAGTTCGTGGCCGCGTCCAACGGGCCGGTGGTGTTCATGGAGCCCCCGATCCGGGTGGACCCGCAGGCGCTGGTCGGCTGGGCCGACTGCCCGTCCCCGTGCCATCACTACGACCACGGATACCTGACCGGCGTACTGGGCGGGCTGCGTTCGATGACGGGCCTCGGGCCGGTCTCCGGGGAGGAGCACCAGTTCGAGTTCGTGGGGGCCGGGACGGTCCTGCTGCAGTCCAGCGAGAGCCTCATGGCCGAACTGGCGGCGGGGGTGCTTCCGGACGAGCCCGGGGTACCCGGAGGGGGAAGGGTGTCCGGAACTCGCGGACAGCAGGGTGGGCAACCGCGCCTTCCCGGACAGCTGGGAGATCTCCAGCGTCGCTTCGGGGTGTGAGCGGTAGTCTGCGGAGTGTGACATCGAACGCGTGCGCGCCGTCACACCACCCTCACTAGTTCGCCTTTCAACTTCTTAGGTAGACTTCATTCATGGAGACCGAGACGGCCACGCGCTGGCTGACCGATGCGGAGCAGTGCGCCTGGCGCACCCACCTGGAGGTCAACAGGCTGTTGACGTACCAACTCGAGAAGGACCTGCAGCCGTTCGGCCTGACGATGAACGACTACGAGATCCTGGTGAATCTCTCCGAGTCGGAGGACGTACGGATGCGCATGAGCGACCTCGCGTCCGCCACCCTCCAGTCCAAGAGCCGCCTCTCGCACCAGATCACCCGCATGGAGAACGCGGACCTGGTGCGCCGTGAGAACTGCGAGTCCGACCGCCGGGGCCTGTACGCGGTCCTCACCGAGCACGGCATGGAGACCATGCAGAAGGTCGCGCCGCACCATGTGGCGTCCGTGCGGAGGCACTTCGTCGATCTGGTCGACCACGAGACGCTGATGGAGCTGGACAAGGCCCTGAAGCCGATCGCCCAGCATCTGCGGGGGCAGCGGGGCGGGGCGTAACCACCCCGCGCGGCACCCCCGCGCGGAGAGAAGACGGAGAGAAGGCGGAGCCCTCAGGGCTCCGCCTTCCGTGTCACAACGGGTGTCACCAGGGGCGGGTCAGGCCTCGGTCAGACCCGCCACCAGCTCGTCCGCCGCCTGGTAGGGGTCCAGCTCACCGGCGGTGATCCGCTCCGCGAGGGCGCTCAGACGGCGGTCGCCGTGCAGGTCGCCGATGCGCTCGCGCAGGGCCGTGACCGCGATGGTCTCCACCTCGTGGGCGGCGCGGGCGCGGCGGCGCTCCGCGAGGACGCCCCGCTCCTCCATCCAGGCCCGGTGCTTCTCCAGCGCCTCGACCACCTCGTCGACGCCCTCGGAGCGCGCGGCTACCGTCTTGACGATGGGCGGGCGCCAGTCGCCGGGGCCGCGGGACTCGCCGAGGCCCAGCATGTGGTTCAGCTCGCGGGCGGTGGCGTCCGCGCCGTCCCGGTCGGCCTTGTTGACGACGTAGACGTCGCCGATCTCCAGGATGCCGGCCTTGGCCGCCTGGATGCCGTCGCCCATCCCCGGGGCCAGCAGGACGACGGAGGTGTCGGCCTGGGAGGCGATCTCCACCTCCGACTGGCCCACACCGACCGTCTCGACCAGGATCACGTCGCAACCCGCCGCGTCCAGTACGCGGATCGCCTGCGGGGCGGCCCAGGCGAGCCCGCCCAGGTGGCCGCGGGTGGCCATGGAGCGGATGTAGACGCCCGGGTCGGAGGCGTGCTCCGACATCCGCACCCGGTCGCCGAGCAGCGCGCCGCCGGAGAAGGGCGAGGACGGGTCGACGGCCAGGACGCCGACCCGCTTGCCCTGCTTGCGGTACGCCGTCACCAGCGCGGACGTGGACGTCGACTTGCCCACGCCCGGGGAGCCGGTCAGACCGACGACATACGCGTTGCCGGTCAACGGCGCGAGCGTCCGCATGACCTCCCGCAACTGCGGGGACGCCCCCTCCACCAAGGAGATCAGCCGGGCCACGGCCCTCGGCCGGCCTTCCCTGGCCTGGGCCACCAGAGAGGAGACGTCCTGCATCACAGCTCCGTTCACGTGATCCACGTACGCGGTCCGCGTACGAGAGGTCCTACGAATGAGATCGGTCGGGTGTTACCCGGCTCAGGCCTTCGGCACCCGGACGATCAGCGCGTCGCCCTGACCGCCGCCGCCGCACAGCGCGGCCGCGCCGACGCCGCCGCCGCGCCGCTTCAGCTCCAGCGCCAGGTGCAGCACGAGACGGGCGCCGGACATCCCGATCGGGTGACCCAGGGCGATGGCGCCGCCGTTCACGTTCACCTTTTCCGTGGACACGCCGAGGTCCTTCATTGACTGCACGGCCACGGCGGCGAACGCCTCGTTGATCTCGACGAGGTCCAGGTCGGAGACCTCGAGCCCCTCCTTCTTCAGGGCGTGCCGGATGGCGTTGGAGGGCTGGGACTGCAGGGAGTTGTCCGGGCCTGCGACGTTGCCGTGGGCGCCGATCTCGGCGATCCACTCCAGGCCCAGCTCCTCGGCCTTGGCCTTGCTCATCACGACCACGGCCGCGGCGCCGTCGGAGATCTGCGAGGAGGAGCCGGCGGTGATCGTGCCGTCCTTGGCGAAGGCCGGGCGCAGCTTGGCCAGGCCTTCGGCCGTGGTGTCGCCGCGGATGCCCTCGTCCTTGCTGAACAGGACCGGGTCGCCCTTGCGCTGCGGGATCTCCACCGGGGTGATCTCGGCCTCGAAGACGCCGTTCTTCTGCGCGGCGGCGGCCCGCTGGTGGGACAGGGCGGCGATCTCGTCCTGCTCGGCGCGCCCGAGGCCCAGGCGGGTGTTGTGCTTCTCCGTCGACGCGCCCATGGCGATGCCCTCGAAGGAGTCGGTCAGGCCGTCGTGGGCCATCGCGTCCAGCATCTCCACCGCGCCGTACTTGTAGCCCTCGCGGGACTTCGGCAGGAGGTGGGGGGCGTTGGTCATGGACTCCTGGCCGCCGGCCACGACCACGTCGAACTCACCCGCCCGGATCAACTGGTCGGCGAGCGCGATGGCGTCCAGACCGGACAGGCACACCTTGTTGATGGTGAGCGCCGGGACGCTCATCGGGATACCGGCCTTGACCGCGGCCTGGCGGGCCGGGATCTGCCCCGCCCCGGCCTGCAGCACCTGGCCCATGATCACGTACTGCACCTGGTCGCCCCCGATCCCCGCGCGGTCGAGGGCGGCCTTGATCGCGAAGCCGCCGAGGTCGGCTCCGGAGAAGGACTTCAGCGAGCCCAGCAGTCGTCCCATGGGCGTCCGCGCGCCCGCGACGATCACCGAGCCGGTCGTACCGGAAGTTCCAGAAGACATGAGCTGCGATCCCCTTACCGGCCTGCACAGCCGAGGAGTGAACGAGGGTTTACTTCGAATGTACTGAGGCCTGCTCCGCCCCGTCATCGGGCCGTCGGTGTGATCGCGCGCACGTTGCGTAACCACCCCGGTGGCGATGCACTGATTCCATGCTGACGCGAATCGACCACATCGGGATCGCCTGCCACGACCTCGTCGCCACCGTCGAGTTCTACCGGACCACGTACGGCTTCGAGGTGTTCCACACCGAGGTCAACGAGGAGCAGGGCGTGCGCGAGGCCATGCTCAAGATCAACGACACCTCCGACGGAGGGGCTTCCTACCTGCAGCTTCTCGAACCGACCCGCGAGGACTCCACCGTCGCGAAGTGGCTCGCGAAGAACGGCGAGGGCGTGCACCACATCGCCTTCGGCACGGCGGACGTCGACGCGGACGCGGCCGCCGTCCGCGACAAGGGCGTACGCGTTCTGTACGACGAGCCGCGACGCGGCTCGATGGGGTCCCGGATCACCTTCCTGCACCCCAAGGATTGCCACGGCGTCCTGACAGAACTGGTCACTTCGGCGCCTGTTGAGTCGGTTGAGCACTGACTCCCGTACATAAGGGCCGGTAGGGTTGGGGGCGGTCGTCCCCCGAGCGGGGACGACCCGGTCCTGCCGTCGAGAGCGACAGGACCGCCGGGGTCCGTGTTTCGGGGGACGAGCGGCGGGGCAGCAGCCCGTGCTCCGCTGTTGATCTGACACCATTCCCGGGGGCCCCGTTCGGCGGATGGACGGAGCTCGTTTGGACAGGCTTGCAACCAGGGGACGGATGGGACCGCGCAGTGCGGGGCTACGAACGCCAGGAGCGAGAGCCGGCGGCTGACGTCGACCACCTCTCTCGGTTCGAGGCCGAGATGGATCGGCTGAGGACCGAGCGGGAGAAGGCGATCCAGCACGCCGAGGACCTCGGCTACCAGGTAGAGGTGCTGCGCGCCAAGCTGCACGAGGCGCGCCGCACCATCATGTCCCGGCCCGCCTACGACGGCGCCGACCTCGGCTACCAGGCCGAGCAGTTGCTGCGCAACGCGCAGGTGCAGGCCGATCAGATCCGCGCCGACGCCGAGCGCGAGTTGAGCCAGGCCAGGGCACAGACCCAGCGCATCCTCCAGGAGCACGCGGAGCAGGCCGCTCGCCTTCAGGCCGAGCTGCACGCCGAGGCGGTCAACCGGCGCCAGCAGCTCGACCAGGAGCTCGCCGAGCGCCGGCAGACCGTCGAGTCGCACGTCAACGAGAACGTGGCGTGGGCGGAGCAGCTGCGCGCCCGCACCGAGCAGCAGGCCCGGCGCCTGCTGGACGAGTCCCGCGCCGAGGCCGAGCAGGCCATGTCGGCCGCCCGCGCGGAGGCCGAGCGGCTGGCCGCCGAGGCCCGGCAGCGGTTGCAGAGCGACGCCGAGGCGGCCCGCGCGGAGGCCGAGCAGACCCTGCGCCGCGCCCGCGCCGACGCCGAGCGGCTGCTGAACGCCGCCTCCGACCAGGCCCAGGAGGCCACCGACCACGCCGAGCAGCTGCGCTCCGCCACCGCCAGCGAGTCGGACGCCGCCCGCCGCCAGGCCGCCGAGCTGAGCCGGTCCGCCGAGCAGCGGATGGCCGAGGCCGAGGACGCGCTGCGCAAGGCGCAGACCGAGGCCGAGAAGCTGGTCACCGAGGCCAAGGATTCCGCGTCCAAGACGCTCGCCGGCGCCGAGTCGGCCAACGAGCTGCGCACGCGCACCGCCAAGGAGCAGGTCGCCCGGCTGGTCCAGGAGGCCACCAAGGAGGCCGAGGCCACCAAGTCCGAGGCCGAGCAACTGGTCGCGGACGCCCGCGCCGAGGCGGAGAGGATCGTCGCGGAGGCCTCCGAGAAGGCCCGTACGATCACCGCCGAGGAGAGCGCGACCCAGCTGTCCAAGGCGGCGAAGACCGCCGAGGACGTGCTGAACAAGGCGTCGGCGGACGCCAAGGGGACCACGAAGGCCGCGGCCGAGGAGGCCGAGCGGATCCGCAGGGAGGCCGAGGCCGAGGCGGACCGGCTGCGCGCCGAGGCGCACGACCTGGCCGAGCAGCTCAAGGGCGCCGCCAAGGACGACACCAAGGAGTACCGCGCCAAGACGGTCGAGCTCCAGGAGGAGGCCCGCCGGCTGCGCGGCGAGGCCGAGCAGCTCCGGGCCGACGCGGTCGCCGAGGGCGAGAAGATCCGCTCCGAGGCCCGGCGCGAGGCCGTGGTGCAGATCGAGGAGGGGGCCAAGTCCGCCGAGGAGCTGTTGGCCAAGGCGAAGGCCGACGCCGACGAGCTGCGCGGCACCGCGCAGAGCGACAGCGAGAAGGTCCGCACCGAGGCCATCGAGCGGGCCACCACGCTGCGCCGGCAGGCCGAGGAGACCCTGGAGCGCACCCGCCAGGAGGCCGAGCGGCAGCGTGCCGAGGCCACCGAGCAGGCCGAGTCCGTCCAGGCGGACGCCGAGCGGGCCGCGCGCGAGCTGCGTGAGGAGACCGAGCAGGCGGTCGCCGCCCGGAAGGCGGAGGCCACCGAGGAGCTCACCCGGCTGCACACCGAGGCCGAGGAGCGGCTGGCAAACGCCGAGAAGGCGCTGGGCGACGCCCGCGAGGAGGCCACCCGCATCCGCCGTGAGGCGGCGGAGGAGGCCGAGCGGCTGCGCTCCGAGGCCGCCGAGCGCATCCGGACGCTGCAGCAGCAGGCGGAGACAGAGGCCGAGCGGCTGCGGACCGAGGCCGCCGCCGACGCGGCCGCCTCCCGCGCCGAGGGCGAGGCCGTCGCCGTACGGCTGCGGTCGGAGGCCGCGGCGGAGGCCGAGCGGCTCAAGACGGAGGCGCAGGACACCGCGGACCGCGTGCGCGCGGAAGCGCAGGCCGCCGCGGAGCGGCTGGGCGCGGAGGCCTCGGAGACGCTGGCCGCCGCCCAGGAGGAGGCCGCCCGGCGCCGCCGCGAGGCCGAGGAACTGCTCGGCGCCGCGCGCGCCGAGGCCGACCAGGAGCGCGAGCGGGCCCGCGAGCAGAGCGAGGAGCTGCTGGCCTCGGCCCGCAAGCGGGTGGACGAGGCGCAGGCCGAGGCCACCCGTCTGGTGGAGGAGGCCGACCGGCGCGCCACCGAGATGGTGTCGGCCGCCGAGCAGCACGCGCAGCAGGTGCGGGACTCCGTCGCCGGGCTGCACGAGCAGGCGCAGGAGGAGATCGCCGGGCTGCGTTCGGCCGCCGATCACGCGGCGGAGCGGACCCGCCGGGAGGCCGAGGAGGAGGCGGACCGGGTCCGCACCGACGCCTACGCCGAGCGGGAGCGGGCGAGCGAGGACGCGAGCCGGCTGCGCGGCGAGGCCCGGGAGGAGACCGAGGCCGCCAAGGTGCTCGCCGAGCGGACCATGTCCGAGGCGATCGCGGAGGCGAAGCGGATCCGCGCGGACGTCTCCGAGCACGCCCAGCGGGTGCGCACCGAGGCCTCCGACACCATCGCGCAGGCCGAGCAGGACGCCTCCCGCACCCGCGCGGAGGCCCGCGAGGACGCCAACCGCATCCGGTCGGAGGCGGCCACCCAGGCGGACACGCTCATCTCCGAGGCGCGCTCGGAGGCGGAGCGGCTCCAGACGGAGACGGTCGCGGAGGCCGACCGGGTCCGCGCCGAGTCCGTCGCCAAGGCGGAGAAGCTGATCTCGGACGCCACCGGGGACGCGGAGCGGCTGCGCGCCGGCGCCGCCGAGACGGTCGGCTCCGCGCAGGCGCACGCCGAGCGGGTCCGCGCCGAGTCCGAGCGGGTCGGGTCCGAGGCACGCGCGGAGGCCGAGCGGCTGGTGGGCTCGGCCCGCGAGGAGGCCGACCGGACCCTGGACGAGGCCCGACGGGACGCCAACAAGCGGCGCTCGGAGGCGGCCGAGCAGGTCGACACGCTCATCACCGAGACAACCGCCGAGGCCGACAAGCTGCTCACCGAGGCGCAGGCGAGCGCGGTCAAGACGAAGGCGGACGCCGAGTCCCAGGCCGACACGATGGTGGGCGCGGCCCGCAAGGAGGCCGACCGGATCCTGTCCGAGGCGAGGGTCGAGGGCAACACCACGGTGGAGAAGGCCCGTACGGACGCGGACGAGCTGCTCGTCGGCGCCCGCCGGGACGCCACCCAGATCCGGGAGCGCGCGGAGGAGCTGCGCGAGCGCCTGACGACCGAGATCGAGGAACTGCACGAGCGGGCCCGCCGCGAGTCGGCCGAGACGATGAAGTCGGCCGGCGACCGCTGCGACGCGCTCATCAAGGCGGCCGAGGAGCAGCTGGCCAAGGCGCAGACCAAGGCGAAGGAAATCGTTTCGGAGGCCAACTCCGAGGCGGGCAAGGTGCGGATCGCCGCGGTGAAGAAGGCCGAGGGGCTGCTGAAGGAGGCCGAGCAGAAGAAGGCCACCCTCGTGAGGGAGGCCGAGGAGCTCAAGGCCGAGGCGGTCCGCGAGGCCCGGCGCACGGTCGACGAGGGCAAGCGCGAGCTGGAGATCCTGGTGCGCCGGCGCGAGGACATCAACGCCGAGATCTCCCGGGTCCAGGACGTGCTGGAGGCGCTGGAGTCGTTCGAGGCGCCGTCAGGGAAGGACGGCGCGGTGAAGGCCGGCGCGACGGTGGGGGCACCCCGGTCGGGTGGCAAGACGTCAGACGGCTAGCCTGTAGGCGGATTCCGGCCTTCTGGGTGCTTTGACCGGTTCTTTGGCAAGCCCTGGAACGGTCAGCCACTCAAAAGAGGTGTCATTCTCCAGATCAAACACGTATCCGCTCGATGACACACCGCTTCGGCCCCTAGGATTCCACCTATCACCTCACCGGTCTCATTCGGACAGGAACCCCATGAGCGACACTTCCCCCTACGGCTTCGAGCTTGTGCGGCGTGGGTACGACCGCGCTCAGGTGGACGAACGTATCTCCAAGCTCGTCTCCGATCGTGACAGTGCTCTCGCCCGCATCACCGCCCTGGAGAAGCGCATCGAGGAGCTCCACCTCGAGACGCAGAACGCCCAGGCCCAGGTCGGCGACGCCGAGCCGTCGTACGCGGGTCTCGGCGCGCGGGTCGAGAAGATCCTCCGCCTCGCCGAGGAGGAGGCCAAGGACCTGCGTGAGGAGGCCCGGCGCGCGGCCGAACAGCACCGCGAACTCGCCGAGTCGGCGGCCCAGCAGGTTCGCAACGACGCCGAGTCCTTCGCCGCGGACCGCAAGGCCAAGGCCGAGGACGAGGGCGTCCGGATCGTCGAGAAGGCCAAGGGCGAGGCCTCCCAGTTGCGCGCCGACGCGCAGAGGGACGCGCAGTCCAAGCGGGAGGAGGCGGACGCCCTCTTCGAGGAGACCCGCGCCAAGGCCGCGCAGGCCGCCGCCGACTTCGAGACGAACCTCGCCAAGCGGCGCGAGCAGTCCGAGCGCGACCTGGCCTCCCGTCAGGCCAAGGCCGAGAAGCGGCTGGCGGAGATCGAGCACCGGGCCGAGCAGCTGCGTCTGGAGGCGGAGAAGCTGCGCACCGACGCCGAGCGCCGCGCCCGCCAGACGGTGGAGACGGCCCAGCGCCAGGCCGAGGACATCGTGGCCGACGCCAACGCCAAGGCGGACCGCATCCGTTCGGAATCCGAGCGCGAGCTCGCGGCGCTCACCAACCGCCGCGACTCCATCAACGCTCAGCTGACGAACGTGCGCGAGATGCTGGCGACCCTCACCGGTGCCGCGGTGGCCGCCGCGGGCGCGCCGACCGAGGACGAGCCGATCTCCCGTGGCGTTCCGGCCCAGCAGTCCCGCTGACCCGCGTTCACCGGGCCTGACCGCGGCTGACATCCGCCGCTGACCGCGAAGCTCTCCGCCCCAGGGGTGGCGGAGAGCTTCGCGGCGTTCTAGCGTGTCTGGCATGATCGAACTGGAGGGGTTGACCAAGCGGTACGGAGGGAAGCCGGCGGTCGACGGCCTCACCTTCACCGTCCGGCCGGGCATCGTCACCGGGTTCCTCGGGCCCAACGGCGCCGGGAAGTCCACGACGATGCGGATGGTCCTGGGCCTCGACCGTCCCACCTCCGGGTACGTCCGCATCGACGGCCGGCCCTACCACGAACTCAAGGACCCGCTGACGTACATCGGCGCGCTGCTGGACGCCAAGGCCATGCACGGCGGGCGCAGCGCCTACAACCACCTGCTGTGCCTCGCCCAGAGCAACGGCATCCCCACCCGCCGGGTGAACGAGGTCCTGGACACCGTCGGCCTGACCCCGGTGGCGCGGAAGAAGGCGAAGGGCTTCTCGCTCGGCATGAGCCAGCGGCTCGGCATCGCCGGCGCGTTGCTCGGCGACCCGCGGATCCTGATGTTCGACGAGCCGGTCAACGGCCTCGACCCCGAGGGCATCCACTGGATCCGCGGTCTGATGAAGTCCCTCGCCGCCCAGGGCCGTACGGTGTTCGTCTCCTCGCATCTGATGAGCGAGATGGCGCTGACCGCCGACCACCTCGTCGTCATCGGCCAGGGCCGGCTGCTCGCCGACACCTCCATGGCCGACTTCATCGAGCGGAACTCCCGTTCCCACGTCCGGGTCCGCACTCCGCAGCGCGAACGCCTGCTCGACGTGCTGCACGAGGCCGGGATCACGGCCGTGCCGGGCGAGGGCGGGCTGCTTCAGGTCGAGGACGGCAAGGCCGAGCGCATCGGCGAGCTGGCCGCACAGCACCACGTCGTGCTGCACGAGCTGAGCAGTCAGCAGTCGTCGCTGGAGGAGGCGTTCATGCGGCTGACGGCCGGGTCGGTGGAGTACCACGCGCACACCGGCCAGGTCGTGCCGGAAGGGGCGCCCGCGCAGCCGTGGGGCGCCGACAGCAAGAAGGAGGGCTGAGCGATGGCGGCGACTCAGGTCATCAGGTCCGAGTGGACCAAAATCCGGTCGGTGGCGTCCACGGTGTGGACGCTGTCCCTGACGGCGGTCGTCACGATCGCCCTCGGCATGCTGATCTCGGCCCTGTCGAAGCACGCGTTCGACAGCATGGACGAACGGGACCGGTTCACCTTCGACCCGACCTACATCAGCTTCGCCGGCATGGGGCTCGGACAGCTCGCGATGATCGTGTTCGCGGTGCTGGTGGTGTCCAACGAGTACAGCACCGGCATGATCCGCACCTCGCTGGCCGCCGTCCCCCAGCGCGGCGCCTTCCTGGCGAGCAAGGTCGCGGTGGCGACCGGGCTGGCCCTCGTGGTCGGCATGGTCACCAGCTTCGCCTCGTTCTTCCTCGGGCAGGCGATGCTCGGATCGCTCGGCACCTCCCTCGGCGAGCCGGGCGTGCTGCGCGCGGTCGTCGGCGGCGGCCTCTACATGGCCCTCATCGCGATGTTCTCGATGGGCGTCACGGTGATGCTGCGCTCGCCGATGCTGTCGCTGGGCATCCTGATGCCGTTCTTCTTCCTGATCTCCAACATCCTCGCCAACGTATCGGCGACGAAGAAGGTCGGCCGCTTCCTGCCCGACCAGGCCGGCGGCCGCATCATGCAGGTGGTTCCGCAAGCCGACGACACCCCCTACGGCCCCTGGGGCGGCCTCGGGATCATGCTGCTGTGGGTGATCGCGGCGCTCGCCGGAGGGTACGTACTGCTACGGAAGCGGGACGCCTGAGCACGGCACGCTTTTACTTTCTCTTGGGCGGAACCGTCAGCGCCCGGATATCCTCCTAACCCTTACGGGGGGCGTGCGCCCCGCTTACCTGAACCGTTCGATGGGTGCGGAGCATGATCGAGGCAGTCGGCCTGACCAAGCGCTATGGCGACAAGACCGCCGTGCACAACCTCTCCTTCCAGGTACGGCCGGGTGCCGTCACCGGCTTCCTCGGTCCGAACGGCTCGGGCAAGTCGACGACGATGCGGATGATCCTGGGGCTGGACAACCCCACCTCGGGGTCGGTGACGATCGGCGGCTATCCGTACCGCACGCTGCCGAACGCGCCTCGCCAGGTCGGCGCCCTGCTGGACGCGAAGGCGGTGCACGGCGGCCGGTCCGCGCGCAACCACCTGCTGTCCCTGGCGCAGCTGTCCGGCATCCCGGCCCGCCGCGTCGACGAAGTGCTCGGGGTCGTGGGTCTCCAGGACGTGGCGAGGAAGCGCTCCAAGGGCTTCTCCCTCGGCATGGGCCAGCGGCTGGGCATCGCCGCCGCGCTGCTGGGCGACCCGCAGGTGCTGCTGTTCGACGAGCCGGTGAACGGTCTCGACCCCGAGGGCATCCTCTGGGTGCGCAATCTGATGAAGTCGCTCGCGGCGGAGGGACGGACCGTGTTCGTCTCCAGCCATCTGATGAGCGAGATGGCGCTGACCGCCGACCATCTGATCGTCATCGGGCGCGGGCAGTTGCTCGCCGACATGAGTGTGACGGACTTCATCTCCGCGAACTCCGCGGACTTCGCGCGGGTCCGCACGCCCGACACCGAGCCGCAGCAGCGGGAGAAGCTGACGTCCGCGCTGACCGAGGCGGGCGGGCACGTGCTGCGCGAGCAGGACGGCGCGCTGCGCGTGACCGGGCTGCCGCTGCCGCGCATCAGCGACCTCGCGCACGAGGCGGTCGTACGCCTGTGGGAGCTGTCGCCGCACCAGGCCTCGCTGGAGGAGGCGTACATGCGGATGACCCAGGGAGTCGTCGACTACCGCTCCACCATCGACCAGAAGACCGGGCTGATGCAGCCCCTGCCGCCCGGCGCCGAGCCGCCCGTGCCGGTTCCCGGTCAGGGCCAGCCCGGCTGGTACGCGCCGCCACCGCCCCAGCCGGGCGGACAGCCGTTCGCGGGCCCGCAGGGCGCCCCCGGCGCGCAGCCGAACCCGTACGCCGCTCCGGGCGCGGGCCATCCCGGCCCCTACGGCGCCCCGAACGCGGGTTTCCCGAACCCGTACGCGCAGAGCGCGCCGCAGGCCCCCCAGGTGCCCGCCCAGCCCGCCGGCACGCCGCATGCAGGGGCCGCACCGGCCGCCGCGCCCGCCTCCCCCGCGCCGCAGGCCGCCGCCGCGCCCGCGCAGCCGTCCGCACCGGCCGCCGCGCCCGCCCCCGCCGCCGACTCCACCAAGCCCGAGGACGCCCGATGAGCACGCCGCAGACTCCTGTGCCGCAGGCCGCGCCGCCCGCCTGGGAGGCGGCGACCGGTTCCCCCCACCCCGGCTACACCTCGCCGATCCCCGTCGTCCGTACACACCTCGGACACGCCATCGCCTCGGAGTGGACGAAGATCAAGTCGGTGCGCTCCACGATGTGGACGCTCGGGGTGTTCATCCTGCTCGTGGTCGGGATCGGGCTGCTGGCCGGCCTGCTCGTCACCAAGACCTCCGGGGAGGTGCAGGGCGACGAGAACATGCTGGCGCTCGGGTTCTTCGGCCTGCTGCTCGGCAGCATCTGCATCATCACGCTCGGCGTCCTGACCACGGCCTCGGAGTACGGCACCGGCATGATCCGGACCACGATGACGGCGTGCCCGAGCCGTGGGCGGGTGCTCACGGCCAAGGCGGTGGTGTTCTTCCTGGTCGCGTTCACGGTGACCCTGGTCTCCAGCGGCCTGGTCGGCCTCGCGCAGACGGCCATGCTCGACAGCACCGGCGCCCGGCAGCCCACCGGCGCCGAGTGGTTCAAGGCCACGGTGGGCGTCAGCCTCTACATGGCCCTGCTCGGGCTGTTCTCGCTCGTCGTCGGCTCGATGCTGCGGCACTCGGCGGGCGCCATCACGATCATGATCGGTGTCGTGCTCGCCCCACTGGTGATCGCGCTGTTCATGTTCACGCGTTCGCTGGAGAAGGTGCGCCAGTTCCTTTTCGAGTACTCGATCCCGAACCAGCTGAGCGTCTTCTACTCCAACTCCCTCACCAATTCCGGCCCGACCGGCTGGGACCCGCTGTGGATCCTCCTGGCCGCGACGGCCGCCGCCTTCGCCGGCGCCTGGGCCCTGCTGCGGAGCCGGGACGTCTGAGCGACCGGAACAGCGGCTAGAACCGCGGTGCGTTACGGGACCGCTGCGCCCGCGTGGTGCGGCGGTCCTTGGCGTTCCAGCAGGCCTTGTGCCAGTGCCGGCGGTCGTCCACGCCCGCGTGCTGGGGCCAGGCCACCACGTGCGGGACGCCGGAGGGGATCAGCTGGTCGCAGCCGGGGCAGCGGTACGTCTTGCCGTCGGCGCTGGAGCCCGCGACATGGCGCACGCTGAAGTCCTCGCCCTGCCAGCTCTCGGTGGACTGCCAGCCGCCGTAGCGGCCCGCGGTGTCGTCCTCGGCGCTCCGGCCGGACGAGGCGGCGCCTCTCCCATCCTTGGGTCGGTTGCGGCGGGGGGACACGGGACACCTCACGAAGCTGTATGGGAGACAGGGACCTTCTCCAGCCTACGCGGCGCCATCACGGCCGGGTGGGGAGAACCAACCATCACAAGTTCCCTTCCCGGACGACCCATTCCGCAGACAATCCGCAAATCTCTTCGCCAGGCCGTGTCCTCGGCACGTGTCGCCCGGTTATGCCGGGTGGGGGAGCTCCGTGTCGGAGCCGAGGAAGCAGGAAAGAGCAATGCGCGTAGGAAGTTTCGTGCTGGCGGCCCAGTTCCCCGGGCAGGGCCAAGGCGAGGCGCTGCACCGGGCGGTCCGCTCCGCCGAGGTCGCCGAGGAGGCCGGGCTGGACGGGGTCTGGCTGGGCGAGCACCACTTCGTCCCGTACGGGACGTGCCCGTCGGCGATCACCCTGGCCGCGCTGCTGCTCGGCCGCACCCGCCGTCTGCGGGTGGGTACGGCGGTCAGCGTGCTGCCCACGGTCCACCCGGTCGCGCTCGGCGAGCAGGCGGCACTGCTGCACGTGACGAGCGGCGGACGGTTCTCGCTCGGCGTCGGGCGCGGCGGCCCGTGGGTGGACCTGGAAGTGTTCGGCATGGGACTGGAGGCGTACGAGAAGGGGTTCCCGGAGTCGCTGGATCTGCTGGTGCGCTGGCTGCGTGAGCCGTCGGTGTCGGCCTCGGGAGAACGGTTCGCCTTCCGCGAGGTCCCCGTCGTACCGCGCCCGTCGGAGGCGCTGACCCAGGTCCCGGGTCCCGAGGTCGTCGTCGCCTGCACCTCCCCGGCGAGTGTGCGGCTGGCCGCCGAGCGCGGGCTGCCGATGCTGCTGGGGATGCACATCGGCGACGAGGAGAAGGCCGAGATGGTCGCCCTGTGGCAGCGGTGCGCGCGGGCGGCGGGCCGGCCGGGCGAGGAGATCCGGGGCGCCGCCCATGTCTCGGCGGGCGTCTGCCAGATCGCCGACCGGCGCACGGACGCGGTGGAGACCCTGCTGAAGGCGATGCCGGGCTGGCTGAAACAGGGGCTGGACGCCCATGTCACCGTGGACGGCCGGATCCGTGGGATGCGCGATCCGCTGGAGTACACCGAACTGCTCTGCGGGCTGCACCCGGTGGGCACTCCGCGGCTGTGCGCCGACCGGCTCGCGGCGACCTCCGAGCGGACCGGTATCGCCCGCTTCGCCCTGTTCACGGAGGGCTCGGGCGATCTGGCGGCGACGGAGGAGAACCTGCGACGGCTCGGCGCCGAGGTACTGCCCCACCTCCGCTGACCGGGAGCGCGTCGTGGGAAGCTTGCCGCCCCTGTACTCCAAGCACCTCCCGCGCACGGAGCGGCAAGCAGGTGACTCACGGCGTCAGCAGTCCCGCAGTTCCGGAGACTGGTTGAGGAGCTGGTTGCGCACCGAGGTGAAACGGGCCAGCGTCTCGTCGACCGAGGCGTCCAGCGGGAACACCGCCACCCGGTGGCAGTTCTGGAAGGCGAGCCGCACACCGAAGTGCCGCTGAAGCGCGCCGCGTATGGCGTCGCTCGCCAGCGCACGCAGCAGCTGACCGCGTGCCTGCTCGTCCGGCGGGGGCGTCTGGTTGTCGGCGAACTGGCCGCCGTCCACCTTCAGCTGGGCCACCAGGGAGCTGATCATCTCCCACGCGTAGGGCAGGGAGGTCCGGACGCAGTCGACGAAGTCAGCTTCGTCGACCTCGCCTCGCTCGGCCGCTTCGAGTAGGGCCGGTGAGACGTCGAGCGACATGGGTTCTCCTCTCGCACCCCCGAACGACAGGGGTTGCCGGACAGATAAGGGGGCACGCGACTCCCAACACGGTGAGTACACGGGTCGCGACCTCCCGTTCACTACGGTAGGCACAAGAACGGACGCCCACCAGGCGAATGCATATACAGACCGGGCTAGTTGGGCACACAATCGGCCACAAGTGAACACGGGTGATCCAGGGAAAAAAGGGGCGACCCACGGGGAGTCCCGGCGGACGCCCGACGGAAGGCCCCCGGGCGAATCGCGCGCACCGCCGTCCGTCCAGTAGCGTTGCCGACCATGCGTCTCGTCATTGCCCGGTGCGCCGTCGACTACGCCGGCCGGCTCACCGCCCATCTGCCGTCAGCGCCCCGTCTGATCCTGGTCAAGGCGGACGGCAGCGTCTCGATCCACGCGGACGACCGCGCCTACAAGCCGCTGAACTGGATGTCCCCGCCGTGCACGCTGAAGGAGGGGACCGGTGACGAGGAGGGCGTCTGGACCGTCGTCAACAAGGCGGGCGAGAAGCTCATCATCACGATGGAGGAGGTCCTCCACGACTCCTCGCACGAACTCGGCGTGGATCCGGGGCTGATCAAGGACGGCGTGGAAGCGCACCTCCAGGAACTGCTCGCCGACCGCATCGAGACGCTCGGCGAGGGCTACACGCTGATCCGCCGCGAGTACATGACGGCCATCGGCCCGGTCGACATCCTGTGCCGGGACGCCGAGGGCCGGACGGTCGCGGTCGAGATCAAGCGGCGCGGCGAGATCGACGGCGTGGAACAGCTCACCCGCTATCTCGAACTGCTGAACCGCGACCCCCACCTCGCCCCGGTCCGCGGCGTCTTCGCGGCCCAGGAGATCAAGCCGCAGGCCCGCGTCCTCGCCACCGACCGCGGCATCGGCTGCCAGGTCCTGGACTACGACGCGCTGCGCGGCATCGAGGACGACAAGCTGCGCCTGTTCTGAGGACGGCCGCAGCCCGCGGAGCCGGGGATGCCGGACAGGCACTCGACGCCTCCGGCGGCCAGTTCCAGCGTCGTACCGCTGAGTTCGAAGCCGTGGCACTCGTACGACGCCGGGGGCCGGGTCCGTGTCATACGGACCCGGCCCCCGGTTCTTCGTGGGTCAGGCAAGCGTCGCCGTGCCGGACGACTCCGGAGCCGCGCCGCTCTCGGAGACGTCGGCCGGCGGGCCGGCCGAGAGGCCGGACGTCGGCGCCGAGGTGCCGCCGGACGGCTCCCCGGACGAGCCGGCGTCGGTGCCGCCGGTGGGCCCCGTGGTGCTCCCGCCCGAGGGGTCGCCGCTGGGATCTCCCGAGCTCCCACCCGTGGGATCGCCGGTGCCGCCGCCGGAGGAGCCGCCGCCGCTCGTGGGGCCTCCGGTGCCGCCGCCGGAGGAGCCGCCGCCGCTCGTGGGGCCTCCGGTGCCGCCGCCGGAGGAGCCTCCGCCGCTTCCGCCCGGCGTGCCGCCGCCCGTGGAGCCTCCGGAGTTCCCGCCGGTCGACCCACCGGTCTTCCCGCCGGTGCCGCCGCCCGACGAGTCGGTGGGCCCCGACGGCTTCGGCGGCTTGGACCAGGAGCCCGAGGACGTGCCGTCGCCGGACGGCTCGCGGCTCTCCGACGGCTCGGCGCCGCCCGGCGCCGGATCCTCGGACGTGCCGGAGGCGGACTCGTGGCCCGGGTCCGTCGGACGGCTGGTCGCCGTGCCGGTGTCGCCTCCCCCGCTGCGGTCCTGCTTCGGTGTGTCGGCGCCCAGGCTGCCGTCGTCCGCGTCCTGGCCGGCGGACGGATTGACGTTGTCGGAGGGGGTGTCAGGGGTGCTCTGGGAAGTGGCGCCGAGCGTCACCACCGTGCCGAGGACGGCCGCGAGCAGCGCGCCCGCGCCGGCCGCCACGAGGTTGCGCCGGGCCAGGCCCTTGATGCCGACGCGGTGCTTGGCCGGGGCGTGCGGCGAACCCGGGACCGGCGCCTGGTGGGTGACCAGTGTGGAGGCGTCCTCGCCGGACTGCTGGAGCGCCGGGAAGGGCGCGGGCACCCCGCCGGGCGGGGACGCCGACTCCTCGGTGCGGGCGTCCGGCACCTCCTCGCCCGCCGTCGCGCCGAGGCCCACTGCCGTACCGGAGCGGTCGGTGACCAGGGCGAGGGCGCGGCGCCCGGCGACCGTGCCGCGCTTGTCGGCGAGCGCGCCGCGCAGCCCGATGGAGGCCTCCAGCTCGGCGCGGGCCCGGTCCAACTGGCCGCCGCAGAGCGCGATGATGCCCAGCTCGTGGTGGAAGTAGGCCTGTTCGGCGACCTCTCCGGCCAGCCGGGAGGCCTCGGTGCCGTAACGCAGCGCCCGTTCCCAGGCGTTCCAGTCGAGGCCGGCGGCGAACGCGGGGGCGGCGGTGCGGGCGAGCCGTACGGCCGTGCTCTCCTCGCTCCCGGCGGACGGCGTGGTGACCGGCACCAGCACGGCCAGCGCGGCGAGCACGGCGTCCGCCTCGGCACACACCCGCTCCGGGGTGACCGAGGGGTGGCCGGCCCACCAGGTGTAGTGGCGGGCCGCGGTGAGGGCCTGCTCCTCGGCGTCGTCGGCGTATCCGGCGGCCTCCAGCTGGGTCAGCACACCGGCGGCGAGCCGGTGGCGGGAGCCGGCCGGGGAGACCAGGCCGCAGCTCGCCAGCTCGCCGAGCGCGGCATCGGCGTGGGTGTCGCCGACCAGCGCGGGCAGGTGCGACTGGTGGGGCACCTCGCCGCCGAGCGCGACGGCGAACCGCAGCGTGGCGCGCGCGGAGGCGCTCAGCCGGGAGGCGAGCAGCGGCGCGGGCGCGGCGGCCTCGCCGAGCGAGGGCAGGGGTACGGCGTCGCCGTCGCCCCCGTCCAGGACGGCGTCCGCGGGCGGCGCGTCCTCGAAGACGCCGAACTCCTCGACGGCGCCGGCGCCGGCCCGCAGGTGGTCGTGCTGGCTCAGCAGGGCACCGGTCTGCACGAAGCGCAGCGGCAGGCCCTCGGACTCGAACCAGAGGTCCCCGGCCCAGTTGGCCTCCTCCTCGGTGAGCACACGGGCGACGGCGCGCTCGATGAGTTCGACTCCGCCGGCCCGGTCCAGGCCGCTGAGGGAGACCTCCTCGATCTCCGACTCGGCGGACGGCGCGGGCACGTCCGGGGTCGCGCCGATCAGGAAGGCGCATTCGGGGGTGGCGTCGATCAGCTCGTCGAGCGCGCCGCCGCCGACCTCGATGTCGTCCACCACGACGACCGCGCCGATCTCCCGGACGTACGCGAGCAGTTCGTCCCGGTCGGGCCGGCACCGCGGCGCGCTGTACACCGTGTGGAAGAGGTCGTACAGCAGGTCGCTCGCGGTGCGGCGGTGGCCGCTGAGGCGGACGACGCCGTCGGGGGCGAGGTCCGAGCAGTCGTCGGCGACGAGGTCGAGCAGGCTGGTGCGGCCGGAGCCGCCCGGCCCGGTCAGGCGTACGGAGCGGCCGCGGGCGAGCAGCCGTACCAGTTGCTCGCGCTCGTCCTGGCGCTCCAGGAGCGGTTGGGCGGACGGCGCCGGGCCGGCCGGGACGGGCGGCCCCGCCACGCGGTCGTGCTCCGCGCGCTCGGCCGCTGTGTACTTGCGCGGCCGGTCGGGGTGCTCCCCGGGCGGGCAGGCCTCGATCTCGCTGCCGTCCACGGGGTTGACGGTGAGCAGGAAGTCGCCCGAGACGAGCCGCGCCGTACGGGCCGGTGCGGGTGCGTGCTGGACGAAGTCGGATGCGAGGGAATCCCTGGGTGGGCGCCGGCTCGGCACGTGGCCGTCGCCGCCATGGCCCATGTCCTCGGGTTCCCGGGTGTTCGGGTCCATAGGTTCCAAGCCCCCCAAAAGCGTCGTGTGCCGACGACGGCCGGCCCCTCCCGGCCTTGCCGCACACCGCGCTGTCGCTTCTGGTCCGGGCCCGCTCGAGGGTTGCTGAGCTGCGGGCGACCGAACCCTAAACCTTCGGCCAGTATCCATGACAGCCCGGGGTACCGACCGGCCCGAGACGTCACGGTCTCATGAGGATTGCGCGCCACGTACGGTTCGCCGACGTGCGCCCGGGTCTCCCCCGTCGCCCGGTTCACACCTGTTCGAACCGGGGTGACACGGACCGGTCCAGGGCCTGTCCGGCGGATCAAGGCGCAGGAAACCGACGGTCGTTGTCAGCCCCAGCGGGCCCTAGACGCGGGGCAGGGACTCGACGCCGATGCCGCCCTCGATGGCGAGGATGCGGTGCAGCCGGGTGGCCACCAGCAGGCGCTGCATCTGCGGCGGTACGTCACGCAGCACCAGCCGCCGGCCGCACCGGCCGGCCCGCCGGTGGACACCCATGATCACGCCGAGTCCGGTGGCGTCCCATGAGTCGAGCTCGGACAGGTTGAGCACCAGGTCGCCGACACCGTCGTCGACGGCCGAGTGCAGGACCGTACGGGCGTCCGCCGCGCTGCGGACGTCGAGGCGGCCCCCGACGACCAGCTCGGCGTGGTCGCCCCTGATGTGCATATGCGCTCCCCGTGAATGCTGTGGCGTACCCCGTGACGGTGGCTGTGCAACCTCTGACTGCTTCCGTGGCGGTCTGGTTGCTGCTTGTAAGCGAACCGATACCGAATTCACCCCGGAGGGTGACCCCGTGGCCCTTGTGCGGTCTCAGTGCTTGTAGAAGCCCTGCCCGCTCTTGCGCCCGATGTCACCGGCGTCAACCATCCGGCGCATCAGCTCCGGCGGCGCGAACTTCTCGTCCTGGGTCTCGGTGTAGATGTTGCCGGTGGCGTGCAGCAGGATGTCGACGCCGGTCAGGTCCGCGGTGGCGAGCGGTCCCATGGCGTGGCCGAAGCCGAGCTTGCAGGCGAGGTCGATGTCCTCGGCGGTGGCGACGCCCGACTCGTAGAGCTTGGTCGCCTCGACGACGAGCGCCGAGATGAGCCGGGTGGTCACGAAGCCGGCCACGTCCCGGTTGACCACGATGCAGGTCTTGCCCACGGACTCGGCGAACTCCCGTGCCCGGGCGAGGGTTTCGTCGCTGGTCTTGTAGCCGCGGACCAGCTCGACGAGCTGCATCATCGGCACCGGCGAGAAGAAGTGCACGCCGACGACCCGCTCCGGGCGCTCCGTCACGGCCGCGATCTTGGTGATCGGGATGGCGGAGGTGTTGGAGGCGAGCACGGTGTCCTCGCGGACGAGCTTGTCGAGGGTGCGGAAGATCTCGTGCTTGACCTCGAGCTTCTCGAAGACGGCCTCGACCACGAGGTCGGCGTCGGCGGCCGCGTCCAGGTCGGTGGTCGCGGTGATGCGGGCGAGGGCGGCGTCGGCGTCGTGCGCCTCCAGCCTGCCCTTGGCGACGAACTTGTCGTACGAGGCCTTGATGCCGTCCGTGCCGCGCCTCAGTGCCTCGTCGGTGACGTCCCGCAGGACGACGTCCCAGCCCGCCTGCGCGGCGACCTGGGCGATGCCGGACCCCATGAGACCGGCCCCGATGACGGCGAGCTTCCGTGACACTGACGACTCCCCTTCGAAACGACTGCATGACGACTGCGCGAGTGCTTGGTGCTTACCCGCTGCTTACGCATGGCTCCTGTGCGGACATTAGCGCTCACGCGGGGCCTTGAGACCCGTAAGTAATGCGTGTCACTGTCTCAGGGCGTGAGACGCCCGTCACGTCCGGTGCGGCGGACTACGCCACGAAATCCTCCCGCCTCGGGCCGGGTTGGCGCCACCGCGAAATCGCCGCATCGCGCCCGTCGCGGAAACGTCTAGATTGGCCTCATGGTCAACCTCACACGCATCTACACCCGGACCGGGGACAAGGGCACCACCGCCCTCGGCGACATGAGCAGGGTCGCCAAGACCGACCTGCGGATCTCGGCGTACGCCGACGCCAACGAGGCGAACGCGGTGCTCGGCACGGCGATCGCGCTGGGCGGGCTCGGCGAGGACGTCGTCGAGGTCCTCACCCGGGTGCAGAACGACCTGTTCGACGTGGGTGCGGACCTGTGCACGCCGGTGGTGGAGAACCCGGAGTTCCCGCCGCTGCGGGTCGAGCAGTTCTACATCGACCGGCTGGAGGCGGACTGCGACCGCTTCAACGCCGAACTCGACAAGCTCCGCTCCTTCATCCTCCCTGGCGGGACGCCGGGCGCGGCCCTGCTCCACCAGGCGTGCACGGTGGTCCGCCGGGCCGAACGCTCGACCTGGGCCGCCCTGGAGGTTCACGGCGAGACGATGAACCCGCTCACCGCGACCTATCTCAACCGGCTGTCGGACCTGCTGTTCATCCTGGCGCGCACGGCCAACAAGGCCACCGGGGACGTGCTGTGGGTGCCGGGCGGCGAACGCTGAGCGCCCCTTCCCACCATGGCGTCCCCCCGCCCGTTCACCGTCCGGCCGGTGTGCGCTCCTCGTCCGGGCGGGCCGACCCGGCCGGAGCCTTCTTGGGGAAGAGCAGGTACGACAGCGCGATCAGCCCGTGGATCCCGGCGATGCGCAGCGTCGTCCCCTGCCAGGACCTGAGCGGCTCGGCGGCGGACGGGTCGCCGACGTACAGGATCGCCGCCTGGAGCAGGGCGAGGGAGACGCACGACGCGACGAGGGTGCGCAGCCAGAGGCCGCCCTCGTAGCGCGCCCGTGCCAGTCCGTGACGGGGCGGCTTCCCGGGGCGCGGGCCGCCGGCCAGGCGGTGGGCCGCGTGGGCGTCGAGCCGGCCGACGGTGTAGTGGCCGTAGCCGACGGTGAAGCCGATGTACAGGGCGGCCAGTCCGTGCTCCCAGCCGGGCTCCGCGCCGTTCCTCAGATCGACGGCGGTGGCCGCGAACAGGACCAGTTCCAGCACCGGCTCGCACAGCAGCAGGGCCATGCCGGTGCGGCGCCACCGCAGGAGGTAGCGGGCAGTCAGGCCCAGCGCCAGCAGTACCCAGAAGCCCACCTCGCAGGCGATGATCAGCGCGACGATCATGATTGCTCCTCTCGGTTCCTCCTCCAGGCTCGCGGAGGACCACGTCCGGTGCGTCGTCGGCGGTGACGAACCGCGCGTGCATCCTTCGATGTACGCGCGGACCCTCCCGGAGCATCAGGCGGCGGACCGCTCCCCCGTGTTGGATGGACGCATGGCCCGAGGACTGCGCCCGCACCGCCACGACGTGTACATCGCCGTGGGCGGGCTGCTCGGCGGGCTGGTGCTGATCGGCGTCGGGCTGCACACCCGCACCCACCACGCCCCGGCCTCCGTCCTGGACCAGGACTGGGCGGTCGCCGTCCCGCTGCTGGTGATGGCGGGGTGCGAGCTGCTGCGCCGCACCCGGCCGGGGCCCGCCCTGCTCGTCGGCACCGCGGCGGTCGTCGCGGACCTCCCGACGCGGGGCAGCCTGGCCACCGTGGTGATGTTCACCGACCTGGTCTACGCGGCGGTGCTGTACGGCCCGCCCGCCTTCGCCCGCCGCCTTCCCTGGATCGCCGGTCTGCTCACGGTGATCGGCACGGTCGTGCCGCTCGTGGTCTGGCGCACGCCGCAGGCACTGCTGCTTGGCGTGGGCGTCGCCCTGGTCAGCCTGGTGCCGGCGGCCACCGGCTGGGTGGTGCGCAATCACCGTGACACAGCCGTCGCCGAGCGGCTGCGGGCCGAACGGACCGCACTGCTCGCGGACATGGACCGCACACAGGCGGTCGTCGCCGAACGCGCGCGGGTGGCTCGGGAGTTGCACGACATGATCGCCAACCACATGTCCGCCATCGCCATCCACTCCACGGCCGCGCTGTCCCTGGACGACCCGGAGACCTCGCGGCAGGCGCTCACCGTGATCCGGGAGAACAGCGTCGAGGGACTGGCGGAGATGCGGCGGCTGATCGGCATCCTGCGCGACAGCGGGGGCGAGCACGCCCCGGCCGCCGCGCCGACCCTGGACGGTCTCGAGGCGCTGGCCGAGGCGGCCCGCGGCAACGGTCTCCAGGTCACGCTCGACGCCCGGCACGGCGAGGTGCCGACGCCGGTGGAGCTGGCGGCGTACCGCATCGTGCAGGAGTCGCTGACCAACGCCCTCAAACACGCGGCTCCGGGCCGCGTCACCGTCGCCCTGGCCCGGCGCGACGGCGCGCTCGAGGTGGCGGTGACCAGCCCCTACGGGCATCGGGGCGCACCGCGCGCCCCGGGCTCCGGTGCCGGTCTGGTCGGGATGCGGGAGCGGGCCGCGCTGCTCGGTGGCGCATTCGCGGCCGGTCCCGAGGGCGCCGTCTGGACCGTCCGTGCCACCCTGCCCCTGGGTGATGGCGAAGGAGATCCCACATGATCCGTGTCCTCGTCGCCGAGGACCAGTCCGCCGTTCGCGCCGGGCTGGTCCTGATCCTGCGCAGCGCGCCCGGCATCGAAGTGGCCGGCGAGGCGGCGGACGGCGAGCAGGCGGTGGCGCTGGCCCGCGAGCTGCGCCCGGACGTGGTGCTGATGGACATTCAGATGCCGAGGCTGGACGGGGTGTCGGCGACCCGGCAGGTGGTCGCGGAGCAGTTGGCGGACGTCCTCGTGCTGACCACCTTCGACCTCGACGAGTACGTCTTCGGGGCGCTGCGCGCGGGAGCGGCCGGGTTCCTGCTCAAGAACGCCGAGGCGCGGGAACTGGTGGAGGCGGTGCGCACGGTGGCGCGCGGGGAGGGGATCGTCGCGCCCGCCGTCACACGGCGTCTGATCGCCGAGTTCGCCGCCGGGCCGGTACGGGAGACGAAGGCGGCGCCGGCCGCGCTGGGCACCCTCACCCCCCGGGAACGCGAGGTGCTGTCGTGTCTGGGTGAAGGGCTGTCCAACGCCGGGATCGCCGTCCGCCTGGACCTCGCGGAGGGCACCGTGAAGACCCATGTCAGCCGCCTGCTGGGCAAGCTTGAGCTGCGCAGCCGGACCCAAGCGGCGGTGCTCGCACAGGAGTTGGGGATCTGAGAGCAACGGGACAACTGGTCCAGACCTATTGACCCGTGGTCCAGACCTTTCTATTCTCGCGGCACCGGTGGGCGTGATGGCTCAGTCACGCCCCCGACCACAACCCCCACCGCCGAAGGGGTGGCCGTAGCGCCCCGCCGGCGACATCACAAGAGGAGGCGCGGTATGCGCTTCAGACACAGAGCCGCGGCCGGGTTCGCGACCCTGCTGCTCCCGCTGGCCGGCCTTGTCGGCCTCGCGGGCTCCGCTCAGGCCGCGGCATCGGCCACCGCCACCTACGCCAAGACCCAGGACTGGGGCTCCGGCTTCGAGGGCAAGTGGACGGTGACCAACTCCGGCACCACGAGCATCAGTTCGTGGACGATCGAGTGGGACTTCCCCTCCGGCACGTCCGTCACCTCCGCCTGGGACGCGGACGTGACCAGCTCCGGCACCCACTGGACCGCCAAGAACAAGTCCTACAACGGCACCCTCGCCCCGGGTGCCTCCGTCTCCTTCGGCTTCAACGGCGCCGGCGCCGGCTCCCCCAGCAACTGCAAGCTGAACGGCGGCAGTTGTGACGGTGGCAGCACGGTTCCCGGTGACAACCCGCCCTCCGCGCCGGGCACCCCGACCGCCTCGAACATCACCGACACCTCGGTGAAGCTCACCTGGGGCGCGGCCACCGACGACAAGGGCGTCAAGAACTACGACGTCCTGCGCGACGGCAGGACGGTCGCGACCGTGACGACGACCTCGTACACGGACACTGGTCTGACCGCCGGCACCGACTACTCCTACAGCGTCCAGGCCCGTGACACCGCCAACCAGACCGGCCCGGTCAGCGGCTCCGTCGCCGTGCGCACCACCGGCGGCGGTGGCGGCACTCCCCCGCCCGGCAACAAGGTCCGGCTCGGCTACTTCACCGAGTGGGGCATCTACGGACGCAACTACAACGTCAAGAACATCGTGACGTCCGGCTCCGCCTCGAAGATCACGCACATCAACTACGCCTTCGGCAACGTCACCGGCGGCAAGTGCGCGATCGGCGACTCCTACGCCGACTACGACAAGGCGTTCACCGCCGACCAGTCGGTCAGCGGCGTCGCCGACACCTGGGACCAGCCACTGCGCGGCAACTTCAACCAGCTGCGCCAGCTGAAGGCCAAGTACCCGAACATCAAGGTGCTGTGGTCCTTCGGCGGCTGGACCTGGTCCGGCGGCTTCGCGGACGCGGCCAAGAACCCGACGGCCTTCGCCCAGTCCTGCTACGACCTGGTGAAGGACTCCCGCTGGGCCGATGTGTTCGACGGCATCGACATCGACTGGGAGTACCCGAACGCCTGCGGCCTGACCTGTGACACCAGCGGGCCGGCGGCCATCAAGAACGTGGCGGCCGCACTGCGGGCCAAGTTCGGCAACGGCGCCCTGGTCACGGCGGCGGTCTCCGCCGACGGCACCTCCGGCGGCAAGGTCGACGCCGCCGACTACGGCGGCGCCGCGCAGTACCTCGACTGGTACAACGTGATGACGTACGACTTCTTCGGCGCCTGGGACGCGAAGGGCCCCACCGCCCCGCACTCCCCGCTCACCTCGTACAACGGCATCCCGCAGGCCGGCTTCACCACGGCCGACGCGATCGCCAAGTACAAGGCCAAGGGCGTACCCGCGAGCAAGCTGCTCGTCGGCATCGGCCTGTACGGCCGCGGCTGGACCGGCGTCACCCAGGACGCCCCGGGCGGCACGGCCACGGGCCCGGCGACCGGTACCTACGAGCAGGGCATCGAGGACTACAAGGTGCTCAAGACGTCCTGCCCGGCCACCGGCACCATCGCGGGCACGGCCTACGCCAAGTGCGGCAGCAACTGGTGGTCCTACGACACCCCGGCCACCATCGGCACCAAGATGTCCTGGGCGAAGACCCAGGGCCTGGGCGGCGCCTTCTTCTGGGAGTTCAGCGGTGACACCAGCAGCGGCGAACTGGTGAACGCCATCAACAGCGGTCTGTCGTAAGGGCCACCGGCCCCGAGACCAGGAGAGCTCCCCCGGACCACGTCCGGGGGAGCTCTCCTGTCGTACTACGCCAACGAGTGAGTGCGGCTACGCCACATTCACTCGTTGTCCGGGCGGCGCCGCCTCCAGCCAGGCGAGGAAGCCGGTCAGCGCGTCCTCGCTCATCGCGAGTTCCAGGCGCGTACCGCGGTGCAGGCAGGTGAGGACGATCGCGTCGGAGAGCAGGGCGAGTTCCTCCTCGCCCTCGGGCAGACGGCGGCCGGCCACCTCGATGGACGCCCGCTCCAGGGTGCGGCGCGGACGGAGCGCGTAGGAGAAGACACGGAACCACTCGACGCGGTCGCCGTTGTAGCGGGCGACTCCGTAGCTCCAGCCCTTGCCGCTGGTGTCGGTCTTCTCCGGTACGTCCCAGCGCAGACTGCAGTCGAAGGTGCCGCCGGAGCGCTGGATGAGCCTGCGTCGCAGGCCGAAGACGAACAGTCCCACCACCACGAGCAAGACCACCAGCCCGCACACAGTCAGAGCGAGGACCATCGACACCGACCTCCTCGTCTCCTAGGTAATGGAACGGAAAAAACACCCACATTCACCTCAGCCGCGGCCGGTACCGGATTGCTCCGGTACCGGCCGCGGCTGAGTGACGTCATCACACGGCTGGCTGGGTTCAGCTGGCCGTCGCCGCGCGCAGTCGGACCTCCGCGCGGCGCTCGGCATGAGCGTCGCCCTCCGCCTTCGCGCGTTCGAGCTCTCGCTCGGTGCGCTGGACATCGATCTCGTCCGAGAGTTCGGCGATCTCCGCCAGCAGCGACAGCTTGTTGTCCGCGAACGAGATGAAACCGCCGTGCACAGCGGCGACGACCGTCCCACCTTCACTCGTACGGATGGTCACCGGGCCCGACTCCAGCACACCGAGCAGCGGCTGGTGACCGGGCATGACGCCGATGTCGCCGGACGTGGTGCGCGCGACGACCAGGGTGGCCTCGCCGGACCAGACCTGGCGGTCGGCGGCGACCAGCTCGACGTGCAGCTCAGCAGCCAAGGGTGGCTCCTCGGGTCACCACCCGGCGGTAGTGCCGGGTGTTGGGGTCAATTCTAAGGGGCGTGGACGAGGGGGCGGGACGCACCCGCCCCCTCAGATGAGCTCGATGCTCAGGAGACGCCCAGCTCCTTCGCGTTCTTCTTCAGGTCCTCGATACCACCGCACATGAAGAACGCCTGCTCGGGGAAGTGGTCGTACTCGCCGTCGCAGATCGCGTTGAACGCCGCGATCGACTCCTCCAGCGGCACGTCCGAGCCGTCCACACCGGTGAACTGCTTGGCGACGTGGGTGTTCTGGGACAGGAAGCGCTCCACGCGACGGGCACGGTGGACGACGAGCTTGTCCTCCTCGCCGAGCTCGTCGATACCGAGGATCGCGATGATGTCCTGCAGGTCCTTGTACTTCTGCAGGATGTTCTTCACGCGCATGGCCGCGTTGTAGTGGTCCGCCGCGATGTAGCGGGGGTCCAGGATCCGGGACGTGGAGTCCAGCGGGTCCACGGCCGGGTAGATGCCCTTCTCCGAGATCGGACGGGACAGCACCGTCGTCGCGTCGAGGTGGGCGAAGGTGGTGGCCGGGGCCGGGTCGGTCAGGTCGTCCGCGGGAACGTAGATCGCCTGCATCGAGGTGATCGAGTGACCGCGGGTCGAGGTGATGCGCTCCTGGAGCAGACCCATCTCGTCGGCCAGGTTCGGCTGGTAACCCACCGCGGACGGCATACGGCCGAGCAGCGTGGAGACCTCGGAACCGGCCTGCGTGAAGCGGAAGATGTTGTCGATGAAGAACAGCACGTCCTGCTTCTGGACGTCGCGGAAGTACTCGGCCATGGTCAGGCCCGCCAGCGCGACGCGCAGACGGGTGCCCGGGGGCTCGTCCATCTGACCGAAGACCAGCGCGGTCTTGTCGATGACGCCCGACTCGCTCATCTCGTCGATGAGGTCGTTGCCCTCACGGGTGCGCTCGCCGACACCGGCGAACACGGAGACACCGTCGTGGTTGTTGGCGACGCGGTAGATCATCTCCTGGATGAGCACCGTCTTGCCGACGCCGGCACCGCCGAACAGACCGATCTTGCCGCCCTTGACGTACGGGGTCAGCAGGTCGATGACCTTGACGCCGGTCTCGAACATCTCGGTCTTCGACTCGAGCTCGTCGAAGTTCGGCGCCTTGCGGTGGATCGCCCAGCGCTCGCCGTCGTACTCGGCGTCGACGTTCAGCACCTCACCGAGGGTGTTGAACACCTTGCCCTTGGTGAAGTCGCCGACCGGGACCGAGATCGCCGAGCCGGTGTCCTTCACCGGGGACTGGCGGACCAGGCCGTCGGTGGGCTGCATGGAGATCGTGCGGACGATGCCGTCACCGAGGTGCTGGGCGACCTCGAGCGTCAGCGTCTTCTTCTCGCCCGCGTTCGCCGGGTCGGCGACCTCGACGTGAAGGGCGTTGTTAATGTCCGGCATCGCGTCGACGGGGAACTCCACGTCGACGACCGGGCCGATGACCCGCGCGACGCGGCCCGCCGCCGTGGCCGTCTCAACAGTGGTGGTCATTACTTGTCACTCCCCGCGGTCGCGTCGGCCAGGGCGCTCGCGCCACCGACGATCTCGCTGATTTCCTGGGTGATTTCGGCCTGGCGGGCCGCGTTGGCAAGACGCGCGAGCGTGTCGATCAGCTCGCCCGCGTTGTCGGTGGCCGACTTCATCGCGCGCCGCGTGGCGGCGTGCTTCGAAGCGGCCGACTGGAGCAGCGCGTTGTAGATACGGCTCTCCACGTAGCGCGGCAGCAGCGCGTCGAGTACGTCCTCCGCCGAAGGCTCGAAGTCGTACAGCGGAAGGATCTCGTCCTTCGGCGCGGCCTCTGCCGAGACCTCGTCGAGGCTCAGCGGCAGCAGCCGGGCGTCGATCGCCGTCTGCGTCATCATCGAGACGAACTCCGTGTAGACGATGTGGAGCTCGTCCACGCCGCCGTCCTCGGTGCCCTTCTCGATGGCCTCGATCAGCGGGGCCGCCACCGTCTTGGCGTCCGCGTACGAGGGCTCGTCGGTGAAGCCGGACCACGACTCCGTGATCTTGCGCTCACGGAAGTTGTAGTGGGCCACACCGCGCCGGCCGACGATGTAGGCGTCGACCTGCTTGCCCTCGCGCTCGAGGCGCGCGGTCAGCTGCTCCGCCGCCTTGATGGCGTTGGAGTTGAAGGCGCCGGCCAGACCGCGGTCGCTCGTCAGGAGCAGTACCGCGGCGCGGGTCGGGTTCTCCGCCTCCGTGGTCAGCGGGTGCTTGGTGTTGGACCCGGTGCCGACCGCCGTGACCGCGCGGGTCAATTCCTGCGCGTACGGCGTGGAGGCCGACACCTTGCGCATCGCCTTGACGACGCGCGAGGCGGCGATCATCTCCATCGCCTTGGTGATCTTCTTGGTCGCGGTGACGGATCGGATGCGACGCTTGTAGACCCGGAGCTGGGCTCCCATGAGTCAGGTCCCTTCCTTACGTCACTTGGCGGCAGCGGCCGGGGTGTCCTCGCCGAGCAGCTTTCCGTCGCCCGTCTCGAACTGCTTCTTGAACTCGACGATCGCCTCGGCGACGGCCTGCAGCGTGTCGTCGGACATCTTGCCGCCCTCCTTGATGGAGGTCATGAGGCCCTGCTCCTTGCGGTGCAGGTACTCCAGGAGCTCCTTCTCGAAGCGGCGGATGTCGGCGACCGGCACCTCGTCCATCTTGCCGGTGGTGCCGGCCCAGACGGAGACGACCTGGTCCTCGGTGGCCATCGGCTGGTACTGGTCCTGCTTCAGCAGCTCGACCATGCGCTGACCGCGCTCCAGCTGGGACTTCGAGGCGGCGTCCAGGTCGGAACCGAAGGCAGCGAACGCCTCCAGCTCACGGAACTGGGCCAGGTCCACGCGCAGACGGCCGGAGACCTGCTTCATCGCCTTGTGCTGCGCGGAACCACCGACTCGGGAGACGGAGATACCGACGTTCAGCGCGGGGCGCTGACCGGCGTTGAACAGGTCCGACTCCAGGAAGCACTGGCCGTCGGTGATGGAGATGACGTTGGTCGGGATGAACGCCGAGACGTCGTTGGCCTTGGTCTCGACGATCGGCAGACCGGTCATCGAGCCCTTGCCCATGTCGTCGGACAGCTTCGCGCAGCGCTCCAGCAGCCGGGAGTGCAGGTAGAAGACGTCGCCCGGGTAGGCCTCACGGCCCGGCGGACGGCGCAGCAGCAGCGACACGGCGCGGTAGGCGTCGGCCTGCTTCGACAGGTCGTCGAAGATGATCAGGACGTGCTTGCCCTGGTACATCCAGTGCTGGCCGATGGCGGAACCGGTGTACGGCGCCAGGTACTTGAAGCCGGCCGGGTCGGACGCCGGGGCGGCCACGATGGTCGTGTACTCCAGCGCGCCGTTCTCCTCCAGCGAGCGCCGGACCGACGCGATGGTGGAGCCCTTCTGCCCGATGGCGACGTAGATGCAGCGGACCTGCTTGTTCGGGTCGCCGGTGCGCCAGTTGTCACGCTGGTTGATGATCGTGTCGACAGCGAGGGCGGTCTTGCCGGTCTGCCGGTCGCCGATGATCAGCTGACGCTGACCGCGGCCGATCGGGGTCATGGCGTCGACGGCCTTGTAGCCGGTCTCCATGGGCTCGTGCACCGACTTGCGCTGCATGACCGTGGGGGCCTGCAGTTCGAGGGCGCGGCGGCCCTCGGTCGCGATCTCGCCGAGGCCGTCGATCGGGTTGCCGAGCGGGTCCACCACGCGGCCGAGGTAGCCCTCGCCCACGGCCACGGACAGGACCTCACCGGTGCGCTGCACCGGCTGGCCCTCCTCGATGCCGCTGAACTCACCGAGGACGATGGCACCGATCTCCCGCTCCTCGAGGTTGAGGGCGAGGCCGAGGGTGCCGTCCTCGAACTTCAGCAGTTCGTTGGCCATGGCCGAGGGAAGCCCCTCGACCTTCGCGATGCCGTCGCCGGCAAGGGTGACCGTACCGACCTCCTCGCGCGAGGCCGCGTCCGGCTTGTACGACTGGACGAAGTTCTCCAGCGCGTCCCGGATCTCCTCCGGCCGGATCGTGAGCTCCGCCATCTGGGTTCCCTGCTCTCCTTGTTGGGCCCGAAGTTTCACTTGGGGGTATTGCGAGTCCCGGACTCCCCCCAAAAAGAGGTGAATCCTCTGCACGGCCCAACCAGGGCCGTCGTGTACGTCTTGCGTGTTGAGTTGCTGCTAGCTCGCCATGCGGCGGGCGGCGTCCTCGAGCCGGTCCGCGAGGGAGCCGTTGATGACCTCGTCGCCGACCTGCACCCGCATCCCGCCGATGACGTCGGGGTCCACGTCGAGGTTGAGGTGCATCTGACGGCCGTAGAGCTTCGCGAGGGCCGCGCCGAGGCGCTGCTTCTGCGTGTCGCTCAGCGGGACCGCCGAGGTGACGACGGCGACCATGCGGTTGCGACGGTCGGCGGCGAGCTTGGTCAGGGACTCCAGTCCCGCTTCCAGGCTACGTCCCCGCGGCGCGGTCACAAGGCGCGTCACCAGACGCTCGGTGGTCGCGGCCGCACGGCCGCCGAGCAGCCGGCGCAGCAGCTCCTTCTTGGCCGAGACGGTCGCGGCGCGGTCGGTCAGGGCCGCGCGCAGCCCGGTGTTCGAGGAGACGATCCGGCCGAAGCGGAACAGCTCGTCCTCGACGTTGTCGAGCGTGCCGACCCGCTGCGCCGCGGTGAGGTCGGCGACGTCCGCCAGCTCCTCCAGCGTGTCGACCAGGTCGCGGGGCTGCGACCAGCGGGATCGCACCATGCCGGACACCAGGTCGACGGCCGTGCCGCCGATCTGCCCGCCGAGCAGGCGCTGCACCAGCGTGGCCTTGGCCTCGCCGGACTGCGCCGGGTCGGTCAGGACCCGACGCAGGCCCACCTCGCGGTGGAGCAGCGCGGTGACGGCGGCCAGCTCGTCGGCAAGCCGGCCGGCGTCCACCGAGGTGGAGTCCGTCAGCGCGTCCAGACGCTCACGTGCGGCGGTCAGTGCCTCACGGCTGGCTCCGTGCATGGTCATCGAGTCGCCTCGGCCTTCTCCTCGAGCTCGTCGAGGAAGCGGTCGATCACACGGCTCTGCCGGGCGTGGTCCTCGAGGGACTCGCCGACGAGCTTGCCGGCCAGCTCGGTGGCCAGCGTGCCGACGTCCTGCCGGAGCGCGGACGCGGCGGACTTGCGGTCGGCCTCGATCTGGGCGTGGCCTGCGGCGACGATCTCCTCGCGCTGACGCTGGCCCTCGGCCCGCATCTCCGCGATGAGCGTGGCGCCCTGCTCCTGCGCCTCCTGGCGCAGGCGCGCGGCCTCGTGCCGGGCCTCGGCGAGCTGAGCCTTGTACTGCTCAAGAACGCTCTGGGCCTCGGTCTGCGCGGCCTCGGCCTTCTCGATACCGCCCTCGATGGCCTCGCGGCGCTCCTCCAGAACCTTGTTGATGTTCGGGAGGAGCTTCTTGGCGAGGAAACCGAAGACGATGACGAAGGCGATCAGGCCGATGACAAGCTCTGGGATCGGCGGGACGAGCGGGTTCTCCGTCTCGGCCGCGACCGTGAGCAGCGGGCTCATGTTTCTGCCTTTCGTCTAGTCGGCTGGAAGTGGATCAGCTGATCACTTGCCGTAGACGAACGGCATGACCAGACCGATCAGCGCCAGCGCCTCACAGAAGGCGAAGCCGAGGATCTGGTTGGCGCGGATCAGGCCGGCGGCCTCGGGCTGGCGGGCCAGGGCCTGGGTGCCGTTACCGAAGATGATGCCGACGCCGACGCCGGGACCGATGGCAGCGAGGCCGTAACCGACGGAGCCGAGCGAGCCGGAAACAGCGGCAAGGGTCTGGGACATGCCAGTTCTTCCTTTTCTTTACGGACCGGTGGGGGTTGGCCACCGGACGATCAGGGGGTTGCTCTGCGGGGTGCTCAGTGGTGCTCTGCGAGCGCACCCTGGATGTACGTGCAGGTCAGGAGGACGAAGACGTACGCCTGCAGTGCCTGGATGAAGAGCTCGAAGGCCGTCATCACGATCGTCATGATGAAGCTGACGCCCGCGTAGGCGATGCCGATGCCGTTGAGCAGGTACCAGCTGGCGATCGTGAAGAGCAGCAGCAGAGTGTGGCCCGCGAACATGTTCGCGAAGAGCCGGACCGCGTGGGTGAAGGGCCGGACCAGCAGGTTCGAGAAGAACTCGATGAGCATGGCCAGCGGGAGCACCGCGCCCAGCGACTTGTCGTAGCCGGTCACGTTCTTGAAGAAGCCCACGAAGCCGTGCCGCTTGAAGGTCAGCGAGACCCACAGCACGTACACGATCAAGGCCAGGATGGCCGGGTACGCGATGATCGAAGTCACCGGGAACTGGGCGACCGGGATGATCGACCAGAGGTTCATCATCCAGATGAAGAAGAACAGGGAGACGACGAGCGGAACGTACTTCTCGCCTTCCTTCTTGCCGATCGTCTCGTAGACGACCCCGCGCCGGATGAAGTCGTAGCCCGCCTCGGCGACCATCTGGAGCTTGCCCGGCACGACCTGGGGCCTGCGGAAGGCCGCCCAGAAGAATCCGACGACGATGATGGAGCCGAGCAGCGCCAGCAGCATCGGCTTGTTGAAGTACAGGTTGCTGTCCGCGTTGCCCCAGAGGGGCTCGAACAGGAACGAGTGCAGGCCCGGAGCGGGGAAGCCACAGCCGGCGAAGATGTGGCAGTCGGTCTCGAAGGCGAGCACCTGCGTCGGGTCAGCACTCACCGCGGGCTCCTTCAGCGTGGCGCATAGGTACGGCAACCTCGTTGTGTCGGCGCGGCGTGCGGCCGCGGTTCGGCACGGGACTGGTGTTACGGATGTGGGGGCGGCAGTGGGGCATCTCGCCTCGCGATCGAACAGGCGTCAGCTGTGATGCCCGCGCCCGCGATGCCGCAGTTGGCACCGGACGATAGCAGGATCTCTCAAGCGTCTTTATCCCGGCCCTACCGCTCACGACGAGCGCTCCGTCTTTTCGGACTTCTCGCCCGCCGTGGACGGGGCCGAGTCGGGCTCGACGTAGAGGATCTTGGACTTCATATGGGCCCGCGTCTGCGCCGCGGTCCACGCCAGCGTGGCGGCGAGCAGGGTGAAGGCGAAGGCCTTGGGGTTGAACAGCGTGGTGTGCTTGAACGCGGCCAGGAAGACGAACAGCAGCAGGATCTGGGCCGCGTAGAGCATCAGGCCCATCGCCTGGAAGAGATGCGGAAGCGACTTGGCCGTGCGCTGCAGGACGTACAGGCCGAGCCCCATGAACAGGATCACGACCAGGGTCGCGACGACCGCGCCGATCGCCCCCTTGCCACCGGCGACCACACCACTGACGACGGCGGCGACCACACCGACGGCGACTGTGGGCACAGCGGCCTCGGCCAGGATCCGGGCGTCATTGGACGGCATCGCGGCAACTCCGCATTCACAGGGGGCAGGGCGTCGTCATGGGACGAGCGTAGTCCCGGTGCCGAGGGAGAAAACCTCGGCCCCACCAGGACCTTCTCACTGTGGCCCTTCGGCTCTCCGGGATACTCGTGAACGGTATCACAAACTATTTGATGAGGTCTTTACCTCCATGGTGTGCTGACCCTCACACGTGAGAGTACAGCTGCACTTCTGTGCAAAATCCAGACCTATTCGCCCGATATTGTGGGGATTTAGTGTCCCACGGGTTGGCAACGCCTTAGTCAGATTCTTACCTTGGCCGTCAGCGCGACGTTCCGGCCTTCCGCCCGTCCAGAACCCGCGAACGAGTTCCGACGGCGGTCGCTCCGTTGACACCGGCCGACCCGGCACGGACCCGCACGCCCGCGGCCACGGGCGTCTCCTCCGGCACGGGGCTCTCCGCGGTCGCGGAAGCCCCCACGGCCGCCTCCTGCGGCGTGGAGGCCGTGGACGACGCGGACGGCGCCGTCGCGGAGGCATCCGGGGCCATCACCACGCCCCGGCGCCGGTAGCGCGGCGGCACGAACTGCTCGGCCCAGCGCGGGGCTCGCGGGGTGAAGCGCGGCAGCAGGAGCAGCACCAGGCCGATGAAGCTGAGGGCCACGATGCCCAGCACTATCCACATGGACGCCGACTTGACCGAGTAGGCGAGCGCGCCGAAGCCGATCAGGGCCGCCCAGAAGTACATGATCAGCACGGCCCGGCTGTGCGAGTGGCCGATCTCCAGCAGGCGGTGGTGCAGATGGCCGCGGTCGGCGGCGAACGGCGACTTGCCGTGCCAGGTGCGCCGCACGATGGCCAGGACCAGGTCGGCGGCCGGGATGGCGATGATCGTCAGCGGCATCAGCAGAGGGATGTAGACCGGCACCATCTGGTGCACGGCGTTGCGCTCGGACCCGGAGAACAGCTTCATCACGTCCGGGTCGACCTGCCCGGTCACCGAGATCGCGCCGGCCGCCAGCACCAGGCCGATGAGCATCGACCCCGAGTCGCCCATGAAGATCCGCGCGGGATGCATGTTGTGCGGCAGGAAGCCAAGGCACATGCCCATGAGGACGGCCGCGAAGAGGGTGGCGGGGGCGGCGGCCTCGATGCCGTACGAGTACCAGATCCGGTAGGCGTACATGAAGAACGCGGCCGCCGCGATGCACACCATGCCGGAGGCCAGGCCGTCGAGGCCGTCGACGAAGTTGACCGCGTTGATGGTGATGACGACCAGCGCCACCGTGAGGAGGGTGCCCTGCCACTGGGTGAGCGCGACCGTGCCGACGCCGGGCACGGGCAGCCACAGGATGGTCAGACCCTGCATGACCATCACACCGGCCGCGATCATCTGACCGCCCAGCTTGATCAGGGCATCGATCTCGAACTTGTCATCGAGGACGCCGATCAGCCAGATCAGGGCGGCGCCGGAGAGCAGCGCCCGTGGCTCGTTCGACTTCTCGAAGACCTCGTTGAGGTTGGTGAGGTGGCTTGCGACCAGCAGGCCCGCGCACAGGCCGAAGAACATCGCGATCCCGCCGAGCCGGGGCGTGGGCTCACGGTGCACGTCACGTGCCCGGATCTCCGGCATCGCACCCGCGACGATCGCGAACTTGCGTACCGGCCCTGTCAGCAGATACGTCACCGCGGCCGTGATGCAGAGCGTCAGCAGGTATTCACGCACGGGCTTCCCCACAGGTCTCGCTGGCCTTCTCAGCCCCACACCCTAGCGACGCAGGCATATGTATGTGGACTTCCGGGTAGCGACGATGGTTGCACGTGTGGCTGTGTACGGTTTTGTACGACCGTTCTGCTACCCCGTCTCAGCCGGGGTACGGCGGAAACCGGCCAGTGAGTTCGCGCACATCCTCACGCGCGCTCGCCCCGTCGACCTCGCCGCGCAGCACTTTGCCGAACAGGACGGCTATCCACTCCATCTCCTGCTGGCCCATGCCCTGGCTGGTCACCGCGGCGGTGCCCAGCCGCAGCCCGCGGCCGTCGGCGTGCGGCAGCGCGCAGCAGTCGAGGACGATACCGGCCGCGGCCAGCCGTCCGCGCGCGGTACGCCCCTCGACGCCGAGCGGCGCCGGGTCGGCGGTGATCAGGTGGGTGTCCGTGCCGCCGGTGGTGACGGTCAGGCCCTCCGCGGCCAGCCGGGCGGCAAGCACCCGCGCGTTGGCGACGACCTGGTGGGCGTAGGCGGAGAAGGCCGGGGTCGCGGCCTCGCCGAACGCCACGGCCTTGGCGGCGATGGTGTGCATCTGGGCGCCGCCCTGGGTGAAGGGGAAGACGGCGCGGTCGACGCGCTCGGCCAGCTCGCCGCCGCACAGGAGCATCCCGCCGCGCGGCCCGCGCAGCACCTTGTGGGTGGTGGCGCACACCACGTCGGCGTACGGGACGGGGTTGGGCGCCGCCCTGCCGGCCACGAGTCCGATGGGGTGGGCCGCGTCGGCGATCAGATAGGCGCCGACCTCGTCGGCGACCGAGCGGAAGAAGGCGTAGTCGATGTGGCGCGGGTAGGCGATGGAGCCGCACACGATCGCCTTGGGCCGGTGCGCGTGGGCGAGCGTGCGCACCTGCTGGTGGTCGATGAGTCCGGTCTCGGCGTCGACGCCGTAGCCGACGAAGTCGAACCAGCGGCCGGAGAAGTTCGCGGGCGAGCCGTGCGTGAGGTGGCCGCCGTAGGGCAGGCCGAGGGCGAGGACGGTGTCGCCGGGCCGCAGCAGCGCCGCGTACGCGGCGAGCACCGCGGACGAGCCCGAGTGGGCCTGCACGTTGGCGTGTTCGGCACCGAACAGGGCCTTGGCCCGCGCCATGGCGAGGCGTTCGGCCGCGTCGACGATCTCGCAGCCGCCGTGGTGCCGGGCGCCCGGATAGCCCTCGGCGTACTTGTTCGCCAGCACCGAGCCGAGCGTGGCGAGCACCGCCGGCGAGGTGAAGTTCTCCGCCGCGATCAACTGGAGCGTCGTCGACTGCCGGTCGAGTTCCCCCAGCAGGACGTCGGCCAGTTCGGGGTCCTGCCGGCGCAGGAGATCGGCCTCGAGAACGGGGATGACCGACATGTCGGGCTCCGGGCGGTCGACGTTGACGTACGTCCAATGTAGGCCCACCAACCCCACCCCGCGCGGCCCTTTACGCCGACACGGCGACCCCAGACGTCTGTCTGCTCACACGCGCGCAATGCAGAAGCCCCGTCCGGCAGACCGCGACGAGCGGCGAGCGCCGGGTCACCCACAGGACGGTACGCCCCTCCAGGAGCCTCCAGCCGGGGCGTACCGGTCCAGGAACCTCCGGCCGGGCCCCGGAGCCACGCACGAGCTTGCGAGCCGCCAGACGCCCGACAGACACGCGCCGAGGCCGATCATCGACGCAGCCCACGCACGACCCACGACGCACCCGCACCATGCCCACTGGCCAGAGCAGGCCAACTGGACCCGACTCGCCCCGTGCGCGGCCCCGCGGGGCACTCCCGACCAGGGCTAGGGGCCCTTCAAGGTCAGGCGACTCACAGGCACACACCAAGGCCGGCGCCCGTCGGCAGGTACTGGGTGGTCGGTGGCCGACCCCGGGGCGGATACCCGTCCGCTGCGGGGCCCGGCGGGCGTCAAGCGCGGGCCGGGACTCCCGTCAGGGCCGTTACCACCGGGTCCAGGGCCTGGTGTATCTCGTCGCCGACCGAGCGGAAGAACGTCAGAGGGGCGCCGTAGGGGTCGTAGACCTCGTCGGCCTCGGCGGTCGGGGCCAGGAGCCACCCGCGTAGAGCGGCGGCCGCACGGACCAGGGCGCGGGCGCGTTCGACCACGCCGTCCTCCAGGGGAGGCAGCGTGGCCGGGTCTATCGCCTTCACCAGGCGGGTGAACTCCTTGAGGGTGAAGGTGCGCAGGCCGGCCGAGTGGCCCATGGAGATGACCTGGGCACGGTGGTCCAGGGTCGCGGTGAGCACCAGGTCGGCGCAGATCACATGCTCGTCCAGCAGTTCCCGGCCGGTGAAGCCGGAGGCGTCCGCGCCGAAGTCGGCCAGCACGGTCTCCGCGTTGGCCTCCATCGGCGCGCCCTCGTGGCCCCAGGTGCCCGCGCTCTCCACGATCAGCCCGCCGCCCCGCGAATCCCCGAGCCGGTCCGCCACGAAGTGCCGGGTCAGCCGCTCGGTGATGGGCGAACGGCACACGTTGCCGGTGCTGACGTGCAGGATGCGGAAGGTGTCGCCTATGCCACGCCCCGCGTCAGGGGCCGTCAATTCGCCACCTCGAGGTCGGGTACCACCTTGCGCAGCTCCTCCGGCGACAGGGCGCCCTCGCGCAGCAGCACGGGCACCTTGCGGGTGACGTCGACGATGGAGGACGGGACGTTTCCGGGGGTCGGGCCGCCGTCGAGGTAGACGGAGACGGAGTCGCCGAGCATGTCCTGCGCGGCGCCGCAGTCCTCCGGCGCGGGGTGGCCGGTCAGGTTCGCCGACGACACGGCCATCGGGCCGACCTCCGTGAGCAGTTCGATGGCGACCGGGTGCAGCGGCATCCGCACCGCGACCGTGCCCCGGGTGTCCCCGAGGTCCCACTGGAGGGACGGCTGGTGCCGCGCGACCAGCGTCAGCGCACCCGGCCAGAAGGCGTCCACGAGTTCCCAGGCCATCTCGGAGAAGTCCGTGACCAGTCCGTGCAGCGTGTTCGGGGAGCCGATGAGGACGGGGGTGGGCATGTTGCGGCCCCGGCCCTTGGCGGCGAGCAGGTCGGCCACGCCCTCGGAGGAGAACGCGTCGGCGCCGATGCCGTAGACCGTGTCGGTGGGCAGCACCACGAGTTCGCCGCGACGGACGGCGGACGCCGCCTCGCGCAGACCCGTCACGCGGTCGGTGGCGTCGTTGGTGTCGTATCGCCGTGCCATTGTCAGCGGGCCTCCTCGTACACGTACTGCTGGTCAGAAGTCCTGATGGGGGTCACGGCAGCGCCTTGCGGGCGGTGGCGAACCGCGGCCGGTTGTTGAGGTCGGGGTGGTCGGCGGCGTCGGCCCAGCCCCGCTCCTCGGTGAAGATCCACGGCACCTGTCCGCCCTGGGTGTCGGCGTGCTCGACGACGACGACTCCGCCGGGCCGCAGCAGCCGGTGCGCGGTGCGCTCGATGCCGCGGATCAGGTCGAGGCCGTCCTCCCCGGAGAACAACGCCAGCTCCGGGTCGTAGTCGCGGGCCTCGGGGGCGACGTACTCCCATTCGGTGAGCGGGATGTACGGCGGGTTGGAGATGACGAGGTCGACCTGGCCGTCGAGGTCCGGGAAGGCCGTCAGGGCGTCGCCCTGGCGCAGGTCGACCCTGGACCCCTCCATGTTCTTGCTGGTCCACTTCAGGGCGTTCTCGCTCAGCTCCACGGCGTGCACGCGCGAGCGCGGCACCTCCTGGGCGAGGGCGAGCGCGATGGCCCCCGAGCCGGTGCACAGGTCGACGATGCACGGCTCGACGACGTCCATGGCCCGTACGGCGTCTATGGCCCAGCCGACCACGGACTCGGTCTCCGGCCGGGGCACGAACACCCCTGGCCCGACCTGGAGTTCCAGATACCGGAAGTAGGCCCGCCCGGTGATGTGCTGGAGCGGCTCGCGCTGCTCGCGCCGGGCGATGACCTCCCAGTAGCGGGCGTCGAAGTCGGCGTCCTTCACGGTGTGCAGCTGGCCCCGCTTGACGCCGTGCACGAACGCGGCGAGTTCCTCCGCGTCGGTGCGCGGCGAGTCCACGCCCGCGTCGGCCAGCCGCTGGGTGGCCTGCGCCACCTCCGCGAGCAGCACGCTGCGGGGACTCGGGGGTCGCCCCCCGGATTCTTGCTGCACGCTGGTCCTCCGTTGGTGCTCGTACGTGCGCACGTCCCGCGTGCGTACGTGTCTTACGCGGCCGCGAGCTTGGCGGCCGAGTCCGCGTCGACGCAGGCCTGGATCACCGCGTCCAGCTCGCCGTCCAGGACCTGGTCCAGGTTGTACGCCTTGAAGCCGACGCGGTGGTCCGAGATGCGGTTCTCCGGGAAGTTGTAGGTGCGGATCTTCTCGGAGCGGTCGACGGTGCGGACCTGGCTGCGGCGGGCGTCGGCGGCTTCCCGCTCCGCCTCCTCCTGCGCCATGGCGAGCAGCCTGGAGCGCAGGATACGCAGCGCCTGCTCCTTGTTCTGCAGCTGGCTCTTCTCGTTCTGGCAGGAGGCGACGACTCCGGTGGGCAGGTGTGTGATGCGCACGGCGGAGTCGGTGGTGTTGACGGACTGGCCGCCGGGCCCGGAGGACCGGTAGACGTCGATGCGGAGGTCGTTGGGGTTGATCTCCACGTCCACCTCCTCGGCCTCGGGGGTGACCAGCACACCGGCCGCGGAGGTGTGGATACGGCCCTGGGACTCGGTGGCCGGCACCCGCTGCACGCGGTGCACCCCGCCCTCGTACTTCAGCCGGGCCCACACGCCCTGGCCGGGCTCGGTCTGCCCACGGGTCTTCACCGCGACCTGGACGTCCTTGTAGCCGCCCAGCTCGGACTCGGTGGCGTCGATGATCTCGGTCTTCCAGCCGACCCGCTCGGCGTACCGCAGGTACATGCGCAGCAGGTCGCCGGCGAACAGGGCCGACTCGTCGCCGCCCGCGCCCGCCTTGATCTCGAGGATGACGTCCTTGTCGTCGCTGGGGTCACGCGGGATGAGCAGGAAGCGCAGCTTCTCGGTCAACTCCTCGCGCTGCCGCTCCAGCTCCTTGACCTCGGCCGCGAAGTCGGGGTCGTCCGCGGCGAGTTCGCGCGCGGTGTCGATGTCGTCGCCGGTCTGCTTCCAGGAGCGGTACGCGGCGATGATCGGGGTGAGCTCGGCGTAGCGCTTGTTGAGCTTGCGCGCGTTGGCCTGGTCGGCGTGGACCGACGGGTCGGCGAGCTTCTTCTCCAGATCGGCGTGCTCGGCGACGAGTTCCTCGACGGCCTCGAACATCTTTCGGCTCCTGTACTGCCTGTACTACTGGGGTGGGGGAAGGCGGGCGACCAAAAACGCCGGTCCCGGCGCACCCCGCGGTGGGGGCACGACCGTGGACCGGCGAAATGGGGCTCGCTACTTCTTGGAGCCGGCGGCAGCCTTGCCGAAGCGGGCCTCGAAGCGGGCCACACGGCCACCGGTGTCGAGGATCTTCTGCTTGCCCGTGTAGAACGGGTGACACTCGGAGCAGACCTCGGCCCGGATGGTGCCGGACTCGATGGTGCTGCGGGTGGTGAACGACGCGCCGCAGGTGCAGCTGACCTGCGTCTCGACGTACGCGGGGTGGATGTCGCGCTTCAAGGTGTCTCCTAGAGTTCCTGGAGGGCGCCGGGTCGCAGCCGCGGGATGCGGAGCGTGAACCGGAGCCGACGTACCAGTCTGCCAGGACTGGGGCCATCCACCCAAACCGGGGGGTGGGGTCGGGTATTCCCTGCGGGTCCCCCGCGGGCGGGGGTGGGTTTCCCCCCGTCCCTAGGAGGCGCTCACCACTCCGCTTGCCTTGCCGGTGGCCGTGCCTTCCGTGGCCGTCCTGGGGATGGGGCGGTCGTTCCTCAGGGCGTTCCAGATCTGCTGGGCCTTGGCCTTCTCCACGAGGACGCGGTTCGGGTTGGCCGGGTCGTACCGCACCGGCATCGTGACCATGGTCATGTGGGAGGAGCTGATGCCCTTCAGGCCGTCGGCGAAGGCGATCAGGGCGTTCACCGAGCCGAGGTCGGAGTCGGCGGTGACGGTCTTGGTCGCGGTGTCGGCGAGGTCGTAGAGCTTCTTGGGGTTGGTGAGCACGCCGATGTGCTTGACCTGGTCGGCCAGGGCCTTGACGAAGGCCTGCTGGAGTTGGATGCGGCCGAGGTCGGAGCCGTCGCCGACGCCGTGCCGGGTGCGGACCAGGCCGAGGGCCTGCTGTCCGTCGAGGGTGTGCGTGCCGGCCTTGAGGTCGAGGTGGCTCCGCGGGTCGTCGATGTTCCTCGTCGTGGTGACCGGGACTCCGCCGAGTTCGTCGACGAGCTTCCGGAAGCCGCTGAAGTCGACCTCCAGGTAGTGGTCCATGCGCAGGCCGGTCATCGACTCGACGGTCTTCACCGCGCAGGCGGCGCCGCCGGTGGAGTACGACTCGTTGAACATCGCGTCGTGCGCCGCGGCGTGCGTGCCGCCCTTGGCGTCGGTGCACTCGGGGCGGTCGACGAGGGTGTCGCGCGGTATGGAGACGACACCGGCCTTCTTGTGGCCCTCGTAGACGTGCACGATCATCGCCGTGTCGGAGCGGGCACTGCCGTCGTCGGTGCCGCCGCCCAGCTTCTTGTTGCCGCCGGCGCGGGTGTCGGAGCCGAGGACCAGGATGTTCTCGGAGCCGTTGTCGGCCTTGGTGGGCCGGTCGCCGCCGAGGGCCTGGTTGATGTCGATCGTCCTGAGGTTGCCGTTGAGCTTGAAGTAGAGGAAGCCGGCCCCCGCGCCGCCGAGCACGACGATCCCCGCGGCGGTCCAGGCCATGGCCGTCAGGGCCCTGCGCCGCCCAGTGGGGGGCTTGCGACGGCGGCCCTTGGCGCGGCGGCGGGGCCCGGTGTCGCCGGACTCCCCTGGTATGCCCGGTCCTCGCGTGCTGTCGGCAGGCATGCGCTCCTCGGTTCTCGTGTCTACGGTCGTTGCCCCCTGCGGTCGGGTCGGGCCCCGGTCTTTTCTCGGTCGATTGACCCGTACCGCACTATCGTCGCTCGTACGGTCAGACGGGGGAACTCGGGAAAGGGTTGCACAACGCTGTGTGTCCACCACATACGGACATAGGCACCATGCGGGGCTGTGTACCGCTTGGTAACCCGGCTCACCTGCGATGACACGGGGCGGGACGGCGCCGTGGGGAGCCGGGGCGGGGCGCGGCGCCTGTGGCGAAGGTCTCGTACGGGTCAACGCTCGTACGGCCCGGCCCGCAACGGCAGAAGGCCGCCCCCCCTGAAAACAGGGGGGCGGCCTTCGGTGCGCCTCTTGCCGGCTTACCCGGCTGGTCCGGCTGACCTGGCGTAACGCCTAGTCGCCGTTGCCGGGAGTCGGGGTGGTCTTCTGGATCTGCATCAGGAACTCGACGTTCGACTTGGTCTGCTTCATCTTGTCGAGGAGCAGTTCGATCGCCTGCTGCTGGTCGAGCGCGTGCAGCACCCGGCGCAGCTTCCAGACGACGCCGAGCTCCTCGGCGCCGAGCAGGATCTCCTCCTTACGGGTGCCGGACGCGTCGACGTCCACCGCGGGGAAGATGCGCTTGTCGGCGAGCTTCCGGTCGAGCTTGAGCTCCATGTTGCCGGTGCCCTTGAACTCCTCGAAGATCACCTCGTCCATGCGGGACCCGGTGTCCACCAGGGCGGTGGCGAGGATGGTGAGCGAGCCGCCGTCCTCGATGTTGCGGGCCGCACCGAAGAACCGCTTCGGCGGGTACAGGGCCGTGGAGTCGACACCACCGGACAGGATCCGGCCGGAGGCCGGGGCCGCCAGGTTGTACGCACGGCCCAGACGGGTGATCGAGTCCAGCAGCACGACCACGTCGTGACCCAGCTCCACCAGGCGCTTGGCGCGCTCGATGGCGAGCTCGGCGACCGTGGTGTGGTCTTCGGCCGGGCGGTCGAAGGTCGAGGAGATGACCTCGCCCTTGACCGACCGCTGCATGTCGGTGACCTCTTCCGGACGCTCGTCGACGAGGACGACCATCAGGTGGCACTCGGGGTTGTTGTGCGTGATCGCGTTGGCGACCGCCTGCATGATCATGGTCTTGCCGGTCTTCGGCGGGGCCACGATCAGACCGCGCTGGCCCTTGCCGATGGGCGAGACCAGGTCGATGATGCGGGTGGTCAGGACGCCCGGGTCGGTCTCCAGACGGAGCCGGTCCTGCGGGTACAGCGGCGTCAGCTTGTTGAACTCCGGCCGCCCACGGCCGTGTTCGGGCGCCATGCCGTTGACGGAGTCCAGCCGGACCAGCGCGTTGAACTTCTCGCGGCGCTCGCCGTCCTTCGGCTGGCGGACCGCACCGGTGACGTGGTCGCCCTTGCGCAGGCCGTTCTTGCGGACCTGGGCGAGGGAGACGTACACGTCGTTGGGACCCGGCAGGTAGCCCGACGTGCGGATGAAGGCGTAGTTGTCGAGGATGTCCAGGATGCCCGCGACGGGGATCAGGACGTCGTCCTCGGCGATCTGCGGCTCGGAGACGTCGTCGCGGCCACGGCGGCCACGGCGGTCGCGGTAGCGGCCGCGACGGCCACGGCGGCCGCCCTCGAAGTCGTCCCCGTCCTCGTCGGGCCGCTGCTGACGGTCCTGCCGGCCGCCGCCCTGCTGCTGGCCCTGCTGGCGCTGCTGCTGGCCGCCCTGGCCCTGCTGGTCGTCGCCCTTGCCGCGGCGGTCGCGGTCGCGGTCCCGGCCGCGCTCACGGCGGTCGCGACGACGGCCCTCGCCGCCGTCACCGGCGTCGCCCTGCGACTGCTGCTGGGCCGGGGTCTCGGTCTTGGGCTCGCTCTTCGCCTCGGCGGCGACGGTCTCGGCGCTGCCCGACGGGGCGCCCGCCTCCGCGGTGGCCCGACGACGGCGGCGCTCGGCCGGAGCGTCCTCGCTGGCCGGCTGGCCGGGGATCTCGATCTGCTGCTGCGCCACGGCCTTGGCGGGGGCGCCCGACTGCTCCACGTCGTTCGAGGGCTTGGCGGAGGGGGCCTCGGCCGCCTTCTTCGCGGGCGCGGCCTCGTCGCCCGTACGGGTGCGGGAGGTGCTGCGGCGCTTCGGCTTGGTCTCGGTGGCGTCCCCCGCGGCAGGCGCGGCCTTCGCGGCGGGGGCACCCCCGGCCGCCTGCGCCTCCTTGATGACCTCGATCAGCTGGCTCTTGCGCATGCGCGCGGTGCCCCTGATACCGAGGCCGGATGCGACCTGTTGCAGCTCGGCCAGCACCATGCCCTCGAGGCCGGTACCGCGGCGCCGCCGGGAGCCGGCACCGGTGGCAGGCGCGGAGGCGTCCGTGGCGGGCGCGGCAGCGGTCTCCTCGACACGTGCGCCCATCAGATCGGTGGTGTCGCTCACGAAGGGTCCTTCCCTGGAGCGGACGTCGGCCTGTCTGGCTCGGCGACCGGTTGTGCTGTCCGGCTTCGGTCCTTGCTGGTGAACCGTGCCGGGGCGGTGGTCCGCCCAAAGCGGCGGAAGAGATTTCTGGTGATTGGCGCTTCCTCGACCATCAGCGGCACCGAGTGTCACTGAGTCACGTGGCGTGGTCGCACCGATTCCGGAGCGTGCCCGGCGGACCGCTCAGTGTGCGCATACGAGGTACTGCCCAGGTACGACGTACACCACACAGTGCGGCTTGGGGGGCTCCCGGAGGAATGTCTGTCCCGGACGGGGACACAAAGCACCTCGCCATGGTGGGGTCGGGTGCAGACTTGAGGTTAACACTACCGGATCCAACAAACATTCCCCCTCTCGAAATCCGGCAACCGCCGGATTTCAGATCTCCCCGCCTGCCGCGAGTGGCAGTACGCAGGCTCCTTGCACATCGAGACTCAGTCTGTTGGCGGCCCAGTCGGCGCCCGCCAGTTGCTCCACCTTGTCCGCGGTGTCCGCGTCCGCGAGCGCCATGACGGTGGGTCCGGCGCCGGAGATGACGGCGGGGATGGCGTCCGCCCGCAGCCGCTCCACCAGTGCCGTGCTCTCCGGCATGGCGGGGGCGCGGTACTCCTGGTGGAGGCGGTCCTCGGTGGCCGGCAACAGCAGCTCGGGGCGCCGGGTGAGGGCCTCGACGAGCAGGGCGGCGCGGCCCGCGTTGACGGCGGCGTCCACGTGCGGCACGGTGCGCGGCAGCAGGCCGCGCGCGGTTTCGGTGAGCACCGGCTTTCCCGGCACGAAAACCACCGGAACGATGGAATCGGAGGGCTCCATCCTGATGGCCCGGGCCGCTCCGGCCTCCATCCAGGACAGGGTGAACCCGCCCAGCAGACAGGCCGCCACGTTGTCCGGGTGGCCCTCGATCTCGGTGGCCAGCTCGAGCAGCGCGGTGTCGTCGAGCCTGGCCTCGGCGCCTATGGTCACGGCGCGGGCGGCGACTATTCCGGCGCAGATGGCGGCGGAGGAGGAGCCGAGGCCGCGGCCGTGCGGAATGCGGTTGGCGCAGACGATCTCCAGGCCGCGCGGCTGGCCGCCGAGGACGTCGAAGGCGGTGCGCAGCGAGCGGACGAGCAGGTGCTTCTCGTCCCGCGGCAGCGTCTCGCTGCCCTCGCCGGCGATGTCGATGTGCAGCCCGGAGTCGGCCACCCGGACCACGACGTCGTCGTAGAGCCCCAGCGACAGGCCGAAGGCGTCGAAGCCTGGGCCGAGGTTGGCGCTGGTGGCGGGGACGCGCACCCGGACGGCGGCGGCGCGGAACGCGGGACCGGCCATCGCTCGTTGACTCTCCTTGAGCTGCGTGATGGTCGAATGACACTCGATAGGAACGGGGAAGACCCTCAGGCCGCGGAGACGACGCGGCACCGCCACCTGCGTGGGCGTGTGCGGCGGTCGGGTTCCCTACAGCCTATCGAAGGAAAGTTCAGTGGCGACATAGGGCGCACGGGAGGCGCACGATGCGTGTCGCAAGCCCCCCGTGCCACCCTCCTCCGAAGTCTCCTGGGACAGACGCCTCCGCACGCCACGCGGTTGCGTACCTTGCGCGGTGCGCGCGCGTTGCGCCGACCGGGCGAAACGCGGCGGGCGAGCGGCCTGAGCGCGGGACCGACAGGCGCCGGCAGCGTCGACGGCGGGTGCCGCCGACCGGGCCGCGCTCGGGGACAGGACGACGGCGGCCGCCCCGCCCCGAAACCCCTGTGCGCGACGAGCCCGAGCCGTACGTGTCCGGCACTCGGAGCCACCTCGGTCGGGCAGGGCACGACGTGCGGCGGACGGCTGAACCGGCGACGACCGACCGGTGACGGCTGAGCCGTCACCGGCCCCACCGTCACCGGGTCGACCTGCGCCGGCCCGTGCGAGGCCGACCCGTGCAGGGCCAAGCTGTGCGGGGCCGGACGCGGTCGGTCGTCGTCGCGTTCGTCGTCGCACTCGTGGTCGCGCTCGTCGTCGACGGTGCGGGTGGTGCGGTCAGGCCAGGCCCAGGCGTTCGGCCGCGGTGGCCGCGTCGACCGGGACCGTGACCGGCTGGGGGGCGCCGGCGACGGCCCAGTCGGGGTCCTTGAGGCCGTTGCCGGTGACCGTGCACACGATGCGCTGGCCGGGGTCGACCTTGCCCTGCTCGGCCGCCTTCAGCAGTCCGGCCACGGACGCGGCGGACGCCGGCTCGACGAAGACGCCCTCCTGCGCGGCCAACAGCCGGTAGGCGCGCAGGATTTCACGGTCCGTCACCTCGTCGATGGCACCGCCGGACTCGTCGCGCGCGGCCAGGGCGTACGTCCAGGAGGCGGGGTTGCCGATACGGATCGCGGTGGCGATGGTCGACGGGTCCTTGACGACCTCGCCGCGCACGATCGGCGCGCTGCCGGAGGCCTGGAAGCCCCACATGCGGGGCGTCCTGGTGGCGACGCCGTCCGCCGCGTATTCGCGGTAGCCCTTCCAGTAGGCGGTGATGTTGCCCGCGTTGCCGACCGGCAGGACGTGGATGTCGGGCGCGTCGCCGAGCATGTCGACGATCTCGAAGGAGGCCGTCTTCTGGCCCTCGATACGCACCGGGTTGACCGAATTGACCAGCGCCACGGGGTAGTTGTCGCTGAGCGCGCGGGCGAGCGTGAGGCAGTCGTCGAAGTTGCCGTCGACCTGGAGGATCTTCGCGCCGTGCACGAGCGCCTGGCCCATCTTGCCGAGCGCGATCTTGCCCTGCGGCACCAGCACCGCGGAGACCATCCCGGCCCGTACGGCGTAGGCGGCCGCAGAGGCGGACGTGTTGCCGGTGGAGGCGCAGATGACAGCCTTCGCGCCCTCCTCCTTGGCCTTGCTGATCGCCATCGTCATACCGCGGTCCTTGAAGGACCCGGTCGGGTTCGCGCCCTCCACCTTGAGGTGGACCTCGCAGCCGGTGCGCTCGGAGAGCACCTGCGCGGGCACGAGGGGCGTACCGCCCTCACGGAGCGTCACGACCGGCGTGCTGTCGGACACCGGCAGCCTGTCCCGGTATTCCTCGATGATTCCGCGCCACTGGTGGGTCATTGCTGGTTACTCTCCTTCAACCCGCATGATGCTGGCGACACCCCGCACGGTGTCGAGCTTGCGCAGCGCCTCCACGGTCCCGCCGAGGGCGGCGTCGGAAGCACGGTGGGTGACGACGACGAGTGAGGCCTCGCCGTCCTTGCCCTGCTGGCGAACAGTGTCGATGGAAACCCCGTGCTCGGCGAACACGGTGGCGACCTGGGCGAGCACGCCCGGTTTGTCGGCGACGTCCAGGCTGATGTGGTAGCGCGTGACGACCTCGCCCATGGACGACACGGGCAGCGCCGCGTACGCCGACTCGCCGGGCCCGGTGGCCCCGCTGAGCCGGTTGCGGCAGACGGCGACGAGGTCGCCGAGCACGGCGGAGGCGGTGGGCGAGCCGCCGGCGCCGGGCCCGTAGAACATGAGCTGCCCGGCCGCGTCGGACTCGACGAACACGGCGTTGTAGGCGCCGCGCACGGAGGCCAGCGGGTGGGTGAGCGGAATCATCGCGGGATGCACGCGGGCGGTGACGGACCCCCCGTCCTCGGCCCGTTCACAGATGGCCAGCAGCTTGATGGTGCAGCCCATCTCCTTGGCGGAGACGAAGTCAGCGGCGGTGATCTCGGTCATGCCCTCGCGGTAGACGTCGTCGAGCCGTACGCGCGTGTGGAACGCGATCCCGGCGAGGATGGCGGCCTTGGCGGCGGCGTCGAACCCCTCGACGTCGGCGGTCGGGTCGGCTTCCGCGTACCCGAGCGCGGTGGCCTCGTCGAGGGCCTCCTGGTAGCCGGCCCCCGTGGAGTCCATCTTGTCGAGGATGAAGTTGGTGGTGCCGTTGACGATGCCGAGCACCCGGTTGACCTTGTCCCCGGCGAGGGACTCGCGCAGCGGCCGGATCAACGGGATGGCACCGGCGACGGCGGCCTCGTAGTAGAGGTCCCTGTCGTTCGCCTCCGCGGCGGCGTGCAGGGCGGCCCCGTCCTGGGCGAGCAGGGCCTTGTTCGCGGAGACGACGGAGGCGCCGTGCTCGAAGGCGGTGGTGATGAGCGTCCGGGCGGGCTCGATCCCCCCGATGACCTCGACCACGACGTCGATGTCGCCCCGTTTGACGAGCGCGGTGGCGTCGGTGGTGACGAGGTCGGCGGGGATGCCCTCGCGCACCTTGTCGGGACGCCGCACGGCGACCCCGGCGAGTTCCACCGGGGCCCCGATCCTGGCTGTGAGGTCGTCGGCGTGCGTCGTCATGATGCGCGCCACCTCTGAGCCGACAACCCCACAGCCCAGCAGCGCCACCTTCAGCGGACGCGTACGCATCATCCGACCTCGTTTCCTCATACCGTCTACGGTTGGACCAGTCTCACCCACCGGAAAGGAGTTTCTGCTATTTGTCCGGATCGTGAGACGTTTATTTCATTTTCGTCGGCCTGGAAAACAGGAGATCTTCCGGCCGCCCCGCGCCGCGGTCACCGTCGGCGTCATTGACGTCGTCGGCATTGCTGTCGTTGCCATTACGGGAGTCATTGGGGTCATCCGACGTCGAGCCGCAGGAGGTCCTCCTCCGTCTCCCGGCGGACGATCACCCGGGACTCCCCGCCCGCGACGGCGACGACCGGCGGACGCAGCGCGTGGTTGTAGTTGCTGGCCATGGACCGGCAGTACGCACCCGTGGCCGGCACGGCGATGAGGTCACCGGGTGCCAGGTCGGCCGGCAGGAAGGCGTCCTTGACCACGATGTCCCCGCTCTCGCAGTGCTTGCCCACGACCCGGACGAGCATCGGCTCGGCCTCGGAGACCCGGGAGACGAGCGCGACGCTGTACTCGGCGTCGTACAGCGCGGTGCGGATGTTGTCGGACATGCCGCCGTCCACGGACACGTATGTCCGCAGCCCCTCCAGCGGCTTGATGGTGCCGACCTCGTAGAGCGTGAAGGCGGTGGGCCCGACGATGGCGCGCCCCGGCTCGACGGAGATACGGGGCGTACGGAGCCGGGCGGCCTCGCACTCACGGGTGACGATCTCGGTCAGCGCCTTGGCGATCTCGTGCGGCTCACGCGGGTCGTCGTTGCTGGTGTACGCGATCCCGAGCCCGCCGCCGAGGTCGATCTCCGGCAGCTCGACCCCGTGCTCGTCCCGGATGTCCTTGAGCAGCCGCACCACGCGGTGCGCGGCCACCTCGAACCCGGACATGTCGAAGATCTGCGACCCGATGTGGGAGTGGATGCCGATGAGTTCGAGCCCGTCGAGCTGGAGGGCCCGCCGTACGGCCTCGGCGGCCTGTCCCCCGGCCAGCGGGATGCCGAACTTCTGGTCCTCGTGCGCGGTGGCGATGAACTCGTGCGTGTGCGCCTCCACGCCGACCGTGATCCGGATCTGCACCCGCTGCCGCTTCCCGAGGGACTGCGCGATGTGGGCGACCCGCACGATCTCCTGGAAGGAGTCGAGCACGATCCGCCCGACCCCGGCCTCGACGGCCCGCTGGATCTCGTACGGGGACTTGTTGTTGCCGTGGAAGGCGATCCGCTCGGCCGGCATTCCGGCGGAGAGCGCGGTGGCGAGTTCGGTGCCGGAGCAGACGTCGAGGTTCAGCCCCTCCTCGTCGAGCCACCTCACGACGGCCCGGGACAGGAAGGCCTTCCCGGCGTAGAAGACGTCGGCGTCGTGCCCGAAGGCGTTGCGCCAGGCCCGCGCCCGGGCCCGGAAGTCGGCCTCGTCGAGGACGTAGGCGGGGGTGCCGACCTGTTCGGCGAGGTCGGTGACGGCGATACCGCCGACGGTCACGACACCGTCCTCGCGCCGGTGGACGGTCTGCGCCCAGACCTTGGGGTCGAGGGCGTTGAGGTCGGCGGGCGGGGCGGAGTAGTGCCCCTCGGGCAGGACGTCGGCGTGACGGGGCCCGGCGGGATGTGCGGAACGGCTCATGTCAGTGCGGCTCTCTGTGGACTCTCTCAGAGGTGTTCGGGTGCATCGATGCCGAGCAGGGACAGGCCACCGGCCAGCACCGTCCCGGCGGCTTCGGCAAGGGCGAGCCGGGCGCGGTGGGCGGCCGAGGGTTTCTCCTCCCCGCGCGGCAGCACGGTCGCGAGGAAGGGCAGCACGGCATCGGCAACGCTGACGAGGTGCCGGGCGAGAACGTCGGGAGCGCGGTGGTCCGCGGCGCGGGACAGCACGCGAGGATGGTCGGCGAGCAGGGCGACCAGCTCGGACGGGACCACGTCGACGGGCCCCGCCTCGGCGCCGAAGCCCAGGTCGGCCGCGTTGCGGCCGAGGGCCCGGGTACGGGCGTGGGCGTACCGGACGCGGAAGAGCGGGTTGCTCTCGCGCTGGACGAGATGCTCGTCGCCGATACGGGGCCGGTCGTGACCGGCGGGGAGCAACAGGGCCCAGCGGGCGGCGTCGCGGGCGAGAGGGAGGGGGTCGGCGGGGGCGGGGACGGGCCGGATGTCGACACCGGGGCGCGCGTCACCGGGGGCATCGACATGGACGCCGAGGATCCGCTGCCAGTCGGCGGGGAGAGCACTCGCGCAGCTGACCCTTCCCTCGCTCCCCTGGGACCGGAGAAGCCGGGCCACGGCATCCGCGACGACGACGGCACGGACCTCGCCAGGACAGCGCAGCTCGACGACGGTCCCGGTCGGCCGCGGGGCGTACCCGTACCGCTCGCCGGACCGCCGAATGCCGTCCACCAGCCGGACGAGGGCGGCATCCGCGTCGCCATCGCGGAGGCTGATGTTGAGGAACCCGGGCCCGGTGACGGTGACGTCGTCGATGCCGTCGAGGCCGAGCAGATGGCCCCGGAGCACCTGGGCGACGAGCGGGGCGGGCCGCCCGGCGGGCCGGGCGAGCTGGAGGGCGATGTTGGTGGCGTAGTCGCCACAACCGCCGGGCCGAGGCGGCGTGACCACGACCCGCTCGGGCACGCCGACGCTCAGCTCCCCCACGTCGACAGCGCGACGAACCGCGCTCAGCACGGTACGGGAGAGCTCCACGGGGGTCACGGGACAAGCGTAGGGGAGGAGGGGGGTGGGTATGCGAACTCATTTGGGCGCGGTATCGCCATGTGGACGGAAACCGAAGGATCCACGGGGCCGTGGAGCGCCCGAGTCCGGGCCTGCCGGCCTGGGCGAAGACGTCGATCAGCTGGGGCAGCGGCGAATGCCCCGCCCACTTGCCGATACCCACGAACCGATCAACCGCTGCTGCGCCCGGCGGGCTCGGCCTCCCCGGCCCCACGGGCCCCACCGTCGATCAACCGCCGCACGAGCCGCACGAGCTCCGCCGGCTCGAAGGGCTTGGCGAGGAAGGCGTCGACACCGACGTCGAGCCCGGCCTCGACCTCGTACTGCGAACAGGCGCTGACGATGGCAAGCGGAAGCTCACGGGTGAGCGGATCGGCCCGCAGCCGGGCCGCGGTCCGCAGCCCGTCCAGCCGCGGCATGACGACATCGAGCGTGACGACATCGGGCTGCACCCGATGCACGACATCCAGACACTCGGCACCATCGGCTGCGGTCACGACCTCGAGCCCCTCAAGCTCAAGATTGACCCTGATCAGCTGCCGGATGACCTTGTTGTCGTCCACAACAAGCACCCGACCCGAAGCGGCTGGCACCACTCGAGAGTAGGTCCGGACCGGCCACCGCGTCCGGCTTTTCCCCACTTCCACCCCGTCCGGAGGACCCACCCCGGGGCCCCACCGGAAAACGTTCATGACCACCCTCCCGGAACTGGTAGTGTTCTACCCGTCGCCGCGCAGACAACGCGCCCGACCCGCCCCCGTAGCTCAGGGGATAGAGCAACGGCCTCCGGAGCCGTGTGCGCAGGTTCGAATCCTGCCGGGGGCACCCTTCATGAGGTGCCCAAAGACCCCGTCACCAGCGGAAACGCTGAGGCCGGGGTCTTCTTGTATGCGCAGGCGTATGCAGCGCTGAGCGGCCCTAGGACGCCGTCTGTGGACTATTCGTGGACAGGATCTTGGAGCGTCTGCCCAGGTCAGCCGTCGAATGCGGAAGACCGTTAACCGGCGTCCGTCCATTCCGGCAGCTCTGGCGACTCCGGATCCTCCTGCCGCTTCGCACCCCGCGCGTTCTCGTCTCGCAGTGCCGTCAGCCATGGCCAAAGATCCGGCAGCGGTTGCTTCGAGCAGGCAAGCCGGTGTTCGATACGACACCGCTGATACGGATCTGGCGGGCATACCCCGTAGACCGTTACCCGCCCGTCAGACAGCTCGATCCACCGATGCTCCGCCGGCACCGTATGGGCCAGTGGAGCCATGTCCGGCTCCAACAGCACCCAATCATGCTCAAGCGTCGCCACCCGCTCCCCCACCAGCCCGCAGTACGGACAGCGGGACTGCCCACCACCGAGCCGACGCGGTTCCTCTTCGAAAACCCCCATACCGCGAGAGTCGCCATCCCAATGGCACATGCGTAGACCGCGAACCGGACGGGACACCTGGGGCACTCGTCCACCAATGAAACGGAAGACGACGCGGCAGGTGCAACCAGCAACCAACGGCCGACGACGCGCGGCTGAGACACGACGAAGCCCCCGGCCAGGGCGGCTGGGGGCTGACGCCTGTGCACGTGATCACTCGTATTCGCGCAACAGCTCCTCGATCTTGCGGTTGGCGATCTCCTGCCGTCCGTCGATGCACTTGGCGTAGCGGCTCAGCAGGACCTCAACGCTGTTGCCCGCGCGTTCGGCCACCTCTGTGGGGTCCACACCGGAGTTGAGCCACGTCGACAGCGCCGAATGCCGGAGGTCGTACGGCCGGGCAGCGAGCGGCGAAGCGACCGCAGTTGGCGAGAGCGCCAGTGCCCGAGCCTCCTGCCAGACGCGGTAGTACGTCGAGGAGCCGACCACTCCCCCGCGTTCGTTAGTGAACAAGCGCCCGTCCTCCGCGGTGCCGAAGGTGTCGAGGTGCTGCCGGAGGATGGCGACGAGCTGAGGCGGGATCGGTACGAGCCGGACCTCTTCGGCCGGCCGGTTCTTCAGGCCGCGGTCGTCGTGGGTCTCGCCGGAGTCCGTCCACTGCTTGCCGACACTAGGACGCGTCCGGTTCAGCAGGGCCGTCCCCCAGCCGGTCTTCGGCAGCTTCAGGTCTGCTTTGGTGAGTCCGACAGCCTCAGCGGGACGTAGGGCGCCGTAATACATGCAGGCGAACAAGCCGACGAGTCGACGACCACGTGCCCGGCCGTACCCGCCGACGTACGAGACCGCAGTCAGTAGGGACCGAGCCTGCTCCGGATTGGCGACTACCCGGGGATCGACTTCCCCGGCTACCTTCGGCTTCTTCCAGCGGATAACAGTGATCGGGTTTTCTTTGAACTCCCCGAGATCCACCGCATAGTGCAATGCGTTCACGAGAGTCCGACGCTTGCGCTGAACGGTCTCCGCGGCCGCCGCCGTCCCGTCGAGCTTCAGTTTGAGCGAGTCCAGGACTGCCCTGCCGATCGCAGCGTCGCCGAGGTCAGACAGAGGGCGTGAAGCCTTGGTCACCCAATGCAGGGTGTTCGCGATCTCGGTCGGTAATTCGCGATCACTGGGGCCGGGCAGGACAAAGGCCCAGTTACGCAGCGCCTTCCTGAGTAGATCATCGGACGGCCGCCCCGGACGGTCGTCGAGAAGAGCCATGGTCACGGTGGTCAGCGACTCATTGATCCCGTTGCGCGTGTTCGGCGCGGCGTGCGGCCACTTCATGGCGAGGTACTTCAGAGCGAAGGCGTACCAGGTCGTCGAAGGCTCCTTCTCGACCATCGAGTCAGGCAGTCCCGTGACGGTGTCGAACTCTTCACCATCGCGGGTGGCTCGAAGGAGCTTGGCCCGGTAGTGGTCCGCAAGCCCCTTGGTACGGAACTGTTCGGAGAACACGTTGCCGGCGACCGTCCACCTGACGTCATAAGACGACTTCTTGGTGTTTCTCTTCCGGACTCCCCAAACCTTCACATCAAGAGACTTCATGCTGCGGCCCGCTCTCGGGCATTCAGCCATGCGTTGAAGTCGCTGCGCCACACGCGCAGTTCTCCGTTGGGCAACTTGAAGGCCTGCGGTGCCTCCCCCAACTCGCGCCAGCGATAGAAGGTCCGACGTGAGATGCCCTTGAGTTCAGCGCAGACCTCCCAAACGGTCATCAGCTCGTCTTTCATGTCAATGCTCCTTCCTGGCTGAGTTGGTCACGTAGGGCTTCGCGCGCGATCTCGCGGTTGAGTTGGAGATCACGAGCGATGGTGGCGGCGAGGGCGGACTCGCCGGGGGTGTGGCCGTGTCCGGCGTACTGCCAGTCGGCGAGGACCAGGACGGTGTCGGGGTCGCGATCGTCGAGGCCGAGGGCGGCGTGTTCCTGGGTGGCGCGGTAGTCGGCGCGGGCCTGGCGGAGGGCGCCGAGGGTGGTGGAGTAGCGGCGGGACTTGGAGGAGAAGTGGCCGCGGAAGCCGAGCATGTGAGCCCAGGCCCACAGGCGCCGGCCCGGGTACAGCTCGTCGAGGTCGCGGCATGCGGTGATGAGGCGGCGGGCGTGGTCGGGGACGCCGTGGCGGTCAAGGTCGGCGAGTTCGCCGATACGCCGGTCGAGGGTGCCGGTGTTCTCGGCGGCTTTGGTGGCGTACTTGGCGACGTAGGAGGCGACGGCCTGTTCGGTCAAGTCAGAGCCGTCCCCGAACGCATTCACCGGCCGCACGTCGAGCTGTCGCCCCCACTGGAAGGTGCGGGCGGGTTGGTCGCCCGCGGCGGGCACGGTCACGCTGCTGTAGCCGTGGCGAGCAGCGGCGTGGATCGCCTCGGTGAGCAGGGTGATGGTGGCCCAGGAGGGCGGCGGGGAGTCCGGGCCGTCCGGTCCGTCGATGCGGATTACGGCGTGGAAGTGGACGGCACCGCGCTTTTGGAACTCGGCGACCTTGCCGTACGAGACGCGGCAGTTCTCTTTCAGTTCGCGTTGGGTGAGGCCGGCGCGGGCGGCGATCTCGCGGCGGAGCCGGTTGGCGAAGCGCACCCACAACTCACCGGCGTGGTTGTTGAACAGGACCGCGCCCGCGTAGTCGTAGGTGGCCGGGTCGAGGGCGGTGCCCAGTTCCGGGGCGTCCGCGGCGTGACGGGTGCCGCAGCGGCAGGCGCCACGGTCGGGACGGTTGTGGACCGGACCGAACGAGGGCGCGGTGAGGGTGGCGAACACGCGTGGGTGGTCGCGGACGGTGGCGGGAATGTCGCGGCGGCCGTCGCCCGCGAGCCCTGCGCGGATGAGGTGGTAGGTGTCGCCCGCGTAGATCCAGGCGCAGGACGGGCAGCGGGAGGCGCGGCGGTTGCCGCAGGCGACCCGGAGCCGTCCGCCCGGCTCGTTCTCGGTGGTGTAGTAGTGCAGGGTCTCGCCGGTGGTCTTGTCTTTGTGCAGGACCCAGCCGGTCAGATGAATGGGGTCGGCGCAGCCGCCGGTGCGGCGGATCTGGTCTTCCCAGCGGTGGTAGTCGGAGGCCGAGGCCACCCTCAGCAGGTCGCCGAGGGTGGTCGGGTCGAGCAGGGCGTCAGGCACGGGCGCCCTCCCGGTCGCGGCGGGCGGGGACGGTGCCGGTGCCGTGGCAGGCCGGGCAGTGTGCGGTGATGGTGCGCAGGTGGCCGCGCGGGTCCCGGCCGCCGAGGGTGATGGCGGCGGAGGCGAAGCCGTCGCAGGCCGGGCAGATCCTCGGTGCGGGCGGGGTGTGCTGGGTCATGATGGTGGTTCCTTTCGATTGCGGTTGGAAGGAACGGCCCCGGGTGGCGGCGTGCTTGGCGGCTTGTGCGCCACCCGGCGGCCGGTCAGCGAGAGACGTGCGAGCCTCGGCGGCCACGGCCCTTGGCCGCGTACATGGCCGCATCGGCGGCGGCGAGGGCATCGGTCAGGGCGGGCACCGGCAGTTCGGCGACGAGGCAGGCGCCGACCGAGGCGGCCAACGGCAGCGACGCGCCGTCGTAGTCCAGCGGCCGGTGAAGTGCCGCGGTGAGCGCGTCGAGGTCGGCGGCGGCCAGGTCCTGGACGACAGCGACGAATTCGTCTCCGCCCAGGCGTCCGACGGTGCCGTGGCGTCCGCACCAGGCGCGCAGCCGGTGAGCGGTGGCGACGAGGGCGGCGTCCCCGGCGGCGTGGCCGTGGGTGTCGTTGAGGGTCTTGAAGTGGTCGAGGTCGACCAGGAGGACGGCGGCTTGCGGGTGCCGGCGGATGAGATGTTCGGCGCGGGCGGTCCATCCGGCGCGGGTGTGCAGGCCGGTGAGCGGGTCGCGGCGGGCGGAGGCGAGGCGGCGGGTGAGGATGCCTCCGTGCACGGCCCAGCCCAGTAACGGCGCGAGACTCGCAGCGAGCTGCATGTCCATGGGTGTTCTCCCTTGCGATGGCGGTTGGAGGGAACGGCCCCGGGTGGCGGCGTGCTTGGCGGCTTGTGCGCCACCCGGTGGCCGTTCAGCGGCGATGCTGGGCGGAGGCGAGCGAGCGGACGACCAGGGCGCAGACGGCGACCGAGGCGCCGGTGATGGCGACCGCGAGGAGCATGGAGACCAGGACGGCGCCGACGACCAGGACGACGGCGGTGCCGCCGCCGACCAGGGCCAGCGCGGTGCCGGGCGTGAGCTGGACCGTGGGCCGGGTCGAGGTCGGGACCGGGGCGACGGGTGCCGGCGGCGGGGCCGGGGTACCCGGGGTGATGGCGGTCGGCTCGACGACGACCGCGGGCGGGGTGACCGTGCCGGTGGGTTGGGGCATGGTCGGGAGCTTGGGCCGGAACATGAGCGGATCTCCTTTCGCGGCTTTACTTGACGGCGGTGTCGATGACCGGGGCGAAGAGGCTGTCGGCGAGGAGGTAGCCACCGAGGAGCAGGACGGCGACGAGCCACCAGGGCGGGCGGATGAGCTTGACGCCGAGGACTCCGACGCAGAGCAGGGCGAACCAGAGCGGGACCTGCATGGCGCTGGCCTCCTAGCGGACCTTGCAGCGGTGGGTGCGGGCGGCGAGCTGGGCAGCGGAGGCGCTGGTGTAGTCGGCGGACCAGCCGCAGCCGTCGGAGCTGCACACGGCGGCGTGCTTGGTGGTGCCGTGGCGGTCGCGGTGGGTGCCGATCTGCACGGGGCCGATCCGCATCACGGAGTGGAAGAAGTCGCGGGCGGGCATGTCAGTCGGTCTCCTCTCGGGTCAGGCGAGTTGGGCGGCGACGGCATCGGCCAGGTGCGGCGGGACGCCGAGACGGGCGCGCAGGGTGTCGGTGTCGATCCGGGAGCCGGTGCGGGCGTGGTGGTCGTCGGCGACCTTGCGGGCGTGGTCGACCAGCGCGGCCGGGACCGGCACGGCCGGGGGCGGTTCTGGGGTGGGCAGGGCCGGGGGTTCCTCGGGCGCGGGGACCGCGACGGGTTCGGGCGCCGGGTCCGGCTCGGCGACGGCGGCCGGTTCGGGCTCCAGCTCAGGCACGGGGTCCGGGTCCGGGGTGGCGGGTGCCGGCGGGGCCGAGGAGTGGTGCGCGGGTGAGTGGGCCAGCAGGGTGCCGCCGAGGAAGGCGAGGGCGGGCCATCCGGCGACGCCGAGGCGGAGCAGGGCGGGCGGGTGGTCCAGGTCGAGGAACCCGGCGGTGGCCACGTTCGCGCCGAGCGAGGCGACCAGGGCGATCAGGAACCAGCACCAGGCCAGCCGGGACGGACCGTCGGAGCGGAGCCGACGCCAGGCGGCGACCAGGAGCAGGTCGACGCTGACCGGGTAGGCCCACGCCTTCCAGCCGGTCTGTCCGGCTGCGGCGGCCAGGTCGTGCAGGTGGGCGAAGGACAGGGCACCGGCGATGACGGCCTGGACCAGGACGGCGTCAATGCGCAGTCGAGACGGCATGGCCATCACCGCATCCGGGGGCGGCCGTTGGCTTCGGCGATGGCCGCCAGGACCAGGTCGAGGTTGGCTGTGTCCAGGCCGCTGACTGCGTCCCCGAGCGGGATACGGGCGGCGGGGTGGGCGAGGGAGGCGGCCAGAGCGAGGACGCGCAGCTCCCCACCGGAGGCAGGCAACTCCTTCGCGTCCAGGGCTTCAACGACCTTGACCCAGTCGACTCCGTACGGCTCGGGGGCGGAGCCGGAGTAGTCGATGAGCAGCAGCCCGGGCCGTTCGGCCAGACGCTTGATCCACAGGCTGTGGACGACCAGGAGGCCGATCGCGGCCCGCAGGGCGGGAACGCCGTCCGCCGTGGCCTTCAAGGTGTCGGCCAGCTGGTCAGCGTCGATCGTGACGGCGCCGTTGTCGGTGTCGTGCCAGGGGCAGTCGCGTTCGTCGTGGTCGACGCCGGTTTCCTCGCCGTTGACGTCGCCGCAGTACTCGCAGAACATCATGGCTCCCTTCGGAATCAGGCATGGAGGGGGTAGGGACGTGGCGCGGTGTGGTCGCGCCGACCGTGGAGCGGGGAGGGATCAGGCGGCGGCCGGGGCGGACTCAACGGCTGGGGCCGGAACGGGCTTGAGGGTGCCGAGCGCGGGCCGGAACGACGCGAGGGCGGGCAGGTCCGGGGTCAGGTCGGCGTGCCGGTTGCAGATGTTCACGGCTTGGCGCAGTGAGGTGTGCGGGGCGCGGATGCGGGTCCATCCGCCGGTGGAGTCGCCGGTGATGGCGACGCCGGGGGTGTCGGTGGGGATCTGGATCGCGGCCAGCACGGCGTCCGGGGCGATGTCGCCGAAGGCCATGTTCGCCGAGGCTTCGTCGTTGACCCGGTGCGCGGTGCGGCCGGTGAGCTGGGCGCGGAGCATGGTGATGCCCTTGCCGAGTTCGGAGCCGAAGCGCTGCCCGCAGACCTCCAGATAGATGCCGGCGGCGCGGCCGAGCTGGGCGAGCCGGGCCAGGGCGGTGATGATCCGGTCCCGCCGCTTCTCCTCCTCCTTGCTGGCGAAGAGGGCGAGTTCGGCGACCTCGTCGACCAGGACCACGACCGGCACCGGCCGCAACTCTTCGCGCAGGTCCCAGATGTCGGCGGCGATCTCCGCATCCGGCACGTCAGCGGTGATCCGCTGCTCAGCGCGGATGAGCTGATACACGTCCTGCATGTGGGACACCAGCGCATCGAGGACTTCGGCGGCGGTGTCGGGGTTGTCAGCGAGCGCGGAGAACCGGCGGGCCAGCGGGAACAGCTCCACCCCCTGCTTGCAGTCGATGCCGACCAAGGCGACCCGGTGCGGGGCGAGCCCGGCCACGAGGTTGCGCTGATAGACGGACTTGCCGGACTCCGTGGCGCCGAGGGTGAGCGCGTGCGGCACGGCGCGGTAGTCGCGGTAGTGCACGGCCCCGTCCTCGCGCAGGGCCACCGGGACCCGCATCGGCCGGGTGTCAACCAACGTCGGCATCTGCACCCGCTTGAGCACGTCATAGCCGGTCATCCGCACCTCGACCACGCCCGAGCGCAGCTCACGGGAGGTGACGCCGTACATCCCGAAGGAGTGCCGCAACCGGTCACATGAGGCCGCCACGTCGAAGGCGTCCTGACCGGGGCGGAGCCCCAGCCGCAGGACCAGGCCGGTCCGGGTCGGCCGCACCCGCAGGATGCGCGGGGCACGCGGAGCGGGGACGGGCCGGTTGGTCATCCGCGCCACCGTGAGGCGCCAGCGGGGGGCCGGGACCGTCAGGCCGCAGGCATCCATGACCGAGCCGTACCGGACCAGGACCCGTAAGGCCGCGAGGGTGACTCCGAGGGTCAGCCAGTACCAGGCGGGGCGCCGCCACCGCAGGAGACCCGCAGCGGCGACGACCAGCACCAGGGCGACGAACAGCCACGTCATGGCTCAGGCCGCCTTCGGTTCCGACACGCCGGCGGCGAGCGAGGTCACCGCGACCGCGCGGAAGGCGATCCCGTGCCGCTTCTGGCCGTTGAACTCGTTCTCCCACGCCGAGGCGACCAGGCCGGTCAGGGCGACCGGGGTGCCCATGGTCAGGTCCTCGGAGACGCCGGGCTGCGGGACGGTGAGCTTGAGGATCTCGACCTCGTCGGGCGTGGAGAACATGACCTCCACGACCATCAGGGTGACGCCGTCCTTGTCGGTGGCGATCTCACCGGTACGGCGGTCCTTGACCTTGGGCTGCGGAGCCTTGGCGACCATCACGGTCGCGTTGGTGGTGTCGACGGGAATCTGACGCATGAGTTGCGCTCCTAGAGTCGGATGAAACTTGACGTACTTAGTACGTCATGCTGGTTCGAGATTGCACCTGTACTACTTGGCGTGTCAAGTGGGTGGTCCTCGACTGCTGTCCGAGGGGTGTGCTGCACTAGGTACGACAACCACGGAGAGGGGCTATGGCCGACTTCACTGCCGGGCGGGCCGCGTACTTGCAGATTGCCGACGAGTTCAAGCGCAAGATCCGAGACGGGGAACTCGCGCCGGGGGACAAACTGCCCTCAGAGGCAAAGCTGATGACCGAGCACGGCGTGTCCCGCACCGTGGCCCGGCAGGCGATCTCTCGACTCCGCGAGGACGGCTACGCGATCTCCCACCAGGGCAAGGGCAGCTTTGCCGCTCTGCCCAGCGAGGGCGCCTCGGCGAAGCGGAGCCCGGAGTTCGAGCAGATCACCGAGTACCTGTCGGAGGTTCGCCGGGACGTGCGCCGCCTCGCCGAACGGATGGACCAGCTTGAGGAACTGGTGCGGCAGCAGGCCGGAGGACAGTGACCAACGCGTCCATGCGGCGCGCCAGTTCGGCCGCCTCATCGCCAAGCTCCCTTACCTGGTTGATCAGTTCCAGCCGTTCCACCGGGGTCAGTGCCATCGCGGCCCCCTCGTTGCACTCTCGGTCTGACAGCTCGTCGGGTTGTCAGCAACGCTAGGACCGGTCCAGCTCACCACCCCGGAAAATCTCTCCGGGGTCGCGCGAAGAGACAGGGGGACGCTCTTCCCATGCGAGGAATGACGACGAACCTGACGATCGGTGAGCGAGTCGCTTGGTACCGCCGCCGACGTGGCATGTCCCAGGAAGTTCTGGCCGGTCTGGTGGGCCGTACGGTCGACTGGTTGAGCAAGGCCGAGAACAACCGGCTGGAGCTGGACCGGCTATCGGTCATCAAATCCCTGGCCGACGCACTGGACGTGACCCTTGGCGACCTGATCGCCGAGCCGACCCTGATGGAGTGGACCGCCGACAGCGGGACCCGCACGGTGCCAGCGCTTCGGTCGGCGCTGATGAACTACCGTCAGCTCACCCCGCTTCTGGGCGTGACCACCGAGGGTGAGCCGACACCCCTCATTGAGCTGAAGAACAGCGTGGCTGAAGTCTGGGACGCCTACCAGGATTCCCGGTACGGGTTCGCGACCCGGCGTCTTCCTCTCGTATTGGCGGACGCGCTCATTACGGCCCAGGCGCAGGCAGGCCAGGACCGCGAGCGCGCGCACGAGCTGATGGCGATGACCTACCAGGGCACTGCCATGGTGTTGACCAAGGTCGGTGAAACCGACCTCGCATGGATCGCGGCGGATCGCGGATTGGCCGCAGCTCAGCAGTCCGACAACATGGCCGTTACCGGATCGCTCTTCCGTTCCGTGGCTCACTGCCTCCTGTCCAACGGCCGCTTCGATGCCGCCGTGCAACTGGTCAGCGACGCAGCCGACTACCTTCGCCCAGCGCTCAGGGGCGCCAGCGCGGAGTTCCTGTCGATCTACGGAACGCTCTTCCTCGCAGGATCGATGGCCGCCGCGCGCGCCGACGACCGCGCCACGACTCGCGCATTCCTCGCCGAGGCGGACCAGGCAGCACAGCGGCTTGGACGGGATGCCAACCACATGTGGACCGCGTTCGGGCCGACGAACGTCGCCATCCACCGGGTCGCCACGGCGGCGGAGCTGGGAGACATGCAGGTGGCCATGGATCTTGGCCCGCAGATCGACACCAGTGGCCTGCCCATCGAGCGGCGGACGCGCCACAACCTCGAAGTGGCCCGAGCCCTCAGCGCGCACAACCGGCTCGACGACGCCCTGTCGATGATCCTTGAAGCGGAACAGTGGGCACCGGAGCAGGTCCGCAGTCACTACCTCGCTAGGGAGCTTGTCCTTACCTGGGTGCGGAACCAGCGAGGCCGACCGAGCCGGCCCCTGGCGGAGCTTGCCGACCGGCTGCATGTCGTCTGAGGTAGGTACGCTCGACCACATGGCAGCGAGCGAGCACGAAGCGAAGATGGCGCATCCGCGCATGGCCGCGGGTGCGCTTTTCTTTGATGCCGACGGGCGGGTCCTCATGGTGCAGCCCACCTACAAGGACTACTGGGACATCCCCGGCGGCTACGTCGAGGTGGGGGAATCGCCGCTCCAGGCCGCCGTCCGCGAGGTGAGGGAGGAGCTGGGCATCACTCCTCCACTGGTGCGCTTGCTGGCCGTCGACTGGGCGCCAAACGACGCCGAGGGCGACAAGGTGCTGTACCTCTTCGATGGCGGGCAGCTCACGCCGGAGGCTCAGGCTGGAGTGACCTTGCAGGCGGACGAGCTGAAGAGCTTCGCGTTCGTGACCCCCGACGAGGTGGCCGAGCGGACGATCCCCCGCCTGGCTCGACGGATCCTTGCCGCCATCGAGGCCCGATCATCAGGAGCCGCACCGATCTATCTCGAGCATGGCCAGCAGCCGAACGGCGTTGCCGCATAGCGGTACGGAGGAGGCCGACACGGCCTGAGCCTGGCGCGGTGGAAGTTTCTCTACGTTCATCAAGGCTCGCTCCGCTCGCTAGCCGGGAGGCCAACGGCGCTCGATGATCTCCGCCTACCCGACCGCCGCAGACTCCGCCCAGGCGCATCAACGGCCGCTTCCGGCCCACATGCCACCGCCACCAAGATCCGGCCTCGGAAGGGGAGAACCACCACAGCAGCCAGCCCCAAGCACCGGTCCGGGACCACCTGCCCCCTTCCACCCGACTGCCTGACAGGTCAGGTCGATCCTGGATCGATGGCCGCGCACAGCGCGGCGGCGACGGGCGGCCGCCGCCCCGCTGCCTCCATGTCTCCGCCACCGGCTGCGTCGCGCCGTCCGCCCGTCGCCACTCGCAGCGGCCAAAACACAGCACGGGCCCGGGGCACGAGGCGATCCCAACAGTGCAGGTCAAAGAGGCTTTGTGTCACCGCAGGAGGCCGGATCGTGGTGCCGATGGCACGCGGTCCGACGCTGGCCGATGCGCTAGCGTTCGCACGGCCCGCTGATCCCGCCGGACAACAGGCCGGACGGCGGGCGCAGCCTGGTGAGTGGAGAACACCCTCTGTGGCTGGGGCGGCCGGCTCCACGACTTTAGCCAGCCACTTTGGCGCGAGCCTCGAAGATCATGGCCCCAACGTCGTGCTTTACGGGGCAGGTCCACAGACTGCCCGACGCGCGGAAGCTTACGGGGCCATGATCACTCGCGCCAAAGCAGCTCCCGGCCAAAGTCGCTACGCCGACCGCGTATTTCCGCACCTCAGCCAGGTGGGTGCCGAAATTTCACTTTGGACGCCGATGCTTTGGGTCGGCAATCGATCACTGGTCGGCACGGATTCCTCAATGTGCAGCTGCTGTTTCCTGGAGGGCCCTTTGGACCGCGGACTCTACTGCGCCCTTGTCACCGAAGAACTCGACATCAGCTACGCTGCCAAGCTCACTGAGGAGTTCGCTCGGCCAGTCTGACCGCTTGCCATCCAAAGCGGCGACTCGGCTCCGAGTCGGCACGTCAGCCCAGCTGAACAAGTAGTAGCAGTGCTCGGCAGCCTGGTCCTTGTCCTTGGCACTGAGGGCTTGCACGTACGCGGCCGCGGTGGGCGTCTCAATAGCGACCGTTACAGCACGCTCGCGTCCGGAACGCAACCGCAAAAAAGCGTTCCGCTCGACCTTCCAGTCACGCCGAGCTACCGACTGCACACGCTCAACAACTTGGTCCGCGAACCGCACAGGAGCGCGTCGAATCGCGAGCCAGCGAAGCTGCTCAACCCGGATGCTCGCTTGCGCGACGGCGAGCATCATCGTGCCCAGGTCTTCGAGGGGCCCGAAGGTTGCAATCTCATCCTCCTCGCCTCCCACATTGGCGAGGCCAGCCACCCGGACAGTGGTCGCGATAGCCTCAGCTGCCCGGCCGGCGTCTGTATTGACATCCGCGAGAAGCAGCCGTTCGTAAGCGGAGGCTTGGTCGGACACGCGGACGCCTGTGCCCAAGGGCTCCACGAGGAGACGGACACTGTCACCGTCGCTGTAGGTGAGGGGCAGGTCCGCAAGGAGGCCGTCGCCATACTCGTGGATCACGATCCGGTCGTTGATCGCACGCAAGAACGCCGCAACGACACTGTTCCGATCCATGTCATGCCCTCCTTCCCGGCTCGGTCCAGACGTAGTCTTCCCCGAGACGTATCTCGCACTCGCCGGCGAACGCTTCAAGGATGGCACGGTAGGTACCCGGAGCGACCCGCGGCGCCAGTGGGACTGTCGGAATGTCTTTAGGCTCGTAGGCGTCTTCCTCACTGCCCAGCGGATTGATGACGTGTTTATGAGTTCCGTCATACGGAGGATGCGGATCGTTGACGCATAGCCGACGCACTGAGGCTCCCCCGATGAGGTACTGGTAACGCGGTTGCGAAGGCGCTGGCCAGCGGATGTGGATCCGGACAACCCCTTCCTCCAGTCCTGGAAGAACGGTCCGGACCCTTAGCAATCCCTCGGTCACTGATCGTCTGGGCTTCCAAGTGATCTGGCCGAACGTGGTCGCCATTGAACTCTTCGAAAGCAGCAGGCCGACCGACTGCTGCGTCAGCAGCGGCGAAGACTGTCGCGACAACGTGCCCCCCTTCACGACGCGCGCACAGACTACGCCGCATCGTTGACGACCGCACCGGCTCTTGAATCCAGACGTGTCACCTCCAGCCCGTGGTGAGGACGCCGGAAGGGCCCGCCGCCTGGAGAGCCTGGGCGTGTAGCTGCGCGACCGACACGGACTCGCTTCGCAGGGACAGCCGCCACGCATCGTCACCTCGTGCACACCCGAAGCGAGGCAGTAAAGTGCAAAGAAGGTGGCGGGAGAGGCGCGCTCCAGCGCGTCGGCGAGAGCGATGGGGGTAGGGCGCGTTGGCGACCACGACGGTGCATGACGTGCTAAAGGCGATCCGTGACGGCTCGACCGGGAACCGGGACCGGGGCACCCGCTTCGAGGAGTTCATGGTCCAGTACTTGAGCACTGATCCGCAGTGGACCGAGCAGTTCAGCCGCGTCTGGATGTGGGCCGACTGGCCGGGGGCCGAGCACGACAAGCGGGACACGGGCATCGACTTGGTCGCGCAGGACCGGGAGACGGGTGGCTTTTGTGCCATCCAGTGCAAGTTCTACGAGCCGCACCACACGATCCGCAAGGAGGATATCGACTCCTTCTTCACGGCCTCCGGTAAGGGCGCCTTCACCCGCCGGATGATCATCTCCACCACCGAGAAGTGGAGTGATCACGCCGAGTCGGCCTTGGACGATCAGCAGATCCCCGTCACTCGACTCGGGCTGTCCGACATCGCGAGCAGCCCGGTGGAGTGGCGCATGCCCACTCCAGGCCTGCACGTCGAGTTCGAGATGACGCTGCGGGAGAAGAAGAAGCCGCGCCCGCACCAGCGTGATGCGATCGGCGACGTCTTCGCCGGTTTCGGCGAACACGACCGCGGCAAGCTCATCATGGCCTGCGGCACTGGCAAGACCTTCACCAGCCTGAAAATCGCTGAGCGCCTCCAACGCGAACGTGCCGAGGCAGGGCAGGGCCACCACACCACCGTCCTATTCCTGGTGCCCTCCATCGCCCTCCTCTCGCAGACGCTGCGCGAGTGGTCGTACGAGGCCGAGGTACCGCTGCGTGCCTTCGCTGTCTGCTCGGACACCAAGGTTGGCAAGCAGAAGGCCCAGGGCGACGACAAGGACATGGCCACCCATGACCTGGCCCTGCCCGCCACCACCGACCCGGACCGACTGGTCACGCAGATGGCCAGTGTCGAGGCCACGCCGGGTCTGACGGTCGTGTTCTCCACCTACCAGTCGATCGCGACCGTGGCCGCCGCCCAGCAGCAAGGGCTGGCGCGGTTCGACCTGATCCTGTGCGACGAGGCCCACCGCACCACCGGCGTCACCCTGCCCGGCTACGACGAGTCCGCGTTCGTCCGGGTCCACGACGACAGCTTCATCGGCGCGGACCGCCGCCTGTACATGACCGCCACCCCGCGCGTGTACAGCGACGACACCAAGCAGGACGCCAAGGGCGCAGACGCGGGCGTTGCCTCCATGGACGATGAGTCGAAGTACGGCCTTGAGTTCCACCGCCTCGGCTTCGGTAAAGCCGTGGAGCAGGGCCTGCTCACCGACTACAAGGTCCTCATCCTCACCGTGGACGAGGGCGTGGTCGCCAAGACCCTCCAGGAAGGGTTCGCCGGCGGCGCCTCCGAGCTGAACCTCGATGACGCTGCAAAGATCATCGGCTGCTGGAACGCGATGGCCAAGCGCACCGGTACCTTCACCGATGGCTCCGGCTTTGGTGAGGACGAGGCCCCGATGAAGCGCGCTGTAGCCTTTGCTCGCTCCATCAACGACTCCAAGAAGATCGCCACCCACTTCAACGAGATCGTTGACGCCTACGACGACGGCGACGACGAGGTGCTTCGCTGCGACGTGGACCACGTCGACGGCAACTTCAACACCCTCCAGCGCAACCGGCTCCTCGACTGGCTCAAGCAGGACCCGGGGCCGACGAACGCCCGCATCTTGTCCAACGTCCGCTGCCTGTCAGAGGGTGTCGACGTGCCGAGCCTGGACGCGGTGTTGTTCCTGCATCCACGCAACTCCGTGGTCGACGTAGTCCAGTCGGTCGGTCGTGTGATGCGGGTTGCGTCGGGCAAGAACTACGGCTACATCATCCTGCCGGTCGCCGTCCCGGCGGGGATGCCGCCGGAGCAGGCGCTCGCCAAGAACGAACGCTTCAAGACCGTATGGCAGGTCCTCCAGGCACTGCGTGCCCACGACGACCGCTTCAACGCGACCGTCAACCAGATCAAGCTGAACAACAAGGCTCCCGAGAACATCGGCGTGGGCCACATCGGGCCGGGTGACGAGACCGTCGGTGACCAGGACGGCTCCAGCACTCCCGACCACGCAACCCAGGAAGCCAAGAGCGCCCAGCAGATTCAAGAGGCCCTGTTCAGGGTCGAAGACTGGCGTGACGCGATCTACGCTCGCATCGTGGACAAGGTCGGCGAGCGCAAGTACCTGGAGGACTGGGCCAAGGACATCGCCGAGATCGCCCAGGCTCACGTCACACGGATCAAGGCCGCCCTCGCCCTCCCCGACAAGCGGGCCGCGTTCGAGCAGTTCCTTGCCGAACTGCGTACGACCATAAACCCTGGTGTCACCGAACCCGACGCCATCGACATGCTCGCCCAGCACATCGTCACCAAACCTGTCTTCGACGCGCTGTTCAGCAGCTACGCCTTCGCCGAGCACAACCCGGTGTCCCAGGCCATGCAGCGGATGCTCGACGTCCTGGACGACCAGGGCCTGGAGACCGAAGCCAGGACCCTGGAGGACTTCTACCGGTCAGTGCGGGTGCGTGCCAAGGGCGTCGACAACCACGAGGGTCGTCAGCAGTTCATCGTCGAGCTCTACGACAAGTTCTTCAAGAAAGCCACGAAAAAGGCAGCCGACGCGCTTGGCATCGTCTACACCCCGGTCGAGGTCGTCGACTTCATCATCCGCTCCACCGAGCAGGCGCTGACCAAGCACTTCGGACGGTCGCTCTCGGACCAGAAGGTCCACGTCATCGACCCGTTCGTCGGCACCGGCACGTTCCCCGTGCGACTGCTCCAGTCCGGCCTGATCAAGCCAGAGGATCTGCTGCGCAAGTACACCAGCGAACTGCACGCCAACGAAATCGTGCTGCTGGCGTACTACATCGCGGCCGTCAACATCGAGGCGGCCTTCCACGATCTGACCGGCGGCGAGTACCAGCCGTTCGAGGGCATCGTCCTAACCGACACATTCCAACTCGCCGAAGGAACGGCCAAGCTCGACGGCATGGACGTACTGGAGGGCAACAGCGAGCGGGCCAGGAAACAGCGCACGCAGCCCATCACCGTCGTGATCGGCAACCCGCCCTACTCAGTGGGACAGGACAGCGTCAACGACAACAACCAGAACCTCAAGTACGAGGTGCTAGACGCCCGCATCGCCGAGACGTATGTGGCCGAGTCCGCGGTCGGTAACAAGAACAAGCTGTACGACTCCTACATCCGAGCCATCCGCTGGGCATCGGACCGCATCACGAGCGAAGGCATCGTCGCATTTGTCTCCAACGGCGGCTACATCGACGGGACCAGCGCAGACGGTCTGCGCAAGTCTCTAGTCAACGAGTTCGATGCGATCTACTGCTACAACCTGCGAGGCAACGCGCGGACCGCCGGGGAGCAGCGGAAGAAGGAAGCGGGTAACGTCTTCGAGTCGGGCAGCCGCAACACCGTCGCCATCCTGATTCTCGTCAAGGGCAGCAAGACGGGCACCCCCGGAGCGGGCTGCGAACTGCACTACCGCGACATCGGCGACTATCTCACCCGTGAGGGTAAGTTGAGCACGCTCCGCACCCAGAGCCTGGAAACCGTGGAGTGGAAGAAGATCGCGCCGAACGCCGAGGGCGATTGGATCAACCAGCGAGACGAGAGTTACGCCGCATTCCAGGCGATCGGTGACAAGGACAAGATCCTCGCCAGCCAGTGTGTCTTCGCGCTCTACTCCAGCGGTCTCAACTCAGCCCGCGACGCCTGGGTCTACAACTTCTCCGAGGAGAAGGTCCGCACCGACATGGAGTCGATGATCGACTTCTACAACGACCAGGTGCAGGGATTCCACGCCCACTGCAAGGCCAGCGGAGTCGGCGTGCCCAGCGTCAAGGACGTGGAGCAGTGGATCGACACTGACCCGAAGAAGATCAGCTGGAACCGCGCCGACAAGACCAGGCTCTCCAAGGGACAAAAGTACGTCTACGACGCCGCCTGCATCGTCACGGCTTCCTACCGACCCTTCACCAAGCAGAAGCTGTACTTTCACTCGCGGCTGAACGACATGACGTATCAGCTGCCTCGGCTCTTCCCGACGGATGAGCATGAGAACTTCGGCTTCTACGCAACGGGCTCGGGCAGCGGGAAGCCCTTCTCTGTGCTCGCAGTCGACCACATCCCTGATCTTGCAACCTGGGGCTCTGGTACGGGTCAGTTCTACCCTCGCTACTCGTACCGGGAACTGGCGGTCGACGGTGGCTTTGACTTCGGGGAGGGCGAAGGTTACGAGCGCGTCGACAACATCACCGACGCCGCACTTGCAGGGTACCGCGACGCCTACAAGGACCCCTCCATTACGAAGGACGACATCTTCTACTACACCTACGCCCTGCTCCACTCTCTGGATTACCGGGCGCAGTTCGCTGCCGACTTGAAGAAGTCCCTGCCCCGCATCCCCAAGGTCCAGGACTTCCACGGCTTCGCCGCGGCCGGCCACTCGCTCGCCAAGCTGCACTTGGACTACGAGCAGGCCGAGCCGTACAAGGGCATCGTCGAGACGGTGACCGGTGACGCGACTGCCACGCCCGCGACCGAGCTGTACCGGGTCACCAAGATGAAGATCCCGAAGGTGAAGGGTCAGGCTGACCGATCCACGATCGTCTACAACACTCGGGTCAAGCTGACCAACATCCCGGAGGAGGCGTACCACTACCAGCTCGGTGCCCGCTCCGCGATCGAGTGGATCATCGAACGCTACCAGGTCAAGGTCGACAAGGCCTCGGAGATCGTCAACGACCCCAACGACTGGTCTGACGACCCGCGCTACATCATCGATCTGCTCAAGCGGATCGTCACAGTCAGCCTGGAGACGATGAAAATCGTGAATGCCCTGCCGCCGTTGGACATCCTCGAGTAGCTGACAAGGGGCGTACCCCTGACGACCAGGGGCCCTGCGACGACCCGGGGACCGTGAGACGTCAGGACGTTGAGGGAGGACGTACCCTCCAACGTGCTAACCCGAGGCGGTCGTCCGCTCCATACGCGGAAGCGACCCCGAGCCCCACACTGACAGCAGCCTGTTCGCCGCAGTCGGCGCGACTATACCGAGACGCTCGTGGTGAGGAAGCCGGCTGAGTTAGTCGGCTACCCTCCGTCCCTCTGCCCGAACTCTTCGAGAGACTACCTTGAAGGACGCTCCACCTCGGTCAGGCGGATTTTCCATCAGGAAGGATCGTCATGGAGAGAAAGGCATCGGCCCGAACTGGGAGCATCGGAGTCACCCAGACTCAATTGGCCGTACAGAGTAAGCTCGATTGGCTTTTCCGCGAACAGCCGAATGATGATTATGGCATCGATGCTCAAGTAGAGGTCGTTGATGGAAAATATGTACGCGGTAGACTTCTTGCCTTGCAGATAAAGAGCGGGGAAAGTTTCTTTCGCGAGCCGACGCCAGGCGGCTGGTGGTTCCGGCCGGAGTCGAAGCACGTCCAGTACTGGATGAACCACTCTCTGCCGGTGGTTGTGATTCTCTACCACCCAGACACTCAAACCTGTCATTGGCAGTTGGCCAGTAGTGAACATCTCATGGAATCGTCCAGAGGTGGATGGAAGCTTCTCGTTCCAAAGCGCCACGTGCTGGATGAAAGTGCATGCCGGCCGCTTGCAAGAGCAGCCCTGGGAAACTCTTATTCTTTGCGAATTCGCGATCTACGGCTTTCGCGTCCATGGATGGAACTACTCGGCAACGGTGAGCGCCTAGTGATCGACATCCAAGAGTGGGTGAACAAAATATCGGGGCGCGGGACGATTTCTTTGGGAATCGACCACAAGGATGGGAATGCACCCGAGTCCATAGCAAGATGGGATGTCTATCTAGGGTCCGAACCCTATAGCGAAGCCGTCCCTCCACTATTCGCCTGGGCCGATGTGACCCTCCACGAGGAGACATATCAAGAGGCCGAATATGACTGGACCCCTGGTCAGCTCGAAGACTTGCGACCCTACGCCAACGCGTGTGGGGAGATCGAATACTGGCGGCTTGAGTTGACACTGAACGACCTTGGGAAGGCATTTCTGCTTGTTGATCAATTCGCAGCTAACGGCTGGGGTCTACTATCGAGACCCTCTGGGTCATCTAAGGAGATATACGGGTTTCCGCTCTGAGATGTGCGCCTGTAGAGCAACCAGCTCGCAGCCACGTTGATCGACTGGTCCGCAGCCCCGGACGTCCTCGAACTAGCTCTCTTTAGCGCTGCCTGGGACCCTGCCCTACAAGCGTCCTCCCAGGCTGTCCTGGGGCCGTGGGGGGCGCTTAACGGTGAGTCGACACAGCACGGTCCTGGCTCACCATTCCCCTAATGATTGATGACCTACGGACTGCGAACAGAATGAAGCTCATGCTTGGCACGCGGAGTAACAAGTCTCCCAGATCACAAACTAAATAGCTTCAGCCCTCCGCGACGCCGATATCTGAGGGCGGGCATCCAATACTCGGACCTCGATTGTGTCATCAGTGTTAAGCGTGCGAAGTTTAGCCTCTAGTTCGACAACGTCTGAGTTTGGGCCAGCGGCACCAGAAAGAATCACCAGAAGCCACCCCCGACCCAGCTTCTTTGATTTCATATAAGTAGGTAGCTGAACCTTTAGGCCCCTTTCTACCCCGGAGAGATCCCCCCTGTACACTTTGAACTCTATTCCGTGCCGCTCACCGAGCCCAGACACAGTGAAATCTACCGGGCCGAGTCCGGTTTCCGTTTCGCGATCTACTAGGATCTGCTCCACAGCATGCCTAGCGATGATGTCAAAGAGGACCTGGCAACTCCTCTCGTCGACTGCACCGCCTGCGCCGACAAGGCTCCACCCTCGGCAAAGGCGAAGAGCGTCCTCATAGACAGTGATCAATCTTTCGACGAATGCAGTCAGATTGCCGAATTCGACTTCAGGAAATCCTGCTCGAATCAGATGACCGGTCATCCTGAATCCGCTGCTGGAGTCCACCAACTCTGGGAAGAGATTCTTATGCCCCACCGCATAGGCGTCGAATCCACCGGACGCCTCAACCCGGCCCAGCAGAAACGTATTCTCCACATAACCTTTAAGATTTACCCATGACGTGGTGGTGAGCATAGAATCTGCTCTCAATGATGCCCGCAGCGTAACGCCCAACCGAGGGTGCACGATCTCCACGGAACCGGTTCGGCGATCTTTATTCCAGTCGAAACGCGCCGGACCTGAGTAGTGAAACCAAGTCCCTGGCGTTACAGAGCCACTCTCGGCAAGACTCTCGATCTGGCGGACGCCAATCAAAAAAGACACGGCATTTTCAGCGATTTCAGATTTGTAGGCGCCGGCGAGATGCTGCTGAGCTCCCCACGCCCACATCTGCGAAAAACTGTTGATCATACCGTGAGGAAACGCTCGCGCCAGCGCGTTCTCACGTGCGTACAGGATATCCAGGTCCACCAGGCCCCCCAAATAGTGCCATTCATCGGATTCGAGGCTGCCCCTCAAACACCGGACCGGCCAACGAAGACGTTTATCGGTCTTCGCGTTCATGCTGCTCCTGGCCATCGTCAACTATTCGCTCAGACGCGAGCAGAACTTCTCGGCCGCCTTCCCTCAGTCATCGGCCGCCGACGGCTGGCTCCCCCTCAGACCAACAGCCCTTACCGCTGCCCAACCTCGCCCCGCCACTAGGCCCTGAACTTACGGTCCAGCCTGCTCGGCAGCAGCGGCACGCGGACACACCGCCCTGCGAAGGGCAGGTTCGAGGGACGCAGGCACCCCCTCCACCAGGGTTAGTGCAGGTGCAGCACCCAGGCGAACAGACAGTCGCTGCCGAGCAGTTGATCTCATGGGTCGACGATAGCTCCCGAATTAACACTTCACCCTCAATTTCCCCACCGTCGTCCCTGGTCACGTGAAAGGTCCGTGCGGATCGATCTCGTCGGCCGACCGCTGGGCGCTCGCGGAACACGTCGATGTCCAAGATCCTTGAGCCCGCTTTCCTCATTTTTGACCGAGCGGCACGCTGACTTCAGAAGGGCTTGCCATCAGGTGGCGACAGCGACGCCAGCATCCAGAGGGCCAGTGGTTGAATCGCTTTTGCCGGACTGCGGACTATACGTGGACGGCGAAGGCTCGCCAGCAGCCCTACGGACCTCTGACCAGCGCGGATGGAGAATTCACAAGGGGCCTCCGGAGCCGTGTGCGCAGGTTCGAATCCTGCCGGGGGCACTTCGCCTCAACCAGCACGATCATGCGGTTGACCAGCGCAGATGCCTAACGCGAAGAGCGGGACCCAGTCTCACTGGGTCCCGCTCTTTGTCGTTGATGCGCACTGATCGCGAGTGAGTGGCGATTGAGCCGTCCGCAGCGTCCCTAAGCGGCAAGACGATCCCGCCAGCGACCGCCCTCGGTAAACAGAAACAACCCGTTTGAGCTAACCTCGATTCGTCAGCGGGTTTCGGTCGCTGATCGGTGCGGCTGTTCGCCCGTAATGTCCTCTGCCGTTGGAGGACGGGCCGTCGCGTGACGCCGC